>CAXQUZ010000756.1:0-7254 GCA_964226865.1 Myxococcota bacterium | reverse complement strand
CCGCCCACGGAAATACCGCCAAAATTAACCCCGTGATAGCCACGCTGACGGCCTATTAAACGGGTGCGATTGGCATCACCGCGGGCGCGGTGATAAGCCAACGCTATTTTTAACGCTGTATCCACCGACTCCGAACCGGAATTAGTAAAGAAGGCATGGTCAAACCCTTGAGGCGCCATATCGGTGAGCTTATCGGCTAAGGTAAAAGCCTGACTATGGCCCAACTGAAACCCCATACACAGGTCTAACTCACCGACTTGTTGTCGCACCGCCTCAACAATTTTCGGGTGGCAATGACCGACACCTGAGGTCCACAGCCCTGAAAAACCATCATAAATTTTACGACCATCACAACTGATGTAATGGTGACCCTGAGCCGACGCAATCAAACGAGGATTTTGTTTAAAATCGCGATTGGCGGTAAAAGGCATCCAAAAGGCATCCATCGCCTGCGGAGAAACTTGAGCCCGTGCCCCCGTCCCCCCGCTCCCCGTGGCCCGCCCGCGGGGCCCTGGTCGCCGCCCTGCTGGGCGCACTGGTGCTGGTGGGGCTGGGCGACCTCCGGGCGCGGCCCGGCGAGGCGGTCGTCGCGATGCTGCTCTGGGGCGCCGCCGTGCTCGCCCTTCCGAGCCCCCGGGGCGGGCCCCGCGCCGTCTTCTTGGCCGCCGCCGCCGTGCGCGGGCTGCTGCTCTTCTCGCCGCCCCGCCTCTCGGACGACCTCTACCGCTACCTCTGGGAGGGCCACGTCGTCGCCGCGGGCGGCAACCCCTACCTCCACGCCCCGGCCGACCCCGTCTTTCTCGACCAGGCGGCCGATCCCATCCGGCTGCTGGTCAACCACCCCGACATCTCGACCATCTACCCGCCCCTGGCCCTCTGGCTCTTCGCGGCCCTCGACAGCATCGCCCACCACCCGGTGAGCATCAAGCTGTTCATGGGGCTCTGCGATGCCGTCACCGCCGGCGTTCTCGCCCAGGTGCTCGCCGGACGGGGACGGGGGCTGCGGGGCGCCTGGCTCTATGCCCTGCTGCCCCTTGCGGCCGTCGAGAGCGCCGGCTCGGGCCACCTCGAGGCGGCGGCCCTGCTGTGTGTGGTGCTGGCCATCCGGGCCTGGGATCGGGGCGACAGCGGGCTCGGCTGGGCGGGGCTCGGCGCCCTGCTGAAGCTGCTGCCCGGGGCCCTCGTGCTCGCCCTGCTCCGCCGGCGCCCGGCCCTCGTGCTGCTCGTCGCGGCGCTGGGGCTGCTCGCCGCGCTGCCCTTTGCCGACGCCGGCGAGACCGTGCTGCGGGGCTTCTCGACCTATGCCCGCCACTGGTCCTTCAACGGCAGCGTGTTCCCGCTGGTCTCCGGGGCCCTCGGTCTCGTCGGCCAGGCCGATCTGGCCCGGCCCCTCTGCGTCGTGGCCGGGGCGGCCGTCACCGGGACGGCCCTGCTCCGCCGGCGCGACCCGGCCGAGGTGGCCCTGTGGGTGGGCGGGGCCTTCGTGCTGCTCTCGCCCACGGTCCACCCCTGGTACATCGCCTGGGCCTGGGTGCCCGCCCTCGTCTGCGGCAGCCGCGCCTGGACCGTGCTCGCCGGCCTCGCGCCGGTCGCCTATGTCGTGCTCACCACGGTCGATCCCGCCACGGGCGCCTGGCAGGAGGCCGCCTGGCCCGCGGGCCTCGCCTACGGCAGCGCCGCGCTGGTCTGGATCGCCGACCGGGTGCGCGGCCTCGCCACCCCGGGCCCTGCGCCCGCCGCCGAGCGCGCCCGCCCGCGCCACCGGCCGGAGTCCCCATGACCGTCACCGCTGGCCCCTCCCCCGCCGCCGTGCTCCAGGCCGCCCTCGGCACGGGCGGGCTGCCCGGCCGCGTCGCCGTCGCCGTGCCCGACCACACCCGCCCCCTCGATCCCCTGCCCGCGCTGGCGGCCCTGCGCGCCCACCTCCGCGGCACGCCCAAGGTGATCGTGGGCCTCGGCCTCCACCGGCCCATGACCCCCGCCGAGCTCGCCGGCCACGCGGCCCGGGGCGGCTGGCAGCCGGTCCAGCACGACCCGGATGACACCCGCGAGACTGCCGTCGTCGACGGCATTCCTGGCAGCGTCAGCCGCCACCTGGACGGCTGCGAGACGGTGGTGGGCCTGGGCATCGCCGAGCTCCACCAGTACGCCGGGGTCTCGGGGGGCCACAAGGCCGTCGCCGTCGGGCTCGGGGGCCGGGCCACCCTCGCCGCCCTCCACCACCGGGACCGGGTCACGGCGCCCGGCGTCGAGGTGGGCCGGGTGGACGGCAACCCCTTCCGGGCCGCCGTGGACGCCCTGGGCGCCGCCGCCGGCTGCACCCACGCCCTCGTCCACGTGCCCGCCGCCGACACCTGGCTCTTCGGCCCGCCCACCGCCGTCGTGCGCGCGGCGGCGGCCCGCATCGAGCCCTGGCTCCCCGTGGCCGCCCCCGCGACCGGCGCCGTGCTGCGGGTGCCCGCGGCCAAGGCCCAGAGCCTCTACCAGGCCAGCCGGGCGGCCACCTACCTCGCCCTCAGCCCGCGCCCGCCCCTGCGGCCCGGCGCCGTGCTCGTGCTCGAGGCGGCCATGCCCGAGGGCCTCGGCAGCGAGGCGGGCTTTCGGGCCGCCCTGGCCCGGTCGCGGCCGCCCTGGACCAGCCTGCTGCGGGGGGCGCCCCCGACCGGCGCCGGCGCCCAGCGGGCCGTGATGCTGGCCCTGCTCGCCCGGCGCTACCGGCTCATGCTCGCGGGCTGTGCCGACCCCGATCCCTTCGTGGCCGTCGGCATCGCCGCAACCGACGCCCCGGCCATGGTCGCGCCGGGCTGGCTTGAGGTCGACCGCCCCTTCAGCCGCCTGCCCCAGCTGGCGTGAGCCGCAGCGGCGCGGGCGCGGCGGCCCAGACCTGCCGGACGGCCGCGGCCACCAGGTCCGGGCGCTCCACCGGCAGCCAGTGGCCCACCCCGGGCACCACCGTGGGCGCCACCCCGAAGACCTCGGCGTGGTGGACGGGAATGTAGGGATCGGCGGCCCCGTGGAGCACGGCCCGGGGGCGCTCGTCCAGGCCCCGCAGCAGCAGGGGCAGCTCGTGGCCGAAGATGCCCTCGAGATCGCGAAAGGCGCGGTAGGTGCGCAGGACGGCCCGGCGCATGGCGGGCCCGACCTTGGCGTGGGTGGCGTCGCAGTGGGCGCGCGACAGGCCCCGGGAGCCCCGGCGCATCTCCCAGGCGAAGAGGGCCCGGGGGCTCGGCAGCAAGGTGAGCTCGCCGAGCAGCGGGGTCTGCCAGATGCGCGCCCAGACATGCCACGAGAATGCCGGCGTGTAGGGGCTGTTGGCCACGACCATGCCGTGGACCCGCTCCGGTCGCCGGGCCACCCAGGGCAGCAGCCAGGGCCCGCCGAAGTCGTGGACCACGGCCACCACGGGGCCCGTCACCCCGAGGGCATCGAGGAGGGCGTCCCAGAGGGGCACGGTGGCGCCCGGGCGGTAGTCGAAGCCAGGGGGCGGCAGCGGGCTGTCGCCGAAGCCGGGCATGTCGGGCCGGATGCAGCGCAGGGGCGGCCCGCCGTCGGCGGCGAGGGCGGCGACCGTGCCGTCCCAGACGTCGGCGCTGTCGGGGTTGCCGTGGAGCAGCAGCACGGCGGGCGCATCGGCCGGCCCGCTGTCGCGCACCGCGAGGCCGAGGCCCCCGAGCTGGAGGCGCCGGCTCATGCCGTCCCCCGTGCCCGTCCGGCCGCGCCACGGGGCCAAGACGGCCTCACACTCCGGCCCGACGGGCCGATACACTGCACAGGACCGCCCGGGCGGGCGGGGCGCGGACACCCCATGGCGCGACTCCAGAGCGGCACGGGTTGGATGCGCCGCCCCCGCGACTATGACAGACGGCGAGAGAGGAGGGCACATGCGCGAAGCCAGCCACCCCCGCCCGCCGTCTGTCGGCCGCGGGACCGCCGCCGCCCTGGGCCTGCTGGTGGCCGCCGGCGGGGGCCTCGCCGGCTGTGGGGCCACCGGCGCCGGGGCCGAGCCCGGCACCGAGGACCGCGCCGCCTACCTCGTCAGCGTGCGCCAGCAGCCCCGCGATCCGGTGGCCGCCGCCGCCGCCTGCACCCAGATCACCGACCCCGACCTGCGCGGCGAGTGCACGGCCCTCGTCGCCCGCGACCTCGTGGCCGCCGGCGGCGACGCCTGGGCCGCCTGCCGGGGGCTCCAGCCCGGCCGCTGGCGCGACCTCTGCAGCTTCGAGGCCCTCGACGGCGCCGGAGACTTCGGCCCCGAGGTCATCGCCGCCTGCGCCGACACGGGCGACTTTCGGCGCCGCTGCCTCGACCACGCCCTGACCCGCCACGCCGCCCGGGAGTGGGCCCACCTCGCCCAGGGGGACGAGGAGGCCATGGAGCGCTGGATGCGCATGAAGATGGACGAGTACGGCATCCCCGCCCACAAGAGCGACCGCATGGTCTACGGCCTGACGGGCCGGGCCATCGCCGACCGCCTCCACGGCGCCACCGCCGACTTCTCGCCCGAGGCCTGCGGGACGGCCTCCGCGGCCACCTGCCGGGCGGCCTTCTCGGCCTTCCTGCGGCGGGTGGGCGAGGCGCCCGCCTTCGCCACGCTCTGTCGCCAGGGCATCGGCCCCGACCAGCTCCGGGCCGCGGCCCTGCCCGCCTGGGAGAGCGCCGCCGTCGATGACGTGGTCGACGATGTTCCCGCGGTGCTCGGCGAGGTCTGCCGCGCCCGCACGGGCGAAGACCCCCGGGTGCTGGCCAGCCGGGGCTAGCCGGCCCACACGGGGCGGGCGCCCCCGTCGGAAGCGGGCCTCCCGTGGCCCGAGCCGTCGATCCGCGCTAACGGGCCCTGCTGAAATGCTGGTCCCGGAGATCCCCTTGCGCCGCATCGCCCTCACCCTGCTGCCCTGCGCCTTCCTCGCACTCGCCTGCGAGCCCCAGGCCGCCCCCCGCACCCCCGGCGAGATGCCCACGACCGGCAAGGTTCTCGCCAAGGTCGGCACGGGCGCCGTGACCCAGGAGATGATGGACGCCACCCTCGCCCGCATCCCCGACGCCCAGCGCGAGCAGATGGAGCAGGCGGGCCAGATGGACCAGGTCAAGGAGAGCCTCTTCATCGGAGAGCTGCTCTACCAGGAGGCCCTCAAGGCCGGCCTCGACAAGGACCCCCAGGTCCAGGTGGCCGCCGCCCTCGCCGAGCGCAGCGCCCTGGCCGAGGCCTACATCGAGAAGAAGGTGGACGAGGGCATCACCGACGCCCGCATCCAGCAGTGGTACGACGACCACAAGGTCCAGTTCGCCCAGGAGCAGGCCAAGCTCCGCATCATGGTGCTGCCCGACGAGGCCACGGCCACCGAGGTCAAGACGGCCCTCGACGGGGGCGGCGACTTCGCGGCCCTCGCCAAGGAGAAGAGCGAAGACACGAAGACCAAGGACGAGGGCGGCGACCTCGGCTGGGTGGAGAAGAAGGGCCTCCCCCCCGACTTCTCCACTCCGATCTTCGCCGCCGAGAAGGGCACCGTGGTCGGCCCCATCGCCGCCGGCCCCCGCCAGCTCATCTTCAAGGTCGAAGACAAGCGCGCCGCCGTGCCCCTCGACGAGGTCAAGGACCAGATCAAGGAGTCGCTCAAGAGCGAGATCGCCCAGGAGCTCATCACGGGCATGCGCGACCAGGCCAAGGCCGCCATGGGCGGCGGGGCCAGCGTCTCGGTGCCCGCGCCCGGTGCGGCCCCCGCGGGCGGTGCGCCGGCCGGTGGCGCTCCCGCCGCCGACCCCCACAACCACTGATCCCACCACCAGAGCCTCGGGGGGCCCCATGGGCCACGATGGTCGCTGGGCGCTGATCCTCGGC
Organism: Myxococcota bacterium; assembly: GCA_964226865.1. Lineage (GTDB taxonomy): Bacteria > Myxococcota_A > UBA796 > UBA796 > UBA2385 > CAXQUZ01. Next base: position 1,418 of record CAXQUZ010000756.1, on the reverse strand, counting down.
GCCTCTTCCGGCTTCGGGGCCGCCGCCGCCCGGGCCTTCGCCCGCGACGGCGTGGGCATCCTCGGGGTCCACCTCGACCGCCGCGCCGGCATGGCCGCGGTCGAGGCCCTCCAAGAAGAGCTGGCCGGCCACGGTGTGCCGGCCCACTTCTTCAACACCAACGCCGCGGCCGCCGACAAGCGCGCCGCGGTGGTCGACGCCGTGCGGGAGCTCGTGGGCGACGGCCGGGTCGACGTGCTCATGCACTCCCTGGCCTTCGGCACCCTGCGCCCCTTCGTCGCGCCCCCGGGCGCCGCGGTGCGCCTCTCGGTCCAGCGCAACGTCGACATGACCCTCGACGTCATGGCCCACAGCCTCGTCTACTGGGTGCAGGACCTCGTCGCCGCCGGGCTGCTCGGGGCGGGCGGCCGGGTCTTCGCCATGACCAGCGGCGGCTCGCGCCAGGTCTTCCCCTCCTATGGCCCGGTCTCGGCGGCCAAGGCGGCCCTCGAGAGCCACGTGCGCCAGCTCGCCCTCGAGCTCGCCCCCCACGGCTGCACGGTCAACGCCATCATGGCCGGGGTCACCGACACCCCCGCGCTGCGCAAGATCCCGGGCCACGAGCAGATCCGCGCCCAGGCCGCCGCCCGCAACCCCCACGGGCGCCTCACCGAGCCCGCCGACGTGGCCGACTGCCTGGTCGCCCTCGCCGGCCCGGGCACCCGCTGGCTCACGGGCAACGTGCTCCAGGTCGACGGCGGAGAGATGGTATGCGCCTGAACGTCCTGCTCATCGGCATTCTTGCTGCCTGCAGCAGCAACCCCGACAAGGCCGGCGCCGACAGCGGCACGGCCGCAGACCCCGCAGACGGCGACGACGGCGGCACCACCGAGGACGAGGGGCTCACCGACGAGGCCCTCCTCCGGGCCGCCATCGCCGGCGAGGGCGACCCCGAGACCGTGCTCCAGACCATCGCCGACAGCGGCGGCCTGCCGGTCGCGACCGCCGACGGCACCGTGCTCTTCGCCTGTGTCTGTGGCACGGGCAGCTGGGCGGTCGCCGGCGACCACGACGAGTGGACGGGCACGCCCATGGACCAGACGGGCGCCCTGTGGTGGGCCGAGCTCGAGCTCCCCGAGCCCGACGGCGCCCGCTACAAGTTCACCGACGGCACGAGCTGGATCGCCGACCCCCTCGGCCGGCGCCTCGCCCACGACGAGTTCGGCGAGATCAGCCTCGTGGCGGCCTCCGCCCCCCACCTCGAGCGCTGGTATGGCGTCGAGGGCGGCGGTCTCGCCCCCCGGGCGGTCCAGGTCTGGGTGCCCCAGGACGGCGCCTTCACCCACGCCCTCTACGCCCACGACGGCCAGAACCTCTTCGACCCGGCGGCCCCCTGGGGCGGCTGGCGGCTGGCCGAGAGCCTGCCCCCCGACATGCTG
>CAXQUZ010000755.1:0-5425 GCA_964226865.1 Myxococcota bacterium | reverse complement strand
ATACGCGATAGCATGCGGTGACTGGAGTTCAGACGTGTGCTCTTCCGATCTCGCCGCTGCAGCCCACGCCCATCGCCGCGCCCACCATCACGAGCCACAGGGCTCCGCTCGCCATCCGCATCGTCGTCTCCTCGGGATGCTCGCCGCCCGCCCCGCGCCGGGACTCCCCGCGCGGGCTCAGCCTGGTGCTCGACCAGAGCGACCGTCTCATCGCAATCCCAAGCGTTCTACGCGCTGCGACCGGACCGTGTCAAGCCACAGCCGCCTGCGGCCTCCCCCCCGCTCAGAGGGCGAGGGCGGCGCGCGGATCCTGGGCGTAGAAGCCCGACAGTTCCGCGGCCAGCTCGGCGGCCCGGGGGTCGTCGGTCTCGGGCAGGGTGGGCCGCAGCACGAGGTAGAGGTGGCCCCGGGCACCGTCTCGGCGCCGCAGCCCCCGCGACTTGATGCGCAGCTTCTGGCCGCCCGTCGTGCCCGGCGGCACCCGCACCCGCACGGGCCCGTCGGGCGTCGGCACCTCGACCCGGGCCCCGGTCATGGCCTCGTCGATGCGGATGGGAAGGTCCATCTCGAGGTCGTCCTCGCCCTTGGGCCGCAGCACGGCGTGGGGCTTGACGTGGATGGTGAGGTGGAGGTCGCCGGCGGGCCCACCGTTCATGCCCGGCTGGCCCTTGCCGCGCAGCCGCATCGTGCCGCCGTCCCGCAGGCCCGCGGGGATGCGCACCTTGAGGGTCGTCGGCGCGCCGCCCGGACCGGACAGGGTGACGTCCTGGGGCTCGCCCGAGATGAGGGCCATCAGGTCGACCCGGATGGAGCCCTCGATGTCGGCGCCCTTCCGGCGCACGGGCCCCCGGGGACCGCCCCGGCCGCCGCCGAACATCTGGCCGAGGATGTCTTCGAAGCCGCCGAAGCCGCCCCCGCCCCCGGGGAAGCCCCCGCCCGGGAAGCCCCCACCCGGAAAGCCCCCGCCGGCCTGCTTCCAGGCCCGGGCCTTGGCCGCGTCGAAGCCCGGCTTGGTCGAGGCCTCACCGAACTCGTCCCAGAGCTTGCGCTTCTCTTCGTCGCCGATGGCCTCGTGGGCCTGGTTGATCTCCTTGAAGCGCTCGTCGGCGCCGGGATCCTTGTTGAGGTCGGGATGGTGCTTTCGGGCCAGCTTCTTGAAGGCCTTGCGGATCTCGTCCTGGGAGGCGCTGCGAGAGACGCCCAGGACCGCGTACGGGTCGCGCATGGTCGGTCCTCCTGTTGTCCGCGGGTTCGGCAGGCACCTAAGCACCCACGGGGGACCGGCAAAGCGCGGGCTCAGTCCGCCGTGAGCAGGGCCGCGGTCTCGAGCACGGCGGGAACCGTGGAGGGACCGATGGAATTGGTCTCTTCGTAGTGGTCGCCCGGCGCCTCGCTGATGTAGGGCGAGCGCTCGTCGAGAATGTAGTCGTAGGGCGGCACGAGGTAGCCCACCTCGTCGTTGCCGAGGCCGATGATCCAGTTGTGCTCGCCGGCCATCTGGTCCTTGAGGTAGGGGCCCTCCGGCGCGCTGGCCACGTCCGGCGGGTTCTCGCTGTCGGGATCGATGAAGGGCACCTCGGTCGTGTTGACCCGCGAGCCGTCGTAGCCGCCGATGGCCAGCTCGGGGGTCAGCTCGCCGGGCACCGTGAGCAGCCGCAGGGGCCCCAGCTCGACCAGATCCATCTCGGTGCGCACCTCGGGCACGTTGTCGTCGGAGAGGGGCCGGGTGTCGTCGTAGTTGAGGATCTCGCGGTCGAAGATGCCGGCCAGGAAGAGGGCCTGGAACGCGATGTTCTCGACCTTGAGGTGGAAGGTCTGGGCCTTGAAGGCGACCCGCGGATCGGTGGCCGTCGTGCCGCTGTCGACCGCGTCGAGGGCCAGGGCGCCGACCAGGTCGCCGAGCGCCCGGGCCTTGGCGAAGTCGCTGGCGCTGTGGTCGACGCCGTCCCAGTCGGTGACCGTGATGCCCAGCGGCGTCATGAGCCCGCCGACCGCGGCGTTGAGGAACAGGGCCGTGCCCCCCCGGCCCGGCTGGCTGCGGGCGTCGTAGTCGACGCCGTTCTCGACCGCCGTGCGCAGGTAGTGGACGAAGTCGGAGGTGATGGCGGTGTTCTCGTCGCTCAGCACCTCGGGGTGGTTGCCCCAGTTGACCAGGGTGGCGACCGTGCTGCCGTCCTCGGCGACCAGGGCCGCGGCGCCGACCAGCTCGTCGATGATGACGGGGTCGCGGCTGTCGCGCACGGTGTTGCGGGTGCCCTTGTCGCCGAAGGGGGCGGCCGTGTCGGCGGCCCCGACGGTCAGGGTGACGGGCTGGCGGCCGGCCGCGGCCTCGGCGACCGCCGCCCCCGCCTCGTCGATGAGGAACTGGCGGTAGGCCTCGTCCACGCCGCGCTTGCCGAAGAACTCGCCCCACTGGCCCATGGTGTCGGGGCCCTCGTGGTTGTGGGTGGCGTGGACCACCACGAGATCGACGTCTGCACCGGCACTCTCGGCCGCCGCACGGATCGCCAGGGTGTCGTCGTAGAACCAGCCCACCACGTCGAGCGTGACCAGGGCCACGGCGGTGTCGCCGGACGAGACCACGACAGCCCGGGCCTCGATGGGGTCGTTGATCGTGGCGCCCGGCCGGCCCTGGCCGAAGCCCGCGAGCCAGGTGGCCTGGAAGACACCGTCGGCCTCGCCCTCATCGGCGGCCGTCCAGCCCTCGTCCTCGGGGCAGAGGCGGTCACAGCCGCAGTCGAGGAAGGCATCGTCCGTGCGGTCGTACTCGCCGTTGCCGTCGAGGTCGGTCCACGACTCGAAGCAGGGCGGCGTCACGTCGCGCACGGCCGCGCCCGCGAGCAGCGGGCCCTCGTTGCTCTCACAGCCCGCGTCCCCGGGACAGACGCGCTCGAGGGCCCGGGGGGTGCCGCTGTCGGTGGCGCCGCTGCCGCTGTCGGTGGAGCTGGCCCCGCCGCCCGCCGCCTTGCCGTCGTCCCCGTCGCCGCCGCTGCAGCCCGTGAGTGCCGCCGCAAGACCCGCCGAGAGACAAGAGAGCAACAACACATCACGCATGGGACCTCCGGGGGCGACCAGTGTAGCCCAGGCGCATCCCGGCGCCGCTCCGGCGCTCAGCGGGCGCCGTAGAGCGCCTGGCAGTCCTCGAGCACCTCGCGGGGGTGGGTGCCCAGGTCGGAGATGGCGTAGGTCAGGGCAAGATCGCCGTTCTCATCGAGCAGCACCGTGACCCGGGAGGCATAGGCGGTCGAGGACGAGCTCGCCGCGCCGTAGGTCATCGCCAGGGTGCGGTCGAGGTCGGACCACAGCTCATAGGCGAAGCCCTCGTCGGCGCGCCAGGCCGCGTTGGCGGCCGGCGGGTCGAAGCTGACACCGACGATCTTCACGCCCAGGGCATCGAAGTCGGACTGGAGGTCGCGGTACCCGCAACCCTCGATGGTTCAACCGCCCGAGGCGGCCAGGGGGTAGAACCACATCACAGTGGGCGAGCCGAGCAGGTCTTCGCGGCCCCGGGCGCTCCCGTCCGAGTTGGTGGCGGCGAAGGTGGGCAGGGCCACGGGGCTGTCGGGAGGGCTGCCGTTGAGGGCCACGGTGCCCCCGTCCGCGCCGTCCCCTCCGTCTGCGCCGCCGTCCCCGTCGGTGCCGGCGGTCCCGTCCGTGCCGTCGCTGGCGTCCGTGCCGTCGGCCTCGTCCGTGCCCGTGCTCCCGTCCGAGCCCCCGGCGCCGTCGGAGCTGTCGCCCTTGTCGCCGCTGCAGCCGGCCAGGGCCAGGGCCAACACCAGCAGCGCCCGCGCACCCGCGGAGCCTGCGGGAACCATCAGATCGGTCGACATGGGGCCTCCACAACCGCCGCGGCAGCGGGTCTGCTCCCGCCGCTCGTCCCTTGGGCTACCATTCCCGTCCACCCGCGCCAGCCCGGGATCGCCCCCATGTCTGCCCGCCCCCCCCGTCGCGTCCTGCCGCTCCTGCTCATCTCGGGCCTCGGCGCCCTGCTCTCGGCCGGCGGCTGTGCCGAGCCCAAGTACGCCGAGGTGCCCGAGGGCGACGGCAGCAGCGGCGAGACCGGCACCCCCGACGACGACACGGGCACCGGCGGCGGCGCGGGCACCGACGGCACGGAGGGCGGGGACGAGGGCACGGATGACCCGCCCGTCGACACCGACGGCGACGGCGTTCCCGACGCCGAAGACTGCCGCCCCGAAGACCCCGACATCTACCCCGGCGCCACCGAGATCCCCTACGACGGCATCGACCAGGACTGTGTCGGCGGCGACCTGCGGGACGTGGACGGCGACGGCTACGAGGCCGAGGTGGTGGGCGGCGAGGACTGCGACGACGAGAACGCCTCGGTCAACCCCGACAGCATCGACGAAGACAACGACTTCGACGACGACTGTGACGGGGTCATCGACGAGGATGTGATCGTCGACTACGACCGCTGGCCCGTCGTCTTCGGCAAGGACACGGGCACCGTGCGCGGCCTCGGGGCCCACCCCCTGCCCGCCGGCGGGGCCGTGATCTCCTGCGCCTTCGACGGCGAGATCGACATCGACCCCGATCCCCGGGAGCTGGTGCCCCGCGAGGCCGAGGGGGCCGGCGACGACATCCTCTTCGTGGCCTTTGCCGACGACCGCAGCCTCGCCATGGACTTCGCCATCAGCTCCGACGGCGACCTCTCCCTCTCCTCGACCGAGGTGGACGGCGGCGGCGGCTTCCTGCTCTCGGGCAGCTTCTCGGGCACGGTCGACTTCGACGACGCCACCCCCACCTTCGTGCGCCGCAGCAACGGCGGCGGCGACGGCTGGTTCGCCCGCTTCTCCGACACGGGCGACATCGGCTGGGCCTACAGCATCGGCGGCAGCGACGACGACGAGATCAGCGCCGCCCTCGACACCAGCGCCGGCACGGCGGTCACGGGCACCCTCGTCAGCGCCAACCTCAACCCGGCGGGCACGGCGGCGGCCTCGGTCAACGTCAACAGCGCCGGGCTCCACGACGGCTTCGTCGCCATGTACGACTTCACCCAGCAGCTGCTCTGGCACGGCCTCGTGGGCGGCAGCGAGGCCACCGATGCGGCCGAGATCGTCGACGTGATCGAGCTCGGCGGCACCCTCTACCTGCTGGGCGCCTTCTCGGGCACGGTCGACCTCGACCCGGACGACAGCGCCACCGACACGGTCACGGCCACCGGCGCCCAGGACGCCTTCGTGCTGGCCCTCGACGCCGCCACCGGCGCCCACATCGCCTCGGCCACCCTCGGCAGCGCCGGCACGACCCTCGTCCCCGTCGCCATCGCCACCGACGGCAGCAGCATCGCCGTCACGGGCACGGCCGACGGCAGCCTCGACCTCGGCACGGGCCCCGTCGCCACCGCCGGGGTCGACGTCTTCGCCCTCACCCTCAGAGATCGGAGAGCACACGTCTGAAC
>CAXQUZ010000754.1:0-3440 GCA_964226865.1 Myxococcota bacterium | reverse complement strand
CTGTCGGCGTACCAGGTCAGCCAAGTGGAGGTGTCGAGGCTGGTGTCGTCGTCGTCGATGTCACCGTCGCAGTCGTCGTCGTAGCCGTTGCAGACCTCGGAGCCGGCCGGGCTCACGAGGGCGTCGCCGTCGTCGCAGTCGGTGTCGTCGGTGGTGTAGCCCAGGGGCGCGAGGCAGAACGCGGCCGCCGCCCCGGCGTCGCCGTAGCCGTCCCCGTCGGCGTCGGCGTAGAAGGTCGAGCCCGTGCTGGTGTCGACGCTGCTGTCGTAGTCGTCGATGAGGGCGTCGCAGTCGTTGTCGATGCTGTCGCAGACCTCGGTGGCGGCCGGGCTGATGGCCGCGTCGCCGTCGTTGCAGTCGGTGGCGTCCTCGACCCGGCCCGAGGCCACGACACAGGTGTAGACCTCGGTGGCGGCGTCGCCGTAGCCGTCGCCGTCGGCATCGGCGTAGGAGGCCGTGCCCGTGGCGGCGTCGAGAGAGGCGTCGGCGTCGTCGATGTCGCCGTCACAGTCGTTGTCGATGCTGTCGCAGACCTCGGCGGCGTCTGGGCTGATGGCGGCCTCGGCGTCGTCGCAGTCGCCGCCCACCACCACGGCCGCCTCGCTCGGGGCCTCGCACTGGACGAGGGCGGTGGAGGGGTCGCCGTAGCCGTCGCCGTCGCTGTCGGTGAACCAGGTGGCCGCGTCGACGGCCTCCTCGTCGATGTCGGTGTCGCAGTCGTCGTCGACGCCGTTGCAGGTCTCGTCGGCGCCCGGGAAGGTGGTGGCGACCGTGTCGTCACAGTCCGTGCCCTCGGCCACCACGCCCGGCTCGGGGTCGCAGGTCTCGACCTCGCTGGCGGCGTCGCCGTAGCCGTCGCCGTCGGCGTCCACGAACCAGATGGTCTGGACGTCGTTGTCGACCGTGCCGTCACAGTCGTCGTCCCGCTCGTTGCAGCGCTCGGCCGCCCCCGGGAAGATCTCGGCGTCGCCGTCATCGCAGTCGCCCGCCGCCTCGGCATAGCCCGCCTCGGCGCAGTCGTAGTCGACCAGCTCGCCCGTGCCGTGGCCGTCGCCGTCGCTGTCGACATAGCCCGAGCAGTCGAGGCCGCCGTCGCTGCCGTCCGTGCCGTCGCCGCCGTCCGTGCCGTCGTCCCCACCGTCGCCGCCGTCGGAGCCCTCGCCGCCGTCCGTGCCGTCGGTCGTGTCGCCGGAGCCGTCGTCGGTGCCCACGAGGCCGTCCTTGGCCTCACCGCCCTCGAAGGGAACCACGGGGTAGCAGCCGACCAGGGCGACCAGGCCCACCGAGTAGAGGGCGGGAGGAAGGCGAAGGCGCATGGGGTGACCTCGGGGGGGGGGCGCCCGGGGGGCGCATGTCGGACGGGGGAGCCGTCGGGGCCGCAGCCTCAGGATGGCAGGACGGGCGACAGCCCACGGCGGGCATTCCCCGCGGTTGCAATCCGTGACAAGGAAGCGGCCCCCGACGGACGGGGGGGACGCGGGCCCCCGGCGCGCGGGCGGACCCGAGCGCCCGGGAGCGCATCAGAAGACGATGGCCATGGTGATGCCGCCGGCGAGCATGGCCGTGCCGAGGGAGGAGAGGGTGACCCCCAGGTTTCGGGCGGGCACGACCTCGTCCTCGCGGATGGCCTCGGCGGTGGCGGCCGAGCCGCTCGGGTCTTGGGAGGCGGCGAGGTAGTCCTGGTAGGCGCGCCCGCTGACGGCGAAGCGGGTCAGGCCGACGACCGCGACGCCCGCCCCGGCCACCGCCACCCCGATCCCCGTGTTGCGGAGCGCGTGGCCGCCCCCGCCGCTGCTGCGGCCGGGGTCCTTGCCCGCGGCGGCGAGGGGGGCGCCGGGAATGCGCTCGAGGGCGATGCTGTAGTCGAGGCTCTGGCTGGCCTCGAGCACGAACATCTTCGTCTGGGGGGTGTGGCCCTGGGCCGTGACCTCGACGACGTGGGGGCCCGCGCTCAGCGCGGTGTTGCGGTAGTCGCCCTTGGCCATGAAGGCGCCGTCCAGCGACACCTCGGCCGTCTCGGGCTGGACCGTGAGCACGAGCGAGCCGATGCCCAGGCGCTCGAGGGCGATGCGCATGTCGACGGTCTCGCCGGCACCGAGCTCGACCTTGCGCACCTCTTGCAGGTAGCCGTCCTGGGCGACCCGGATGGAGTGGGCGCCGCAGGAGAGATCGAGCAGGCCGCCGGGCTGGGCCGCGGTGCCGTCGATGGTCACCGTGGCGCCGGCGGGCTCGACCGCCAGCGAGAGCTTGGACCGGGCCGGCCGGGTCAGGAGAGAGGCCTCGACGACGCCCTTGTCGGGGACCTGGACGGTGGTGGTGCCGATCTGGCAGCCGCCCCGCACGAGCACGGTGTGGGCGCCGGGGGCCACCCCGTCGATGCGCGCAGGGGTCGTGAGCTGGGTCGGGCTGCCGTCGAGCACGATCGCCTGGCCGGGCACATCGGAGGTGACCGAGATGGAGCCGGCCAGTGCCGTCGCGGGCCCCAGGGCGGCCGCGACGAGGAGGGCGGTGCACACACCGGGGCGCAGCGCGCGGGCAGGACCAACAGTCACGGGGCCTCCAAGGCGGCCAGGGGGGCGGCCGGGCGCAGGGGCCCGGCGGTGCCGGGGCGGCGGTGCGGTCGGGGACCGTCGCGGCAAGGCCCGGGCGCGCCCCCGCGGCCACCACCACCCGTGGCAGGCCCCGCAACTCTACCCCAGGCGCCGCCGCAGGCCGCCCGGCGGGGGCCCGGGGACGGGGCGGCCGACCGCCCCGCGACACCCCCCAAGACGGTCTGGCCTCGGGCTCTCTCCCCCGGTCCCGGCCCGCCGCTTCCAGGCCCCTTCCACCCCCGCGGCCGCCGGCCTCCGCCTCAGCCCGAGAGCCACGCCGCCAGCAGCACGAGCAGGGCCCGGGCCAGCCGCCCCGGGGGCTGGGCTGCGAGCGGGAGGGGCCCCAGGTCGACCGCCGCGATGGTGGCCCGCTCGCCGTCGCGCAGGGGCGGATCCGGGAAGCGCGCCCCCGCCCAGTCGGCGGCCAGGGGGTCGGCGGGATCGGCGTCGATGATCGCGAGGAAGCCCGTCGTGCGCTGCAGCTCGGGCTCCATGCGATCGTGGCGGAACTCGGCCGCCAGCCAGGCCGCGTCCGCGGCGTCGCGGGCCACGGGGCCGCCGAGCGAGACCACCGCGATGGTGCGGTCGCGCAGCGCCTCGCTCTCTCGCAGGGCCCGCAGCAGCCCCGGCACCCGGCCCGGCCCCGCCAGCACCAGCAGCCGGTCGGCCGGGGTCGTGCAGCAGGCGAGCAGCGCCCCGGGCGACGGGTCGGCCGCGGTGGCGGTCGCGGTCGCGTCCTCGCCGGCGGGCAGGGTGTGGACGGCCAGCCCGGGCACCGCCGCCTCGAGCTCGGCCGCCGCGACCGGACCGGGGGCGGCCCCGGGCAGGAGCACCAGCCGGTGGTGGGCG
>CAXQUZ010000753.1:0-3251 GCA_964226865.1 Myxococcota bacterium | reverse complement strand
GCCCGCTCGCGCACGGTCTTCCGGCCCACCGACGCCGGCCTCGACGCCCTGGCCCAGGAGACCCTCGCCGCCGGCCCGGCCCTCCAGGTGCTGCGCGAGGTGGTCTCGCGGCCGGGGCGCACCGCCGGAGGGCTCGCGCGCACCCTGATGGACGAGCTCGAGGAGGACGCGGTCAAGCGGGCCCTCGATCAGCTCCGGCGCAAGGAGCTGGTGGTCGCCACCCAGGAGGACGCGGGCGGCCCCGGGGCCCAGGTCAAGACGGTCTCGCTGGCCATGCCCCCCGAGCAGCTCGTCATGACGGGCGGGGCGCGCCTGCGCGGGGTGCTCGCCGCCCTGGTCGAGGCGGGCGGCACCATCGATCTGCCGACCCTGGTGAACCGGGAGGGACCGGGCGCGACCAGCGCCGTGCGGCGGCTCGAAGACAAGGGCCTCGTCGTCCGGGGCACCCAGGAAGACCGCCGGGCCGCCGAGGTCGCCGGGGTGGACGGCGCACCGCGCACGACCCCGCCGCCCCCCAATGCCATGCAGCAGGCCGCCCTCGACACCATCGCCCAGGTCGACGCGGACGGCGGCGGCACCATCCTGCTCCACGGCGTGACCGGCGCCGGCAAGACCGAGGTCTACCTCCAGGCGGCCGCCCGCACCCTCGCCTCGGGGCGCCAGGTGCTGGTGCTCGTGCCCGAGATCGCGCTGACCCCCCAGCTCGTGGCCCGCTTTCGGGGCCGCTTCGGGGGCGCGGTGGCCGTGCTCCACAGCGGCCTCACGGCCCTCGACCGGCTGCGGGAGTGGCGCCGCATCCGCGCGGGCGAGGCCACCGTGGCCGTGGGCGCCCGCAGCGCCCTCTTCGCCCCCTTCACCGAGCTCGGGCTGCTGGTCTGCGACGAGGAGCACGACGAGTCCTACAAGCAGGACGACGGGGTGCGCTACAGCGCCCGCGACATGGCGGTCGTCCGCGGCATCCTCGCCAAGTGCCCCGTCATCCTGGGCTCGGCCACCCCGAGCATGGAGACCTGGGCCAACGCCCGCCAGGGTCGCTACACCCTCGTGCGCATGCCCGCCCGGGCCACCCCCCGGCCCGTGCCCCAGGTCGAGCTGGTCGACCTCCGCGGCGCCCCGCCCGACCAGCCCCTCTCCGACCGCCTGGTCACGGCCATGGGCGACTGCCTCGCCGGCGGCCACCAGTGCATCGTGCTCTTCAACCGGCGCGGCTTCGCCCCGGTGGTCGAGTGCCCGGGCTGCGGCGCCCACTACAGCTGCCCCTCCTGCGGGGTGCGCATGGTCTGGCACAAGGGCCGCAGCCGCGTCATGTGCCACTACTGCGGGCTCCACCGGGCCTTCGACCGGGACTGCGGGGTCTGCGGCGGGGTGATGGACGTCATCGGCTTCGGCACCGAGCGCATCGCTGAGGCCCTCCAGGACGCCTTTCCCGACGAGGCCGTCGCCCGCATGGACGCCGACACCACCGCCGGCCGGGGCAGCCACGCCCGCATCCTCGAGCGCTTCCGCTCGGGGGCGGCCCGCATCCTCGTCGGCACCCAGCTCGTCGCCAAGGGCCACGACTTCCCCAACGTCCAGCTCGCTGCCGTGGTCGGCCTCGACAACATCCTCGGGCTGCCCGACTTCCGCAGCGCCGAGCGCACCTGGGCCCTCGCCACCCAGCTCGCGGGCCGCGCCGGCCGGGGCGCCGTGGCCGGGCGGGTGCTGCTCCAGACCCGCCACCCCGACCACTTCGTGTTCCGGCTGCTCGGCGAGGCGGCCAAGGCAGCGGCCGGCGGCGAGACCCGGGCGGATCCCGCGCTCTTGATGGACGGCTTCTATGTCGAGGAGCTGCGCCAGCGGTCCCTCCTGAGCTACCCGCCCCACACCCGGCTGGCCCTCGTGCGCATCGAGGGGGCCGACAAGAACCAGGCCCGGGCCCACGGCAGCCGCCTCGCCGGGGCCCTGCGCGCCCGGGCGCCCGACGCCGGCATCGAGGTGCTCGGGCCGGTCGCCGCCCCGATGGCCCGGCTCGTGGGCCGGTGGCGCTTCCAGCTGGTGCTCCGGGGCCGCGGGGATGCCCGGGCCTTCCGGAGCTGGCTGCGCGGGTGCCGGGATCTGCTGCGCGGGCCCGCCCGGGGCGGCGTGCGGACGAGCATCGACGTCGATCCCCGCCACCTTCTCTGAGCCGCCGCGGGGTAGAAGGGGGCCCCGCCCTCCGAGCCGCCCCTGTCCCCTCCCCCGCCATTGCCCGCCCGCCGCTGGCGCCCGGCCGCCCTGGCCCTCGCGCTCTGCGCGGCCGTGGCCCTGGCCCAGACCTGGCCCGCCTGGACCGCCAGCCGGCCCGTGCTCGTGGGCGGCGGCGTGGAGCCCGACTGGACGGGCACGGCCTGGGCCTGGTGGTGGACCTGGGAGGCGCTGCTGCGGGGCCTCGACCCCTTCTCGGGCGCCTGGAACCTCCTGCCCATCGGCCAGGCGCCCGTCGCCCAGTACAACCTCGTCGACGCGCTGGCCTTCGGCTGGGGCATGCACCTCATCGGGCCCACCCGGGGCTACAACCTGGGCTGCCTGATGGCCCTGGCCACCACCGGGGCGGCCGGGCTGCGCCTGTGCCGGGTGGCCGGGGCCCCCTGGTGGGCGGCGACCGCCGGCGGGCTGGCGCTCCAGTGCGCGAGCTTCGTCGCGACCGAGCTCGGCCAGGGCCGCGTGGGCCAGGTCATGCTCGCCTTCTTCGTGCTGGCCTTCGCCGAGCTGGTGCGCCTCGGCCGGGACGAGGGAGGGCGCTGGCAGCCGGTGGCCACGGGGCTGCTCGCGGCCCTCACGGCGCTCAGCTACTGGTTCTATGCCCTGTTCCTGGGCATCGCCGCCCTGCCCTTCGTCGCCGCCGGGCTGTGGCGCAGGCCCCGGCCGGTCGCCCGCCGCCTCGCGGTCGCGGTGGCCACCTGTCTGGTGCTCTGTGCGCCGGCGGTGCTCTCGCTGGCCGCCGCGGGCGAGGCCCTGCCCGGCTTCGGCCGGCCCTACACCGGTGGCCTGCCCGATCCGGCCTGGACCGGCGGCAAGGTGGGCCTGGCCATGGCCATGTCGGACAGCCCGGCGCCGTGGTGGCCGCTCCACAACCTGGGCTCCCTGCCCGTCGACCGCCGGCCCGGCTTCGTGCTGCTCGCCCTGGTGGCGCTCGGCTTGGCGGCCCCCTGGCGTGACCGCCAGCTCGGACGGGCCGCCTGGGCCGCCCCCTTGCTGCGCGGCTACCTCTTCTCGCTCGGGCCCTGGCCCCG
>CAXQUZ010000752.1:0-17202 GCA_964226865.1 Myxococcota bacterium | reverse complement strand
TCCGATCTGCCCACCCTGGCCCCGCGGGAGTGCCCCGTGCCTGCCGATCCCGCCTCGCCCTATGCGCCGCCCCAGGCCTCGCTCGAGACCGCGGCCGTGCAGCGCCGGGCGGCCCTGCTGCGCACCGAGGCGGGCCTGCGCACCCTCGGCGGCATCTTCCTGGCCGAGGGGGCCGGGCTGGGGCTCGTGGGGCTGGCCCTGGTCGTCGAGCTGGTGGCGGCGCCCCCGGCGAACCTGGGCGCGGGGGTGGCCCGGGTGGCCATGGCCCTGACGGCGGCGGGGCTCGGGGCCGCCCACCTCCGGCTCGGTCGGGGGCTGCGGGCCTTCGCGCCCTGGGCCCGGTGGCCGGCCGTGGTGGCCTGCCTGCCGCTGCTGGCCTTCGCTCCCCTGGGCACCATCGTCGCCCTCGACGGCCTGTGGCGGCTGGTCTTCGGTGGGGGCCCCCGGGTGCTCTCCGCCGAGCACGCCGCGCTGCGGGCCGCGACGCCCGGGCTGGTGCCCCGCAGCAGCGCCCTGGTCTGGATCGGGGCCGCGCTGCTCGTCTTCGGGGCCCTGGCGACGGCCATCCCGAGCTGTGTTCCTCGCTGAGCTCGGTCTGGAGAATGGCGTGTGCTGGGGTGTTGTCGATGGGTTGGGGGCGGCGCCTGCGGTCGCGGCCGGCAGCGCCCCGGGGCCGGGATAGGGCGCCGGCGGGGCCGTGCTGGTGCCCCCGCTGGAGGCCCCGTGTCCGACCTGCCCCCCTTCGCGCCCGTCCTGGCCGAGGCCCTCTCCCACCACAGCGAGGCGCGGCTCCGGGCCCGCTTCCCGGTGGCCCGCTCGGCGGCCGAGCTCGCGGCCCAGCCCGATGCCCACCTGCTCATCACGATGGCCCGGCGCATCTTCTCGGCGGGCCTCAAGCTCTCGCTGATCGACCGCAAGTGGCCGGGCATCCTCGCGGCCTTCGACGGCTTCGACGTGGCCACGGTGGCGGCCTACGACGCCGAGAAGGTCGGCGCACTGCTCGAAGACACCCGCATCGTGCGCCACCCGGGCAAGGTGCGGGCCCTGGTCCACAACGCGGGCGTGCTCCGCGCCCTCGCCGCCGAGCACGGCAGCGCCACCGCCTGGCTCGCCCGGTGGCCCGCCGACGACCCGGTCGGGCTCTGGCATGCGCTCTCGGGCCGCTGCCAACAGCTCGGGGGCATGTCGGCCCCCCTCGTGCTCCGCAGCTTCGGCCGCGACACCTTTCTGCTGACGGGCGATGTTCTCGCGACCCTGGCGCGCCACGGCCTCTACACGGGCAAGGGCACGGGCAAGCGCGACCAGCGCCAGATCCAAGACCTCTTCCGCCACTGGCGGGCCAGCGAGGGCCTCAGCTTCGGCGCCCTGTCGGTGGTCTGTGCCGCCGCGACGGGGCCCCGGTGAGGGCCCGGGGGGCGGCGCGATGCCCCGGGGCGTGAAGAAGGCCCACCTGCCGAGCAAGGTGTGTGTGGCCTGTGGGCGGCCCTTCTCGTGGCGCAAGAAGTGGGAGCGGGACTGGGACCAGGTGCGCTACTGCTCGAAGGGCTGTCGGCGGGCCGGGGCTTCGGGGCCGCCGGAGTCTTCGGGGTCTTCGGGGTCTTCGGGGGACGGGGACGGGCCCCGGTAGCGGAACACGGGGGTGCGGTGGAGGTCGGGGGCGCGCTGCTCGGCCTCGAGTGCGCCGACCGGTGGGGTGGACCGCAGGGCGAAGTGGATGCTGAGCAGGGTCCACGGGCGGCGCTGGGGGGCGAGCCAGGCCGCCACCTGCTGCATCTGGGGGCCCAGCAGGTAGGTGCAGAAGACGTCGGGCGGGGGCACCCCGGGCCGGTCGGCGGGGGGCTGGGCCAGCACGTCGCCGAAGCAGACCCGGAGGTTCGTCGGGCCCCCGAGGGCCGCCCGCAGCCGCAGCAGGGCGTAGGGCACGAGGGCGGCCTCCCAGGCGACCACCGTCCAGCCCGGCCGCGCGCGAGCCACGGCGAGGGCGAGGCCCCCGAAGCCGGCGCCCAGCTCCCAGCAGCAGAGCCCGGGCGCCTCCGGCAGCAGGGCGACGAGGGTCTGGCGGGCGGCCCCACCGGAGGGCATCGGCGGTGCCCCCACCCGCAGCGTGTCGAGCACGACGGCGGCGCACACCACGAGAATGGCGACCAATACGATGACTTCGAAGGCGGGCAGGACGGCTCCGGCGCCGGGCGGGGCGCGGGCAGTCTGGCACGGTGGGCCCGGGCCCGGCAAGGTGGCGGGGCGCCCGGGCCGGCGGGCCTGTCATGGTCTGGGCGCCACGCGGATCGATCGGCGGTGGCCCACACCGGTCATGGGTGTCTTGGATGGCGTGCACGAGGAAGGGGGGCTGAGCCGGGGCTGGCGGCAGCGAAATTCTCGGTCGCGGGGGGACTCGGGTACCCCAGGGCGGCGGGTGGGTCGGGGGCTGTCGGGTTGTGGGCGTGGAGCGCCCGTCTTGGGCTCCTGCTGGGCAGGATCGGTCTGTGATGGTCCCGCCAAAGGACCTCTCTGGCGAGGCCGAAGAGGTTGGCACAATCAGGTCGGAGGTCCCATGTCCCACAACCCCCTCACCCGTTCGCTGCCGGTTGCGTCGGCTCTCTCGGCCTCGGAGTTTCGGAGTCTCCGGCACGACCTCAACAACGCGCTGACCTCCCTGGCCGTCAACATCCAGATCCTCGTGGAGGAGTCGGTCGACCCGGACCTCCAGGAGCTGGCAGAGGACCTGCGGCTCGGCATCGACCTGGCGCTGGGCTACAACGACCGGCTCCGGGAAGAGCGCCCGGTCGAGCGGCTCGCGGGGGTGCCGCTGGCAGAGGGGCGACTGGAGCCGCTCGGCTGATGGCCCGGGCCGGCGGGCCTGATGGCGGACAGGTCCGCGGGAGATGGGGCAGGCCGGGCCTGGGACCGGCGCCCGGCTGGGATAGGACCGCGTTGGAGCCGCAATGACCACCGCGAAGACATGACAACGCCGCCCCCCTTCTCTGGCAGCGACCTGCGGGACCGCATGGCCAACGAGCGCACCCTGCTCGCCTGGGTCCGCACCTCGATCGCCTTCATGGCCTTCGGCATGGCCATCGCGAAGTTCTCGCTCTTCCTCGTCATCGCCGGCCTCGAGCACTCCCGGGCCCTCGAGCTGCTGCCGAGCCCCTGGCTCTCCCGGGCGACCGGGGCGGCCTTCATCACGGCCGGCGCGGGCATCGCGGGCCTCGGCCTGCGCCGCACCCTGCGCTACCTCTCGATCATCGACCCGCACGACCGGCCCCCGGGCAGCCACCCCCTCGTGCTGGTGGCCATGGGCACGGTGGCCCTCGCCGGGGTGCTCGTGCTCGAGATCATGTCCGACCAGCTCTGAGCGCCCCCCGCTGGGGCCTCCCGGTCGCGCGGTCCATGGGCCTGTAAGCCCGACCGGGCGCCGCGCGTGGGGGAGGGTGCCGCCTGGAGGCCTGCCGTGACTGCCCGCCCGCTCTGCTCTGTGCCCCTCGCCGCCCTCCTCGCCGGTCCTGCCCACGCCACGGGGCTGCCGCCCCACGACACGGTCACCGTGCTCGAAGGCGCCTGCGGGGCGCCCGGCCTGCGCATCACCTACGCCCGCATCACCGGCCACTGCGTGCCCCGGCCGCCACCCGAGCCGAGCTGCACCCGCTGGGTCGACGCCGAGCTGCCCGCCGACGGGCTCACGCTCTGGCGCTCGGACTGTGCGGCGCCCATGCCCGGGCGCTTCGTGCCGGCAGGCCAGTGCGAGGGCCAGGCGGTCTGGGCCTGGGAGGGCCGCCGCGACCCCGGCCATGCCCACACCGTCGGCCTCGACGCAAGCGGCGGTCTGGTGGCCCTCGCGGGGGTTCCGGCAGCGGGGCCCCCGGCGGAGGCGGCGGCCTGTCCCGATCCGGGGCCCGTGCACGGCCGCCGCCAGACCACCGTGGTCGCCCGGCCCGCCAGCACGCCCCAGTGGCTCTCGTTTCCGGCGGCGGGCACGACGGTCGAGGAGGACGCCCAGGGGGCGCGGCTGGTCTGGCGGCCCGGTCCCGCGCTCCAGGGCTGGGTGCTGGGCGACCCGGACGCCGTGCTGGCCAGCGCGCCCCTGCCCCGGGCCGAGGCCGCGGCCCTCTTGGCGGGGGCCCTGCACACCCCGACGGGGCTGGCGGTGCGCCACCAGGTCCAGGCCAGCCGGGAGTGGCACGAGGGCTGGATCCAGCGCGGGGTGCTGCACTGCGAGCGGGTGATGGAGCTTGAGCTCGAGCAGCGGCTGCGGTCGGCCGACCCCGCCGCGCCGCTGGGACCGCCCATGGTCGCCACGGTCCGCCAGCGCAGCCCGGCGCCCGCCGCGGCCTGTGCGGTGGCCGGGGACTGAGGGAGAGGGCGGGCGGTGGGAATGCTCACCACTGCAGCATCTTGGGGCGTGGTCAGCCCCCGGCCTCGAGGGTGCACTGGCCCCCGTCCCACCGCAGCCGCCAGGCCGCGCCGTCCCGCGTGCGCAGGGTGGCCCGTCCCCGGTGCGTCTCGACGGTGAGCCGGAGGCTGTCGGCGTCGGTGCCCACGAGGCGGGCGCCGCCGGTGGCTCCCTCCAGGGCGAGGGCAGCCGCTGCGGGCGGGGCGCCCGAGGCCGGCCACGGGCAGCCCAGGGGGACGGCGGCGGGCGGAGGCGTCGGGGCACGCCGGGACGCGGGCGTGCGGCCCGCCTGGGCCAGGGCCCCCAGGCCCACCAACACACCGAAGAGGACGACGGCGGGGCGGCGGCGGGCGGGCGCGCGGGGCATCGGGGCTCGGGGACGGGGGCGGTCCAGGGCGGGGCCCGGCCCGGTCAGTGTCGCACGGGTCCGGTGTCCCGGCGGCGGTCCCGGCGGCGCCCCCGAGCGGATAGCCCTCCCGCCCCTGGCCCCCTCCCCGCCCGCCGCGCCCCCACCGGGCGCCCCGTCTCCGTCCCCGGCCCCCGCTCCGGCCGGGCCCGGGGCGCCCGACGGCCGCGCCCGCCTCTGGCAGCTCGCCGGCATGGGCGCCGGGGCCTTCGCCCTGCTCACCCTGCTCCTCGGCGGCCTGGTCATGGTGCTCGTGAGCGCCGAGCTCGAGGTCGTCTTCCGCGACATCGGCGCCCGCGTCGACGCGCCCACGGCCCTCGCCCTGGGCCGCGGCCCCCAGGCCGCCTGGGCGCTGGTCCAGGTGTTGCTGCTCGGCCTCGCCCTCTGGGTGCGGGGGCCCCTGCGCATGCTGCTCGCCCTCGCCAGCATGGGCCTCGGCCTGCTCGGGCTCGCCTTCTTCGTGGTCGCCGTCTACATCCCCTTCTTCACGCTCGCCAGCACCATCTGAGCCGGAGCTCCCGTGCCCCCTCGCAACCCCGGCCTCACGGTGCTCGCCCGCGCGCCCGAGTGGATCGTCGTCGCCAAGCCGCCCAAGGTCATCACCCACCGCAACTGGGCCCACCCCCACGAGTACGCCATGCTCCAGCGGGTGCGCGACCTGGTCGGCACCCGGGTCTACCCCGTCCACCGCCTCGACCGCGCGGCCTCGGGCTGCCTGCTCTTCGCCATCCAGCGCGACTGGACGGGCCCGCTCCAGAAGGCCCTCGGCGAGGGGCGGAAGACCTACCTCGCCTTCGTCCGCGGCCACTACTTCGGCGAGGGCAGGGTCGAGGTCGAGACGCCGATGAAGGACGACAACGGCATCCTCAAGGAGGCCCACTCGACGGTCTGGTGCCTGGGCCGCAGCCACGAGCCCCGGTGCTCGCTGCTCCAGGTGCGCCCCCACACGGGCCGCTACCACCAGGTGCGCCGCCACGTGCGCGACCTCCACCACCCCATCATCAAGGACGCCGAGCACGGCGACTCGCGCATCAACCGCTGGTGGCGCGACAACCACGGCGTCGACCGCCTCGGCCTCCACGCCTGGTCGATGCAGCTGACCCTGCCCGACGGCGGCGCCCTCGACGTCACCTGCCCGCTCTTTGAAGACCAGGCCGCCCTCTACCGCCAGCTGCCCTGGTGGGAAGACGCGGTCGCCGCCCTGCCCGGCCTCGATGCCCCGGGCCTCCCCATCGCCGGGCCGCCCCCCGCGCCCGCCGCCGACCCTGCGAGCGAAGAATGATCGGATCCCCCCGCTACATCGCCGCCCTCGACGTGGGCACGAAGACCGTGGGCATCGCCCGCTGCGCCGTCGGCACCCGCCTCGCCCACCCCCAGCACACCCTGCGCCGCCGGGGCCTCAAGCTCGACGTGCCCGCCCTCTGCGACATCTTCGCGAGCTGGGGCCGGGTCGAGACGGTGGTGGTGGGGCTGCCCTATGAGCTCGACGGCACCGAGGGGCGCAGCGCAAAGCTGGCCCGCCAGGTCGGCGAGGCGGTGGCGGCCCGGGGCTTCGCCGTCGACTACCAAGACGAGCGCTTCTCGACGGTCGAGGCCAGCCGGCGGCTCCACGCGGGCGGCATGGACAGCCGCCGCCAGAAGCACGTCATCGACCAGGCCGCGGCCGCCGTCATCCTCGAAGACTGGCTCGGCCGGCAAGACCCGGCCCCGGCCGCTGGGAGCCCGCTGTGATCACCGTCGATGACCTGCTCCAGATGTCGCGGGCCGAGCTGCATGCCATCATCGACCAGGGCCACCCGGTCGACCCGGATGCGGTCGCCGACACGAGCTACACCGGCGTCGATCTGAGCATGCCGGCCCTGTTCCACAAGCTGGCCTGGCGCTCCTTCCGCAAGACCTTCCACCGCGACCCGGCCACCGGGGTCGTGCGGGGCTGGAACGTGCGCGTCGCCCAGGTGGGCTGGGACACGCCGCCGCCGCCGCTGCGCGATCGCCAGGGCCGCCCCCGCAGCTTCGGCCACTACGAGCTGCGGCCCGCCGCCGGCCTGCGCTTCCCCCGGGGCTGGCAGGGCGGCAGCTACCTCGACTACGGCGTCGCGGGCAATTCCGCCCTCGACTTCCCGGCCAACAGCGGCTTCTGCCCCCTCGTGGCGGTGAACCCGGGCGACGCCTCGCTGCTGCTGGGCTGGGAGGTCTTCAAGGTGGCGGGGCTGCTGCTGCCGCTTCCGGACTACTGGCTGCTGCGGCGCGAGGGACCGCTGGCGCCCGCGGATGTCGTGCCCCGGCCCGTGCCCGCCTGAGCCCCCGGGGCCGCGGTCTGGGTCGCGATGGCCGCGCCGAGGTCGGCGACCAGGGCGTCGATCTGGGCCTGGTGGGTGCGGAAGCTGAGCACGCAGACCCGGATGACGAAGCGGGCGGGGCCGGGCGGGCCGACGGTGGCGCCCGTGAGGAAGACCCGCCCGCGCTGGTTGGTGTCGCGCAGGATGCGGCGCTGGTGGGCGTCGAGGGCCGGCCCGGCCACGCCAGGGGGCCGCCCCTGCAGGGTGAAGAGCGACAGGGTGGGCGGACTGACGAGAACGACGTGGTCGAGGGCACAGAGGGCCTCGGCGGCGGACCGGGCGAGGTCGAGCTTCTCGTCGAGGGCGGCCCGGAAGGCCCCCAGGCCGTGGAGCTGGATGGGCAGCCAGAGCCGCAGCCCCCGGGGCGGCCGCGAGAGCTCGGGGCCGAGGTCGGCAAAGTCCCAGTGGTCGGCGTCCTCCGAGCCCGCGGGCAGGTAGCTGGCCCCCTCGGTGAAGGCCGCCCGCAGCCGCGCCCGCTCCCGGACGAGCAGCGCCCCGGTGCCATAGGGCAGGAACAGCCCCTTGTGGGGGTCGAGGGTGATCGAGTCGGCCCGGGCGAGGCCGGCGAGGGCGGCCCGGCCCCGGTCGGTGAGGGCGAAGCAGCCCCCGTAGGCGCCGTCCACGTGGAGCCAGAGGCCCGCCGCTGCGCAGCGATCGGCGATGGCCGCGAGGGGATCCACGGCGCCCGTGGCCGTGCTGCCGGCGCTGGCCACCACGAGAAAGGGGCGCTGCCCCGCCTGACGGGCCGCGGCGACGGCCGCCGAGAGGGCCGCCGGATCCATCGTGAAGTCGGGCCGGCAGGCCACTGGGACGAGCTGGTCCCTCCGCAGCCCGACCACCCGGGCCGCCTTGGCCACCGAGTGGTGGGTCTGGGCGCTCACGAAGACGACGCCGTCGCCGAAGTTCTCGCCGAGGTGGTGCTCCCGGGCGGCCACGAGGGCCCCCAGGTTGGCCAGCGAGCCGCCGCTCGTGAGGATGCCGCCGCAGCGGTCGTCTTCGGGGTAGCCGACGGCGGTGCAGAGCCAGCGGATGGCCTGGATCTCGAGCTGGACCAGCCCCGGGGCCGGCATCCAGAGCCCCGTGTAGCGGTTGAGCACCCCCGTGATCAGGTCGGCCAGGGCGCTCTGGGGCAGCCCGCCGCCGGGGATGAAGCCGAGGTAGCCGGGGTGGGCCGTGTTGAGGGCCACGGGCGCGACCCGGTCGACCAGCAGCGAGAGCAGCCGGCGCAGGGGGGTGCCCGCCTCGGGGGCCGGGCCCGCGAAGACCTGGGCGATGCGGCGGCTGCCGGTGAGCTGGGCGGCGGGCTGGTCGGGGAGGCCGTCGAGGAAGGCGCCGAGCTTGCGGCCGGTCTGGCCGAGCCAGTCGCGCAGGGTGGCGCCGTCGGGCTCGAGGGGCCGTGCTGGCGGCTTCAGCTCCCGCATGCCGGGCCCCCGACGTTCTGGCAGATGAGGCCCCGGATGGCCGGGGGCACGGCCGTGGCGGGGGTGGTGCTGTGGGGCGCGCCGTCGGCGAGGCTCGCGGCGTAGTCGGCCAGCGGCGGCAGCCCCACGGCGGCCCGGCGGTCGTCGACGCCGGCCGGATCCGCGAGGGGCAGGGGCCGCAGCACCCCGTCCACCTCGGCGAACTGGGAGCCCCAGGTCTGGGGCTGGAGCTGGAAGATGGCGACCCGGTCGCTGAGCACGGCCATCTTCGCCGGCGAGAGGGCGCCCGCTGCGACCGCGGCCGGGGCCCGGTCGACCGCCTCGACCATCAGCGAGAGGTCGTGGCTGTGTTGCACCAGCAGCCAGACCGTGTCGGGGCCGCCGGCGCCGGTGCGGGCGGCCGAGGGCCAGCCGGGGGCCTCGTCGAAGAGACGGCGCACGACGGCGGTGCCCACGGCCGAGAGCTGGTCGTCGTCGGCGGTCTCGGCCGTGCTGCGGGCGGCCTGGTCGGCGGCGCGCAGGGCGTCGAGGAAGGCGGCGGTGGAGGCCGGGGTGGCCAGCAGCGGGACGACGAGGGCGGCGAGGGCATCGGGCATGCCCCCCGGTATCGAGGGGCGCCCGGTTCCGCCCGGTGCCGGGGCCCCGGGGGGCGGCGGTCACCGGGCGGGGGCAGGCCTCAGGCCAGGCAGGCCCGGAAGGCGCGCAGCAGGTCCCAGGCGCTCAGCATGCCGACCACACGGAGGTCTTCGTCGACCACGGGCACGGCGCCGAAGCCCCGGGCACCGATGAGGGTGAGGGCGGACTGGAGGGGGGTGCTCGGGTTCACGTGGGCCGCCGGGGCGGTCATGACCTCGTGCACCTTGGTGGTGTTGTCGATGCGGAAGGCCTCCGAGACACCGCCCACGTCGAGGGTGTCGGGGCGGCGGATGTCGCGGTCGCTGATGATGCCGACGAGCTGCTCCATGTCGTCGAGGACGGGCATGTGGCGGATGTCGCGCTCCATCATGCGCTCGCGGGTCTGGTGGAGGCCGTCGTTGAGGTTGGCCGACACGACCGTGTTCGACATCCAGTCGCGCACGAGGTGCTTGCCGTTGAGCAGCGCTTCGGCGGAGCGGTCGATCGAGGGGCTTGCGGACATCGGGGTCTCCGGGGCTGGCTGGGGGAGGTGGGGGGCCCGGGCGCAGGGGGGAGGGCGGGGCCCGAGGAGGCAAGGTCATCCCCCCGGGGGGGCCTGGCCAGTGCCGACTGGAGCCGTCCTGCGACAGGTCAGGCTGGCTGGCGAGGGCCCTTGCCGGCCGCTCTTGGGGGGCCGAGAGAGGTGGGGTGGGCCGTGCCCGGCCGCCGCGCGCCAGAGTGGGGCTGTACGGGCCCTGTCAGGGTGCGGGCGGTCCCGCCGGCGTTAGGTCCGGGGCGGTTCTGCAGTGAGACCCTCCCCCTTCCCCTGGAGTGCACCGTGGCCTACGACATCAGCGACATCGAGGGCATCGGCCCCAAGTTCGAAGAGAAGCTCGGCACCGTCGGCATCCGCACCACCGACGACCTGCTCGAGAAGGCGCGCACCCCGGCCGGCCGCAAGGCCATCGCCGAGGGCGCCGAGATCCGGCCCGACCTGGTGCTGACCTGGGCCAACCGCGCCGACCTGATGCGCCTCAAGGGGGTGGGCGGCCAGTACGCCGAGCTGCTCAACGTCGCCGGGGTCGACACCATCAAGGAGCGGCGCCGGCGCAACGCCGCCAACCTGCGCGAGAAGATGGTCGCCATCAACGGCGAGCGGAACATCTGCCAGACGAACCCCTCCGAGGGCATGGTGGCCGGCTGGATCGAGCAGGCCGCCGAGCTCGCGCCCGCGCTCGAGTACTGAGCGGGTGGGCGGTCGGGCTGAGCCCATCGAGAATGGCCCAGCACTGACCATTCTCGATGGCCCCATGGGCACGGCCCTCGAGGCCCGGGGGCTGGTGTTGCCCCCGCCCCTGTGGAGCGCCGCCGCCCTCCGCGACCACCCCGACGCCGTCGCCGCTGTGCACCGGTCCTACGCCGCCGCCGGCGCCACGGTCCACACGGCGGCCACCTTCCGCACCACCCGGCGGGCCGCCGGGGCCGACTGGCGTCCCCTGGTCCACACGGCCGTGGCGCTCGCCCGGGAGGCCCTGCCGGAGGGGGCCCGGCTCGCCGGCAGCATCGCTCCCCTCGAGGACTGCTGGCGGCCCGAGCTGGCGCCGCCGCCCCGGGTCGCCGCCCGGGAGCATGCCGCCCTGGCCGGGGCCCTGGTCGACGAGGGCTGCGACCTGCTGCTCTGCGAGACCTTCGCCTGTGTGGCCGAGGGTCTGGCGGCGGTGCGGGCGGCGGTGGCGACCGGGCGGCCGACCTGGGCGAGCTTCACCCCGGGCTACCGGGGCGACCTGCTCTCCCCTGCCGCGCTGGCGGCCGGGGCGCGGGCGGCGGCGGAGGCGGGGGCGGCGGCCGTGCTGGTCAACTGCCTGCCGGCCCGCAGCGCCCACCGGTGGCTCGGCCCGCTGCGGGCGGCGGTCGCGGAGCTCGGCGTGCCCGTGGGCATCTATGCGAACGCCGGCGCCCCCGGGGACGGGCTCGGCTGGGGGCAGGGCGCCGCGGCCCACGCGCGGCTGGCCCAGGGCTGGCATGCCGCGGGGGCGACCATTCTCGGGGGCTGCTGCGGCACGGACGCGGCCACCGTGCGCGCCCTGGCCGGGCTCGTGGGCGACGGCGGCCCCGGCTGATCTGCGGCGGGTCGCCCCGGGTTTTTTGTGGAGACGCGGGCCGGTCTGGCTATTGGCCCGGCGCAGCCCCCGGCCGCCCCTGCGTGGGTCGGCCCTCTTGTCCACTGCTGGCGTCTGGCGCACGACCTGGGTTTCCTCTGGCCCCGCCACCCTGCCATGAGCCCGTGTGAGCCCCCCATGTCCCCGTCCGCCCGCCGCCTTCGTCCCGCCGCCTGTGCCGCGGCCGCCCTGCTCTTCCCCGCTGCCGCCCACGCCGGCGGCCCCTGGGACGGTGTGCAGTGGGGGCCGAACCCCGACAAGCCCGTGTTCGAGGGCCACCTCATGGCCCGTGCGGGCATGGGCCTCGCCCACGATCTCAGCCCGGGCGCCGAGCATCCCTGGGACGGCGACATCTCGATGCGCAACGTGCGCCCCATGGGCATCTTCCAGACCCCCGACCACCGCATGCGCGCCATGGTCCAGACCGAGTTCATCGGCGGTGTGCGGCTGCTCGACGCCCGGGTCGACCTCGCCATGGGCAAGTCCTCGACCTGGACCCTCGGCCAGCACATCGTGCCCTTCACCCGGGCCTGGATCGCGCCCCTGCCGCTCATGCAGATGCCCGAGCGCAGCGTCAACAACACCCTCTTCGCCCCCGGGCGCCGGGTGGGTGCGACCCTGACGAGCGCCCTGGCGGGGGGCAAGGTCCAGACCATCGTGGGCGCCTACGGCGAGCCCATCGAGGCCCCGGGCATCCACCCCCCGACGGTCATCGCCCGCGCCGCCGTCACCCCCATGGGCAAGACCGGACCGGGCGAGCTCGGCAGCCTGGGCAAGAAGGCGGCCGGCAAGCCCGGGCTGACCCTCGCCGCCGGGCTCATGCAGCAGCCCATCGCCCAGGCCGACGACACGACCCTGCCCCGCACGGTGGTGGCGGCCGACGTGGCCTTCGAGGCCGGGGGCTTCACGGCCTATGCCGAGGTGATGAACGCCTGGCTCGACGGCGCCACGAGCTGGGGCGCCAGCGCGCTGGTGGGCCAGATGCTGGGCGAGCGGCTGCGGGCCTCGGTGCGCGCCAACATGCTCGCCGACGCGGCCGTGGCGCTCGCGCCGATGCCCTGGGCGGCCCCCGTCACGGCCGAGCCGGGGCTGTCGGTCTACCTCCACGACAGCCACGCCATGATCATCGCCCGGGCCGTGGTCGGCATGGGCGGTGAGGTCGACCCGGCGGTCACCGGCGCCCACCTCGTCACCCAGCTGCGCTTCTGAGCGGCGCCGCCGCAGGCCCCCCATGCGCGCGCCGGGAGGGATAGGTCGCCCCTGGCCCCTCCCGGAGAGTCCGATGCGCGCCCTCTTGCTCACGAGCCTGCTCTTCGCCTGTGGTGGCAAGGCCACCGACACCGCGGCCCCGTCGGAGGCGGCGGGAGCCGACGGCACGGAGGGCGTGGACGGCGGCGACGGCGCGGACGGCATGGACGGCAGCGACGGGGCCGACGGCAGCGACGGGGCCGACGGCAGCGACGGCAGCGACGGGGGCGACCCGGGCCTCAGCGGCCGGTGGGACTTCGGCGAAGACACCGTGACGGTCGACATCACCGAAGACCCCAGCACGGGCCTGCGCAGCTACGCCCTCACGACCACCCACCCCCTGCGGGACGGGGCCCCCGGCGACCGCACCGTCCAGGAGCAGCCCGGCGACCCCCTGCTGCGCTCGGGCGTGCTGCTCACCGACGCCCTCTTCGCCATGGCCGTCGACGATGCCCGCCTCAACGCGGTCTCGGAGATCTCGGACGGTGCCTTCGCCGCGCCGGTGGCCTGCGACTGCTACCAGACCGGGGCGCTCTGGTCCTGGGTCTGGACCCGCGACATCGCCTACGCCACCGAGCTGGGCCTCGCCTGGCTGGATCCCGACCGGGCGGCCAGCTCCCTGCTGTTCAAGCTCTCGGCCGAGAAGGACGGCGGCGGGCTGCAGATCGTGCAAGACACGGGCACGGGCGGCAGCTGGCCCGTCTCGACCGACCGGGTGGCCTGGGCCCGGGGCGCCATGGCCGTGCTCCGCTACACCGACCACCCCGAGCTGCGGGCGGCGGCCATCGAGGCGATGGAGAACACCGCCGCCACCGACCGCCGCTACGCCTTCGACGCCGCCGACGGCCTCTACCGCGGCGAGACCAGCTTCCTCGACTGGCGCGAGCAGAGCTACCCGGGCTGGACCGCCGACGATCCCGTCCAGATCGCGATGACCAAGTCGCTCAGCACCAACCTCGACCACCTCTACCTGCTGCGCGCCCTCGAGACCCTCACGGGCGAGGACCACGGCGCCGCGGCGCTCGCGACGGCCATCGACCGCGCCTTCTGGGACGGCACCGCCTACCGCTCCTACGCTGGCGGCCCCCTCGCGCCCCAGGCTGTCGAGCGCCAGGACCTGCTCGCCACCAGCCTCGCCGTGCTCGACCTCGGCACCCACCCCGAGGCCCTCGCCGCCTACCCCGTGGGCCCCCACGGCCCGGCCGTCATCTGGCCCCAGCAGCAGCTCACCCCCATCTACCACAACCGCGGCATCTGGCCCTTTGTCACGGCCTACAGCGTGCTGGCGGCCCGGGCCGCCGACAACGGCGCCGTCTTCTCGGCCGGCCTCGACTCGCTCGTGCGGGGGGCGGCGCTGAACCTCTCCCACATGGAGAACTTCGAGCTGGCGACCGGCCAGAACTGGGTGGACGAGGGCGAGACCAGCGGCCCCGTGGTCAACTCGCCCCGCCAGCTCTGGAGCGTCGCCGGCTTCCTCGGGGCCGTGGCCCACGGGGTCTTCGGCCTCGATGCCGAGGATGGCGTGATGGTGGGGGATCCGGTGCTTCCCGAGGGCGAGTGGTTCCAGCCGGGCGCCACCCTCCAGCTCGGCGACACCACCCTGACCCTCGGCGAGGAGGCCCTGGCCCCCGGCGCGATGGAGGGCTTCGACCCCAGCGACTGGCTGCAGCTCTTCGGCGCCCAGGTGCCGACCGTGGCGCTGAGCGGCAGCGGCGACGCCGTGTCCCTGGCCATCAGCGGCGAGGCCGAGGCGAGCTTCGACGTCTACCGGGACGGTGCGCTGGTCGCCGCCGGCGTCGGGGCGGACTGGAGCGACCCGGCCCCCCGTGCCGGCGCGACGGGCTGCTACACGGTCGTCGGCCGGCGGCTCTGGCCCTCGCTGCCCTCGGCGGCCGCCTGCTGGTGGGGCGACGACAGCGGCCGCATCCAGACGGTGGCCGCCGACGCCCTCGTCGCCGAGGGGGGGCTGTGGGCCACCGACCACGGCCGCCCCCACATCGGCAGCTGGGGCGCCCCGGACCACCGGATCACCGCCGCCTTCACCCCGGCCCACAGCGGCCGCCACCTCGTCCAGGTCGAGTATGGCAACGGCGCGGGGCCCATCGACACGGGCATCACGGCCGCGGTCAAGTGGGCCACGGTCGTCGACGCCGGCGGGACGGTGCTTGCCGAGGGGGCCATCGTGATGCCCCAGCTCGGCACCTGGGACCGGTGGTCGGGCTCGAGCTTCCTCGCGGTGGACCTGGCGGCGGGCAGCCCCGTGTCGGTCGTGCTCACCGACGGCTGGAACATGAGCCACCTGGCCCACTACGAGAGCTATGTCGCCGGTCGCGGGGGCGGTCCCGGGCCCTCGAATGACGTCAACGTGGCGGCGGTGAAGCTGCTCTTCGTCGAGTGAGCCCGGGCGCCGCCGGGTCAGTCCAGCGGCGCCAGCTCCAGCTCCACCAGCAGCTCGACGCCCGGGTAGGCGAAGCCGTCGTCGACCGGCCGCACCCGGTCGTCCGGGTCGGCGGCGCCCGTGTCGGGACCGGCCTGCCACGGGGCCTGGTCGAGGCCGGCCCCGGGGGCCTGGTTGGCCTCGGTGCCCGCGTCCCAGAGCACCAGCCGCGAGCTGACCGTGGCCGACCGGGGGGTGTCGCCGTCGAAGAGGGCGATGCCGTCGGCGTCGGGGGCCAGGAAGAGGTCGTTCGAGAAGACGAGCATGGTGGCCAGCGACAGCGACGCACCCGGGCGGGCCTCGACCGTGAAGCCGATGCTCTGGCCCGGCAGCAGCGGCCCGGGCGCGGTGGCCCCGTCGGGGGTGGTGAAGACGCCCGCGGAGAGGCCCATGGCCTCCAGCTCGGCGAGCATGCCGCTGGGGTCGCCGTCCTCGGCGAGCATCTCGAGGCCGGGGCTGGCGGGGCTGTCGGCGGTGAAGAGGGGGCTGGGGCCGGTGTGGACGACCCAGGCCCCCGGCGCGAGGGGGCTCCAGAGGCCGGTCTCGGCCTCGACCTCGGCGAGGATGCCGCTGGGGTCGCCGTCTTCGGCGAGCATCTCGAGGCCGGGCGAGGCCGGCGCGTCGGCGGCGAAGAGCATGCCCTCGGCCCCGTGCACGGCGGCCACCCCGGGGGCCAGCAGCAGGGGCCCGGCCCAGTGGTCGTCGGCGATGTTCTCGATGGTCAGGGTGAAGGCCTCGCCGTCGTGGTCGAGGCGGACGGCGATGGTCTCGTCCACGGCCGGGGCCGCGCTCGCCCGGCGCACCCGGTTGTCGGGGTCGGGCGCGCCCATGTCGGGGCCCGACTGGCGGGGAGCCTGGGCCGTGCCCTCGAAGAGCGCCTCGTCGGCCTCGGTGCCGGCGTCCCAGAGGTGGATCTCGGCGGTGCGGTCGCCCACGAGGGGCTGGCCGTCGGCGTCGAAGAGGGCGAGGCCCGCAGGATCCGGCGCGTAGAAGAGGTCGTTGCTCTGGACGAACATCGTGGCGAAGCCGAGCCGCGCCCCGGGGGCGGCGGGGAAGCGCAGGGTGTAGGCGGCGCCGGGGGCGAGGGGGCCGGCCGCGGTCTCGCCGTCGGGCACGGAGAAGGTGGCGGCCTGGGAGAAGGGCGTGGGCACCGACACATTGCGCAGCGTCAGGCCGAAGCGCACGGCCTCCCCGTCGGCGCCGTCCCCCCCGTCAGAGCCCTCGGTGCCGTCGGAGCCGTCGGAGCCGTCGGAGCCGTCGGAGCCGTCGGAGCCATCGGAGCCGTCGGAGCCGTCGGAGCCGTCGGAGCCATCGGTGCCGTCGGTGGTGTCGGTGGCCGGGCTGCCCGTGTCCCCCTTGTCGGCGGGGGCACAGGCGAGGGCGAGGGCGGGCAGGGCGATGGCGAGCAGACGCGGCGACATGGGACGCTCCGGACGGGGCACCCCCACGGGCTGTGGGGGCGTTCTGTCGGGCGGTACGTCGCAGGCGGCGGTCGGTTAGCCCCCGGTCCAAGATGTTCCCATGTTTCCCGAGAACGTCCCAGCACGAGCTATTCTGGTGGCGTCTTTTCTGCGGGTTTGCCCGCCGCCAGCAGGGCCGCGTCGAGGGTGGCCCGCATCGGCGGCGACACCCCGTGGCCCACCCCCGGGAAGGTCTCGAGGGTGGCGTCGAAGCCGGCGGCCGCGAGCCGGCGCACGGTCTCTTCGGCCCAGGCGGTCGGGATGCGGGTGTCGTCGGCGCCGTGGAGGGCCCGCACGGGGGGCGTGTCGGGGCCCGGGCCCCCGGCGGGCCGGAGCGACGCGGGGAGAAAGCCCCCCAGCGGCAGGGCGAGGTCGACCTGGGCCGGGTGGCGGACGGCGAGGGTGAAGCTGAGCATGCCGCCCTGGGAGAAGCCGGTGACCACGACGGGCTGGCCCGGCCGGCGCACGGCCTCGATGTAGCGGGCGATGCGGTCGGCCGCGGCGCCCACCCCGGCGCCCAGCTCGGCGTCGTCCGCGGCGGCCCGGCCGTCGAACCAGGAGTGGCCGCCGCCCTGGGGCAGCAGCCCGGCGGGCAGGTGGAGGTTCACCCGGTCGGAGAGGTGGGCGAGCATGCGCTGGAAGGCCTCGGGCTTGTCGCCCCGGCCGTGCAGGGCGATAGATCGGAAGAGCGTCGTTAGGGAAAGAGTGTCTTAAGACGTGTAGATCTCGG
>CAXQUZ010000751.1:0-4194 GCA_964226865.1 Myxococcota bacterium | reverse complement strand
CTTCCGATCTCCACGCCGAGGCGCTGGCCAAGGGCGACCGCGCCAGGTGGCGGCCGCGGGTCGACCTCCAGCTCGACGCCCTGGACCGGCTGCTCCAGGACTGCTGGCGGCGCCGCAGCACCGGGGCCGCGCCCCGCTACAACCCGGATCGGCCGGGGGTCGTCGACGCCTGGGCGGAGGTCCTCGACGAGTCGGGCCTCGGTCGGGTCGGGGCCGCCATCGACCAGGCCCGCTCCCACCTCGACGCGAACGTCAACGGCCGCCTCGTGATGGAGGCCCTGATCGCCCGCTGTGCGACCGAGCTCGGGGCCGCCCGCAAGGCCGGCCGCCGCTGAGCACAGGGGGGGCCGCGCCGGCGGACGAGACCCCGCCGGCGCCCGGGTGCCCAAGACGCGCCGCGCCCGCGCTCACCGGGGTGGCGCGGGCGCGGGGGTGACGCTGCCGAAGCTCAGTCCGCGGACTTGGCGGCCTGGGCGGGGGCGTTGGCGTCAGCCTCGGGGGTGTGGATCGGGAACGCGGGGGTCGTGCCGTCGATGCGGAGACGACGCTTGCGCTCCTTGCCCATGTTCTTGCGGCGAAGGCGACGCTTGAACCGGGTCTCCTGGGTGTTGCTGGCCATGGGAATCTCTCAGTCAGGAGGTTGCAGGCGCGCCCAAGTATGGGTGCGCGTGGGACTTGTCAATGAAAGGGGGGAGCTTGGCTCGGGGGGCGGGCGCTGGCTCAGTCCTCGCGGACGTCCATCTCGCCGTCGCCGTCGATGTCGCGGCCGACCTTCACCACGTTTCCTTCGGTGTCGAAGTACTCCCAGAGGTCGAGCTTACCGTCACCGTCGGTGTCGCGCTCCTTGCGGCGGACCTTGCCCTTCTCGAAGGACTTGTACAGGTCGAAGGTGCCGTTGTAGTCGGAGTCGACCTCCGACATCACCCGCACGCCGCCCTGGTAGTGGTCCACCCAGTCGACCCGGCCGTCGAAGTCGCCGTCCATCTCTTCCTTCTCGATGGCGCCCGTCGCATCGAACCAGGTGCGCACGTCGATGCGGGCGTCCCAGTTGAGGTCGAGCTCCTTGCGCACGATCTGGCGGGGGCCCTCGGTGCGCTCCTGGTAGAAGTTGTAGACGTCGGCCACGCCGTCCCCGTTGAGGTCGACCTGCTGCTCGGTCAGGCCGTCGGCCGTGGGGCGCTCGGAGAGCACACCGGCCTCGCGGCTCTGGCTGCCGTCCTTGGGCCCACACGCGGTCGCCAGGACGGTGCCGGCGAGCAGGAGGCGAGGAAGGCGCATGGGGAGACTCCGGGAGGGGAGGGGGCCAGGAGGGAGCGGACGGGGCCCGCCACGCGGCACCCGAGCGGGACGCGACAGCAGGGCGCAGGTTCAGGGACCGCCGCACGAGCCGGGCGCCGGGCCCCCGGGCCGCAAGCGGTCCGGTCAGAGAGCTTATCGGTCGGGGAGGCGGCGCGCATTTAGCCGAGATGCCGGCGCTGTCAACGCGGGGGCCGCGGGGCTGCCGGCGGGGGCGGCCCGGCCCGGTCCAGCGGCGCGCGCGGCGGGCTCCGTGCTACGCTGCCATCTGGTGTGTGAGGGGTGGGCGTGCGGCCCCTGTCCTCGCGCAAGATGACCGCCTGGTCGCTGTCTTCATGGGGGCTGCTCCCCCCGCGGCTCCGCCCTCTGGGCCGGGCGCGGGGGCGTGGGGTCTGCCGGAGGCCGGTCAGCGGTCTGTGGGAGGGATGTGTGGCATTTCGAGACACCGAGGGCCCGGCTGCCCCTCCCGAGGGTGGGGCGCCGCCCCACCTGCTGCTCGTCGACGACGAGCCCGTCATCCTGCAGATCCTCCAGGCGGTCTTCGAGGACGAGCCCTACCGGCTGACGGCCGTGGCCACCGGGCGCGAGGCCGAGCGGGTCATCGCGGCCCAGGGCTGCGATGTGCTGATCACCGACAAGAACCTGCCCGATCTGAGCGGCATGGATCTGCTGCGGCTGGCAAAGGCCCAGGATCCCCT
The DNA here is from genome assembly GCA_964226865.1 of Myxococcota bacterium. Lineage (GTDB taxonomy): Bacteria > Myxococcota_A > UBA796 > UBA796 > UBA2385 > CAXQUZ01. The sequence goes on along the minus strand of CAXQUZ010000751.1, from coordinate 2,200 downwards.
CAGCGAGGTCATCCTCATCACGGGCTACGCCAGCCTCGACACGGCCATCGCCGCGGTCGAGCTCGGCGCCTTTGACTACGTGCGCAAGCCCCTCGACAACGTCTTCGACATCCGGGCCAAGGTGCGGCGGGCCATCGAGAAGCGCCGGATGCGGGCCGAGAACCTGGGCCTGGTGGCGGATCTGCGCCGGCGCAACGCCGAGCTCGAGACGGCCCTGGCCGAGGCACGCCAGCTCCGCAGCGAGCTCATCCAGTCCGAGAAGCTCGCCGGCATCGGCACCCTGGCGGCGGGCGTCGCCCACGAGGTCTCGAGTCCGCTCTTCGGCATCCTCGGCCTGGCCGAGGCCATCGTCGACGAGACCGAGCTGGACGTGGCCCAGGCCCATGCCCGCGAGATCGTCGAGTACTGCGAGGGCATCCGCGAGATCGTCCAGGAGCTCTCTCGCTACTCCCGGGCCGAGGGGGCCGAGTTCCACCAGACCGCCGATCTCGGGCGCTGCATCGAGGACGCGGTGCGGCTGGTCCAGCGCTCGGCGCCCGTCGAGGGGGTCGACTTCGCCGTCGAGGCGCCCGCCGGGCTGCTGGTCGTGGCCGGCGCCATCGAGCTCCAGCAGGTCTTCGTCAACCTGATCAAGAACGCCGCCGAGGCCATCCGCCACGCAGGGGGCACGGGCCAGGTCGGTGTGGTGGCGGCGGCCGCCGGGGACGCGGTGGTGGTGACGGTCGAGGACGACGGGCCCGGCATTCCCGAAGAGAAGATCGACGTGGTCTTCGACCCCTTCTACACGACCAAGCCCCCCGGCCAGGGCACGGGCCTCGGCCTCAACGTCGTCTACCGCATCCTCACCAAGTACCGGGGCCAGATCCAGGTCGCGAACCGGCCCGAGGGCGGGGCACGCTTCGAGCTGCGCCTCCGGTCGGCGGGCGCGGCCACCCGCGGCGCCTGAGCCGGCGCTCTCCCGTCCTCCCGGGCGCGATCGATCGGGCCCCCTGGGGCCATTGCTGCAGGACGGTGTCCACGGCGGCCGTGCCGTCCCCCTCTCTTGACCCTTCCCGGAGACCCCGTGCGCCTGGGCGTCCGCTTCGTGCTCTACCTGGGCGTGGCCTCGCTGGTCCCCCTGGGCTTGCTGGGCGCCGGGGCGACCCGGCTGGGCGGCGACCGGGTGCTCGACAAGGTGGCCGAGCTCCAGGGGGCGAACGCCCAGGCGGTGGCGACCCTGGTCGAGACCTGGGTGGGCCTCCAGCTGCGCATGCTCGGCCAGCAGAGCACGGCGGTGGCCCTGGACGCCCTCGGTCCCGAGGCCCGGGGCCAGTGGCGCCGGCTGGTCTACCTCCAGTCCCCCGAGCTGGGGCTGGTGGCCGAGCTCGACGCCGGCGGCACCCTCGTCGGCCCGCCCGCCCGCCTCACGGATCCGGCCCAGCAGAGCGGGGCCCTCGCCCGGCGACCCGTCGTCGACGAGGCCCGCCTCGACGCCTACCTCGACGCGCTCCCCCTCGCCCGCATGCAGACGGCCCGGGCCCGGGCCCGTCCCGGCACGGTGCCGGCCCCCGCGGTCGGTCGCCCCCTCCGGCCCGCGGGGGCTGCGGCGCCCGTGCTGCCCGTGCTGCTGGCCCTTCCCGAGAGCGGTGGCCTCGCGGTCGAGCTGTCGCTGGGCACCCTCGCCCAGGAGCTGGCCCTCCGGGCCTCCGACTCCCGGGCCGTGGTCATCGTCGACGCCAACGGCGACGCCATCGTGGGCGACCCGCGGGACTGGGTCGAGCCCGGGCCCCTCGGCCCCCTGCTGCGGGGGGTGGCGGCCACCTCCATCCGCTACCAGACGGCCGACGGTGTCGAGATCCTCGCGGCCTGTGCCCCGGTGCGGGGCCTGGGCTGGACGGTCATCGTCGCCGAGCCCGTGGCGGCCAGCATGGCGGCGGTGCGCGACATCCGGCTGCAGACCGCCTACATCGCACTGGTGACGGCGATCCTCAGCGTGGTGGTGGGGGGGCTCTTCGCCCGCCAGCTCTCGCGGCCCATCGTCGCGCTCAAGACGGCCGCCCTCGCGGTCGCCGACGGCGACTATGGCCGGCGCCTGCCCGCCCGGGGCACGGACGAGGTGACCGAGCTGGCCCGGGCCTTCAACTTCATGAGCGCCCGCCTCGAAGACAACGCGGCGCGCATCGCCGACCAGAGCGCCGAGATCGCCGCCTTCAACGCCGAG
>CAXQUZ010000750.1:0-4915 GCA_964226865.1 Myxococcota bacterium | reverse complement strand
GCGACCACCGAGATCTACACGTCTTAAGACACTCTTTCCCTACACGACGCTCTTCCGATCTCGGCGAGATCGTCGCGGGCCACATTCCCCCCGGCAGCCGCCTCAAGCTCGTGCCCCTGGCCCGCCGCTTCGGGGTCAGCCGGGGCCCCCTGCGCGAGGCCGCCAGTCGCCTCGCCACCGAGGGCCTGGTCACCATCTCCGACCAGCGCGGCTTCCACGTGGCCCCCGTCTCCCGGGCCGACCTCGACGACGTGACCACCACCCGCAAGCGCATCGAGGGCCTGGCCCTGGCCGATGCCATCGCCGCGGGCGGCATCGAGTGGGAGGGACGGGTCCTGGCCGCGGTCCACCGCCTCGACCGGGTGACCGCCCACGACGGCAGCCCCGAGGCCCGGGCCCGCTTCCGCACCGAGCACGCCCGCTTCCACCGCGAGCTGCTCTCGGCCTGCCCGAGCGCCTACCTGCGCGACTTCCGGGCGCGCCTCTACCTGCTCACCGAGCGCTACCGGAACCTGCTGCCGCCGGGGGGCCCCGCCGCCGCCCGCGACATCCGCGCCGAGCACCTCGCCCTCGCCGAGGCCGCCGTGGCGCGCGACCGCGACCGGGCGGTCAGGCTGCTCACGGCCCACCTCGACGCCACGGCCCGGGCCCTGCTCGCCGCCCACCCCTCCCTCTTCGGAGCCTGAGATGCCCTTGCCCCCCGTCGTTCTCATCCATGGTGCCGGGGGCAATGCCGCCTCCTGGGCCCCGACCCTGGCCGCCTGGGAGGGCGCCACGGTCACGGCCGTCGACCTGCCGGGCCGGGGCGACCGGGCCGACGAGGCGCCCGCCACCTCCGCCGCCGCGGCCGCCGCCGCCATCGCCCCGGCGCTGCCCCCGGGCGCCCTGCTCGTGGGCCACAGCTACGGCGGCGCCGTGGGCATCGAGCTCGCCCTCGCCCACCCGGGGCGCTTCGCCGGCCTCGTGATGGTCGCCAGCAGCGCCCGGCTGCGGGTGGCCCCGGCCATCCTCGAGGCCGTCGCCGCCGCCACCGCCGGCGCGCCCTTCCCCCTCGACTTCGCCTTCGGCGCCGACACCCCGGCCGCCACCCTCGCCGCCTACACGGCCGACCTCGCCCGCACCCCCCCGGCGGCCGCCCTCGCCGACTGGCGCGCCTGCGACGACTTCGACCGCCGCGACCAGCTCGCCCGCCTCACGCTGCCCGTGCTCGTGGTCCACGGCACGGCCGACGTGCTGACCGTGCCCCGGTTCCAGGAGCGCCTGGCGAGCTCCCTGCCCGCGGCCGAGCGGGTGGCCCTCGACGGGATCGGCCACATGCTGCCCTGGGAGGCGCCCGCGGCCCTGGCCCGGGCCGTGCGCGGCTGGTGGGACGCGCGCTAAAAAAAAGCCCTAAGATGCCGTCTCAGTCGGCGTCTTGGGGCTTCTTCGCGACCGGGCTCGGGTGGTCGCCCTCCATCACGCCCTCGCCCCGCATGGTCGCGAGGAAGACCCAGATCAGCACCGCCGGGATGGCCGCCATCAGCACGAAGGCGATGCCGAGGGCGACGATGGTGGCGGCGGCCTGGAAGCTCATGGGCGGATCCGGAGACGGGGGCGCCGGAGCCTATGGCGCCAGCCCCGCCCGTGCCGGCTCAGCGGGCGGCGTTCTGCTGGGCGGCCGGGGTGAGGTCGACCCGGGCCACGTCCCAGCTGCGGTCGAGGAAGCGGGTCACCTCGGCGAGGGCCGGGCCCAGCCGCATCTCGTGGTAGGGCAGCCCCTTCTCGGCACACCAGGCCCGCACGATGGGGGCGGCCCGGTGGAGCTGGGCGGCGCTGATGTTCTGGAAGAGGTGGTGCTCGATCTGGTAGTTCAGGCCGACGAAGTACCAGTCGGCCCACCAGGGCAGCTCGAGGTTGCGGGTGGTCTGGAGCTGGAGCGACCAGAAGTCGCCGTGGCCCGAGACCACGGGCAGCCCGATGTGGCCCGGGGCGAAGATGACCGCGAGCATCAGGCTCACGACGGCCCAGGCGCCCACGTAGACGCCCAGCACGGGCCAGATGCCGAAGATGCTGGCGGGCACGGCGAGCCAGAGGGTGTAGTGGCCCGCGAGGCAGACCAGGTCGTAGATGACCGTGCGGTCGACGCCCTTCGCCCGGACGTAGCGCGCCAGGTAGACGAAGGTCAGCGTGCGCATCATCGGCGCCATGAACATGGTGATGGGCCAGAAGGCGTAGGCCTGGACCGTGCGCTGGAACAGCCGGCGCAGGGGGCCGCTGTTGTCGTGGGCGAAGCGCGAGGTGGCCAGGGGCCACATGTTCATGTCGGGATCGGACTTGTCGGCGGTGATGAGGTTCGGGTGCACGTGGTGCATCGTGTTGTGCTTCATCCGCCAGTAGACGGCGCCGAGCCCGCTGAGCAGCGGGAAGGCGAGGCTGGCCATCAGGTCGTTCGACCAGCGCTTCGACGAGTGGGCCCGGTGGGCGCCGTCGTGGCCGTGCATGGCGGCGGGCGTCAGCACGAGGCCCTGGAGCGGCACGATGAGCACAGCCAGCCACAGCGGACCGCTGATCTGGATGGCGGTCAGCACCGCGAAGACCGCCATGAGGAGGGCAAAGACCGCCCAGGCCTTGCCCTCGGTGCGCTCGAACACACCGGCGTCGGTGAGCCGCTTGCGCAGCTCTTTTGCGTCGTGGCGGGACACCACCATCTGTACTCCTCCGTGACCTGATCCCAGCGGAGCAGATGTCGGTAGCGGGGGCCGCGAGCCCAGGATCCCAGACACTGAAACGTGTTCTCGCGGTCACCACGACCATAGCATTGGCTCCCAAAACGCGCCGAAAATATCGATGCGGTGGGCCATCTGGACGAGCATTGCGCACGGCTTCGCACGGGGACTGCACACAGCAAGCGGGCCCCAAACGGGCCAGGCCGCTCAGGGCAGCAGGTAGACCTTGCCCGCGTTGCGACCGCCGTCGTCGTTGTTGTAGGCCCCCACCAACAGCTCGGGCACGCCGTCTCCGTCGGTGTCGCCCGCGGCCCCCACGGCGAAGCCGGCGTAGTCGCCCATGGCCTCTCCCGCAAAGCTCAGGTCAGCATCCGTCGTGGAGAGCGCACCGGAGAGCGGGCCCGAGAACAGGTGCGCGGAGCCGGCGCTCGTGTCGTACCAGGCGCCGAGCACGAGGTCGGCGCTGCCGTCCTGGTCGACGTCTCCCGGCAGGGCGAGGGACTGGCCCGCCGCGGCGTAGGCGGTCGCGCCCGCGATGGTGGCGGCGGCGTCGGCGGTGGTGAGGGCGCCGGAGAGGGGCCCCGTGAACACGTAGACGACGCCGTTGTTGGTGCCGACGGTGTCGGCGGCCGGGGCGCCCACCACGAGGTCGTCGAGGCCGTCGCCGTCGAGGTCGCCCCCCGACGCGAGGGCCGTGCCGAAGACGCCGGTGGCCTCGGTGCCGAGGAGGGTGGCGTCGGCGCCCGAGAGCGGGACCGTGCCGCTGACCGGCCCCTCGACCAGGTAGACGGCGCCGGCGTTCGTGGCGAGGCTGCTCTCGCCCGTGGCCGCGATGAGCAGCTCGCGGAGGCCGTCGCCGTCCAGGTCGCCCGCCGCCACGGCCCGCCCGGCCGCGTCACCGGCGGCCACCCCGGTGAAGATGGCCGGGGCGGCCGAGAGGTTGGACGTGCCGGAGTGGGGACCCGTGACGAGGTAGGCCCGGCCGTCGTAGCTGGAGATGGCCGTGGGGGCGCCGATGAGCAGGTCGCCGAGGCCGTCGCCGTCCACGTCTCCGGCACCGGCCACCGCCGTGCCCGCCGTGTCGTCGCTGCTCTGGCCCGTCCACAGCGCGTCGGCGTTGGCGGCCGAGATGGTGGTGATGGGGCCGTGGAGCACGTAGGCGGAGCCCGAGTTGTTGGAGCCGTCCGAGGCGGAGGGGGCACCGATGATCACGTCGGCGTAGCCGTCGCTGTCGACGTCGCCCAGGGCCGCGAGGGCGCCGCCGAGGTGGTCGGTGGCGGCGTTGCCCTGGACCCGGGCGGCGGCGTCGCCCAGGGCGGTGTGGGCGCCCGAGACCGGCCCGTGGAACAGCCAGGCATCGCCCGCCTCGGCGCCGCCGAGGTTGTCGCGCTCGGCGCCGAGCAGGAGGTCGTCGCTGCCGTCGCCGTTGACGTCCCCCACCCCCGCCACGCTGTAGCCGAGGCGGGCGTCGTTGCGGGCGCGGATGAAGGTGGCCGAGGCGACCGTGGCGAGCCCGCCGGACGAGAGGGTGGCGCAGCCCAGGTCGACGCCGTCGCAGTCCTGGTCGATGCCGTCCCCGCAGACCTCGGCCGCACCGGGCCCCACGAGGGCGTCCGTGTCGTCGCAGTCCAGGCCGCCGTGGGCAGCGGCGTCTTCGCCGTCCCCGTCGGCATCGTAGTCCGACGCCCCGTCGCAGTCCTGGTCGACCCCGTCGTACCAGACCTCTCCCGCCCCGGGCCCCACGAGGGCGTCCGCGTCGTCACAGTCCAGGCCGCCGTGGGCAGCGGCGTCTTCGCCGTCCCCGTCGGCATCGTAGTCCGAGGCCCCGTCGCAGTCCTGGTCGACCCCGTCGTACCAGAGCTCCGCCGCACCGGGCCCCACGCGGGCGTCCGTGTCGTCGCAGTCCAGACCGCCGTGGGCAGCGGCGTCTTCGCCGTCCCCGTCCGCATCGTAGTCCGAGGCCCCGTCGCAGTCCTGGTCGACCCCGTCGTACCAGACCTCTCCCACTCCCGGCCCCACGCGGGCGTCCGCGTCGTCGCAGTCCAGGCCGCCGTGGGCATCGGCATCTTCGCCGTCCCCGTCCGCATCGTAGTCCGACGCCCCGTCGCAGTCCTGGTCGACCCCGTCGTACCAGACCTCTGCCGCCCCAGGCCCCACGAGGGCGTCCGTGTCGTCACAGTCCAGACCGCCGTGGGCAGCGGCGTCTTCGC
>CAXQUZ010000749.1:0-29907 GCA_964226865.1 Myxococcota bacterium | reverse complement strand
GGACACCAAGAACCGGGCCCCCGCGGCAGCGGCCCCGTTGCCCTGTGCTTCGCCGCTACACCAAGGCCGGGCCGCGCAGCCTGGCGGGCAAGGGCCCCCACGACTGCATCTGTGGCAAGACCCGGCGCCCGCCGGGCTGCGACGGCTCCCACAAGCACGCCTGAGCCCGCCGCGCCCGGCCGAGGATCCCCCCATGCGCGCCCTGCTCCCCCAGCGGCTGGCCCTGGGCGGCTGCCCGGCCCCGGCCCCGCCCGTCTCGGGCGTCCCGTCGGCCTCGGGCACCGCGGCCCCCGCCACCGCGCCGCCGGCCCCCGCCCTCGTTCTCGTCAGCATCGACGGCCTGCGGGCCGAGGCCCTCGCGGCCGTGCCCACCCCCGCCCTCGACCGCATCGGCGCCGGGGTGCGGGCCGCCGGGCTGCAGCCGCCCTTCCCGAGCTCCACCTTCCCCTCCCACTGGAGCATGGCCACCGGCCAGGAGCCCGGCGACCACGGCATCGTGAGCAACCGCTTCTGGGATCCGGTCCGGGGCGAGGCCTTCCGCCTGGGCGACCCGGACGACATGGTCGACCCCGCCTGGTGGGGCGGCACCCCCCTCTGGAACCAGGCCGAGGCCCACGGCATCCAGGCCGCCACCCTCTTCTGGCCCGGCTCGGAGGCCCCCGTGGGCGGCCGCCAGGCCACCACCTGGCTGCCCTACGACGGCGGCATGCCCGACGCCGAGCGGGTCGACCGGGTGCTCGCGTGGCTCGACCCGGGCCGCCCCGCCGACGAGCGGCCGGGCTTCGTGACCCTCTACTTCTCGGGCGTCGACAAGGCGGGCCACGTCCACGGCCCCGAGAGCGCCGCCTACGCCGAGGCCATCATGGCCGTCGACGCCCAGCTCGGGCGGCTGCTCGCGGGCCTCGACGCCCGGGGCCTCGCCGCCACCACCGACCTCGTCGTCGTCAGCGACCACGGCATGGCCCCCCGGGACCACGACAAGATCGTCCACCTCAGCGAGGCCGGGGTCGACCTCGGCGCCCTGCGGGTGGCGGACTGGTCGCCCGTGCTCCAGATCCACGAGGTCGGCGACGAGCCCGCCCGCGCCGCCCTGGCCGCGACCCTCGGCGCCCTGCCCCACCTCTCCTGCCACACGAAGGCGACCACCCCCGCCGACTGGCACTACCGGAGCCACCGGGCCATCGGCGAGGTGGTCTGCCTCGCCGACCGGGGCTGGAGCATCGCGCGCCCCGGCCGGGTCGAGTCCGTCGCCGACACAGTGACCGAGGCCGTTCTCGGTGGAAGCCACGGCTGGGATCCGAGCTGGCCGGCCATGCACGGGGTGTTCCTGGCGACGGGCCCCCGGGTCGCCCAGGGCCGCACCCTGCCCGTGCTGCGGGGGCCCGAGGTCCACGCGGCGGTCTGTGCGCTGCTCGGCATCCCGCCAGCCGAGGGCGCCGTCCCCGCCCCCTGGGCCGACCAGATCCTGGCGCGCTGAGATGGCCGACTGCATCATCGTCTTCGGCACGGCCAGCAACGTGGGCAAGAGCTGGGTCTGCACGGCCCTCTGCGCCACCGCCCGGGCCCGGGGCATCGACGTCGCCCCCTTCAAGGCCCGCAACCTGAGCAACAACGCCGCCCCCGGGCGCACCCCCAGCGGCGGCTGGGGCGAGCTCGGCCGGGCCCAGGCCGCCCAGGCCGAGGCGGCGGGCCTCGCCCCCACCACCGACATGAACCCCGTGCTGCTCAAGCCGGGCGCCCCGGGCCGCCCCGGCGGCACCCAGCTGCTCATCGACGGCGTGCCCCAGCCGCTCGCCGCCGCCGGGGACGGCCGGGCCTGGGCCGCCATCACCGCGGCCCACGACCGCCTCGCCGATCGCCACCGGCTGCTCGTCATCGAGGGCGCCGGCTCTCCGGTCGAGCTCAACCTGCTCGAGCGCGACCTCGCGAACCTGCCGCTGGCCCGCCACGCCATCGCCGCCGCCGCGGCCCGGGGCCACCGGGCCCAGGTGCTGCTGGTCGCCGACATCGCCGAGGGGGGCGTCTTCGCCGCCGTCCTGGGCACCCTGGCCCTGCTGCCCGATGATGTGAAGAGCCATGTCTGCGGCATTCTCATCAACCGCTTCCAGGGGGATCCCGCCTTCTTCGCGCCGGGCCCCGCCCTGCTCGCGGCCCGGGCCGGGGTGCCCGTGCTCGGGGTGCTGCCCCGGCGGGACGACATCCACGTCGACGCCGAAGACCTCGTCGACGCCGCCGACCAGGCCGGCAGCGGTCCGCTCGTGGTGGCCGTGCTGCGGCTGCCCACCGTGGCCAGCTTCGACGACCTCGCCGCCCTCGCCCGGGTGCCCGGGCTGGCCCTGCGCTTCGTCGACCGGGCCGAGGCGGTGGGCTGGCCCGACCTGCTGCTGATCCCCGGGGCCCGCGACCCGATGGCCGACATGGACTGGCTCGACGCCCGGGGCCTCTCGGCCGTGGTGCGGGCACTGGCGGCGGCGGGGGTGCCCGTGCTGGGCATCTGCGGGGGCTACCAGCTGCTCGGCACCCGGATCCGCGACGCGGCGGGCCAGGCCGGCAGCGCCGGAGACCGGCCCGGCCTGGGGCTGCTGCCCGCCACCACCGCCTTCGCCCCCGACAAGACCGTCACCCCCGTCGCCACCCACACGACCGGCGCCTGGCTGCTGCCGCCCGGGCTGCCGGTCCGCGGCTACGAGATCCACCACGGCCAGACCACGACGACCGCCCCGCCCCTGCTGGGCACCGGGGGCGCCGCCGTGGGCACGGTCGCGGGCAGCTACGTGCACGGGCTGCTCGACGGCGCCGCCGTGCGCCAGGCCCTCGTCGCCGCCCTGCGCGCCCGCCGCGGCCTGCCCACCGCCGCCCCCGGAGCCCCCGCCGACGACGCCCCCGCCGACGACGCCCCCGGTGCCCCCGTCGCCGACGACGCCGCCCGCCACCGGGCCGCCGGCCACGCTGCCCTCGTCGCGCTGCTCTCGGCCCAGGTCGACCTCGACCGCCTCTTCGGAGCCGATCGGCACGGGCCCGGTTAGCCCCCGGCCACGAGGCCCGGTGCCGCGACGGGAGACTGCCCGCCGCGGTGAAACGGGAAGCCGGTGCGAGTCCGGCGCGGCCCCCGCCACTGTGAGCCAGGTGCTGCTGCAGATGCCACTGGGCCCCCGCCTCGCGCGGTCGGCCTGGGAAGGCGCAGCCGCCGGGGATCTTCCCCAGCCTGCGAGCCAGGAGACCGGCCCGGCCTCTGTCCCCTGCGCGCCTTCGGAGGGAAGCATGCGCGGCAGCCCCCGGCCCCCCTCGTGTCCCCCCCGTGCCCCGGCGCCCCCGCCGGTCGGCCCATGAGCGCGCCCGCCCCCCGCCGGGCCGCCCTCGCCTGGGCCGGTCTGGTCGTGCTCGGCCTGGGCGCCGTCGCCGCCTCGCTGCTCGTCGGCGAGGGCGATCTCGGCGACGCCAGCCTGCGCGAGACCTACCTCCAGCTGCGGGCCTGGCGGCTGGCCAACAGCATGCTGGCCGGGGCCGCCCTCTCGGTCGGCGGCGTGCTCGTCCAGGGGCTGTTCCGCAACCCCCTGGCCAGCCCGTCGATCCTCGGCACCACCGCGGGCGCCAGCCTCGGTGGCGCAGCGGTCATCCTTCTCTGGAACACCTTGCTCATCGGCATCTTGCCGGCATGGATGCCCGCCGAGCTGGCCCTGCCGGCGGGCTGCCTGGCGGGGGCCTGGGCCGCCCTGCTCGTGCTGCTCGCCGTCACGGGCCGGCGGGCCGGGGTCGTCGCCACCCTGCTCACAGGCTTCATCCTGTCGAGCCTGTTCCTGAGCGTGCTGGGGCTGCTCACGAGCCTGGCCCAGGAGTCCTGGGAGCTCGGTCGGGCCGTGGTCGCCTTCACCCTCGGCGGCGTCGAGACCAAGGGCGCCCGCCACGTGGCCCTGGCCCTGCCGCTGGTGCTGGCGGGCAGCGGCGCGGCCCTCGGCTGGGGCCGCCACCTCGACGCCCTGCTCTCGGGCGAGGACGAGGCGGCGAGCCTCGGGGTGGACGTGGCCGCCGTGCGCCGCTGGGTCATCACCTGGTCGGCCACCCTGACCGCCGCCGCCGTCGCCGTGGGCGGCAACCTCGGCTTCGTGGGCCTCGTCGTGCCCCACGCCCTGCGCCCCCTCGTCGGGGTCTCCCACCGGCGCCTCGTGCCGGCCGCCCTCGTCGGCGGCGCGGTCTTCGTCGCCTGGGCCGACGTGCTCACCCGCCTCGTGCCCGCCAAGAGCGCCGTGCCCCTCGGGGTCGTGACGGGGCTCGTGGGCGCCCCGGTCTTCCTCACCCTGCTGGCGCGGGCCCACCGCGACGGGCGGCTGGCATGAGCGCGCCCACGCTGCGCATCACGGGGCTCACGGCCGGCCACCGCCCGGGCCAGCCCGTCGTGCACGGGGTCTCGCTCGCGGCGCCGGGGGGGGCCATCACGGCCCTGCTGGGGCCCAATGGCGCAGGCAAGAGCACCCTTCTCAAGGCCATTCTCGGCCTCGTCCCCGCCACGGGGGAGGTGCGGCTGGGGACGGTCTCGCTGCCCGCGCTGGCCCCCCGGGACCGGGCCCGCACGGTGGCCTATGTGCCCCAGCGCAGCCTGCTCAGCGCCCCCCTCCCGGTGCGCCGGGTGGTGGCCCTCGGCCGCTTTGCCCACCGGGGGCTGCTCGCGCGCCCCAGCGCCGCCGACCGCGACCACATCGACCGGGCCATGGACGACGCCGGGGTGGCCGCGCTGGCCGACCGGCCCTTCCCCGAGCTCTCGGGCGGCGAACAGCAGCGGGTGCTGCTGGCCCGGGCCCTGGCGACCGGCGCCGGGCTGCTGCTGCTCGACGAGCCCACCAGCGCCCTCGACGTGCGCCAGCGGCTGCTGCTCCACCGGGTGCTGGCCCGGCTGCGGGACGAGGGCCGCACGGTGCTCGTGGTGCTGCACGAGCTCGGCGAGGCCCGGGCCCACGCCGACCACGCCGTGCTGCTCGACGGCGGCCGGGTGCACTGCGCGGGCCCCGCCGCCGACGTCATCGCCCCCGACCCGGTCCGGTCGGTCTACGGGGTCGCGCTGGTCGAGGGCGGCGGCCTCGGCTGGTCGCTGCCGGAGGGCGCGCCATGAAGACCGCCCTCGCCAACGGCGCGGCCCTCGCCCTCGCCCTCGCCGCCGCCACCCTCGGCGCCACCTGGGACGACGGCAGCGCCCCGGCCGCCGTGGCCCCCGTCGTGGCCGTGCCCGCCGCGCCCCCCGGGGCCGCGGCCCTCGCCGACGCCCGGGGCCAGACCGTCGAGACCGGGCCCTACCAGCGGGTGCTCAGCCTCCACCCGGTCGGCGACCACCTGCTGCGCGAGCTGCTCGAGCCCGAGCGCCTCGTCGCCGTCACGGCCCACTCCGCCGACAGCCACCCGGAGGGCTGGCGCTTCGGAGCGCGCCCCACCATCGGCACCTCCAAGGACGTCGAGGCCATCCTCGCCCTGCGCCCCGACCTGGTCGTGGTCTCGAACTTCGCCGACGAGGCCCGCATGGCCCGGCTGCGCGAGGCGGGCATCGCCGTCTTCGACCTGGGCGAGGCCCGGGGGGTGGCCACCACCCGGGCCGGCATCGACGCCCGCGGGGGGCTGCTCCAGGCGCCCCGGCGGGCGGCGCTGCTGCGCGACCGCTTCGACCGCGAGCTGGCCAGCCTCGAGGCCGCGCTGCCCCCGGAGCGCCCCCCGGGGCTCTGGCTCACGGTCTTCGGCGACAGCATCTTCGGCGGCACCGTCGGCACCAGCTACGCCGACCTGCTCCGCTACGGCGGCGTGCACGACCTCGCTGCCGACCACGGCCACGTCGCCTGGCCCCGCTACCGCCCCGAGCAGCTGCTCGCGATGAACCCGGCGCTGGTGCTGACCCAGGAGGGCATGGGCGCGGCCATCTGCGGCCACAGCCTGCTCGGCCAGCTCGCGGCCTGCGGGCCCGGCGGGCGCATCATCGAGCTCGACGAGGGCTACGAGGGCGACCCGGGGCTGGGGGTGGTCGAGGGCGCCGCGAAGATCCAGCGCCGGCTCCACGGCCGGCCGCCCCCGTGAGCGCCGCCGGGATCGGAACCGGGACCGGGACCGGGGCCAGGGCCGGGCTGGTGCTCGCCTGGCTCGCGGGGGCCCCGGCACGGGCCGCGGCGCCGCCCCCGGCCGACCCGGACGCCCCCCTGCTCGAGATCCGCGTCGAGGACGCCCGCGACACCGGGCCCGACCCCCAGGCCACCAGCGCCAGCGTCACGGTCATCCCCGTCGACGACCGGCTGCCCGCCTCGGCGACCGTGGCCACGGCCGTCGACACCGCCGCCGGCGTCGCCGTCCAGAGCAACGGGGGCCTCGGCGACTGGTCGGCCGTGAGCATCCGGGGCAGCACCCTGCGCCAGGTCCAGGTCTGCATCGACGGCATCCCGCTGAACCCCGACGGGGCCAGCGCCGTGAACCTCTCCGAGCTGCCGCTCTGGGCCTTCCGGCGGGTCGAGGTCTACCGGGGCAACGCGCCGCCCGCCCTCCAGGCGGCCCCCATCGGCGGGGTCGTCGACCTGCGCACGGGCGAGGGGGCCGTGCCCGCGGCGGTCGGGCTCACGGCGGCCGGCGGCAGCTTCGGCACGGTCCGCGGCGGGGCCACGGGCGCGGCCCCCATCGCCGTGAAAGGTCTTCCAGGCGATGTTCTCATGTTCGCCGACCTCTTCTCCACCGCCGGCGACTTCCCCCACTTCGACGACAGCGCCACCCGCTACAACCTGCTCGACGACGGCTTCACCACCCGGGCCAACAACGACAAGCGCCAGCTCTCGGGCCACGGCCGGCTGCGCCTCGGCCGCGACCGCCTCCGCCTCACCCTGCTCGAGAGCCTGCTCGACCGAGAGGAGGGGCTGCCCGGCCACACCGCCCGGCCCACGCGCGCCGCCCGCCTCGCCACCCGCCGCAGCCTCAGCGTGGCCCAGCTCGACGCCACGGGCGCGGCCACCACCGGCACCGTCCGGGCCTGGGCCCTGCTGCGCCGGGAGCAGCTCTCCGATCCCCAGGGCGAGATCGGCCTCGGTCAGCAGCAGACCGAGGACCGCTTCGCCACCCTCGGCGCCCTGGCCACCGGCAGCTGGCTCGCCCACCCGGCCGTCGTCCCGGCCCTGACCGCCAGCGTGCGCGGCGACCGCTACACCCCCCGGTCCAGCCCCTCCCCCGGCCAGCGCCTCTCCACCGCCGCCAGCCTCAGCGCCACCGTGCGGCTCTGGGACGACCGCCTCACCCTCTCGCCCGTCGTCCAGGCCCTCCACCTCGCCGACCGCCGCTTCGGCACCGACAGCCAGCTCACGACGCTGAACCCCCGGGCCGGGCTGCTGCTGCGGCCCTGGCACGCGCTGGCGCTCAAGGCCAACGTGGGCCGCACCCTGCGCCCGCCCGACTTCACCGAGCTCTTCGGCGACCGGGGCGCGGTCATCGGCAACCCCGACCTCGATCCGGAGCGGGGCCTGCACTGGGACGTGGGCGCCCGGCTCGCCACGCCACCGGAGGCCCCCGTCCAGGCCAGCCTCGAGCTCGGCCACTTCTGGAGCGCCACCACGGGCCTCATCGTGCTCGTCCAGAACGCCCAGCGCACCATGGTGCCCCTCAACCTCGACGACGCCTGGGTCCAGGGGATCGAGAGCGCGGCCACGGTCTCGCTGCCCTGGCTCGACAGCACCACCACCCTCACCCGCACCACCAGCGTCAACCTGAGCACCCGGCCCCAGTTCGCGAACAACCAGCTGCCGCGGGTGCCCGGCCTCGAGGCCCACCAACAGACCAGCCTCGTCTGGCGCGACACCGTGCGCCTGGGCCACAGCTACAGCCACACCAGCGGCAACCACTGGGACCGCACGAACTTCTACGAGGCCCCGCCCCGGCGCATCCACGGCGCCTTCCTGCGGGTGTCGCCCGGGGGCTGGTGGCCCGAGCTGAACGCCGACGTCCACAACCTCTTCGACCGGCGCACCGAGGTGGTCGACCGCAACCCCCTCGACCCGAGCGACCCGGGCCGATCGGTCCAGCCCATCACCGACTTCGTCGGCTACCCCCTCGCCGGACGCACGGTGGTGCTGACCCTGCGCTGGCAGCACCGCTGGGCGCCGGAGGGCTGAGGACGGCGCGGGTCATGCATACAGATCTGCATGGATGCCAGACGGGACCGGCCGAGGCCCCCCCAGCGCTGCACACCTACCTTGGGGGGGCCGCACCGAACCGGAGTGACCCATGGCCCCGCAGATCCCCACCACCCGCAGCCTCTCCCCTGTCGTCTTCGGCCTGGGCCTCGGCCTCGCCGCCTGCGGCGCCCTGCCCGACCGGGCCAAGACCGGGGGCGCCGACGACCCGGCCCCGGGCACCCTGATCGGCGACACGGGCGACACGGGCGCGCCCGATCCCGGACCACCCCCCGGCGACTACCGGAGCCGCGGCGCCCACGCCGTGGGCCACCAGCAGCTCGCGGGCCCCGAGGGCCTGGCGGTCGACGCCTGGTACCCGACCGCCTCCACGGCCCCCGCCGCCATCACCTACGCGGTGGCCCCCAAGCTCCCGGGCCTGCCCGCCGGGCCCCTGGCCATCACCGGCGCCGCCGTGGCCGACGCCGCCCCCGACGCCGACCAGGGCCCCTACCCCCTCGTGCTGCTCTCCCACGGCTTCGGCCTCAGCCCGGCCTGGATGGCCCCCCTCGCCGAGCACCTCGCCTCGCACGGCATGGTGGTGCTCGCCCCGGACCACCCCGGCTCGGACTGGGAGGCGGAGGTGGTGGCGAGCAGCCTGGCCCGTCCCCGCGCCCTCAGCGCCGCGCTGGACATGGCCGAGGACGGCCTGCTGGACGGCATCATCGACACCGACCGCACCGCTGTGCTCGGCCACTCTCTCGGCGGCGCCGCGGCCCTCTCCCTCGCCGGCGCCCGCATCGACACCGACGCCCTCGCGGCCCGCTGCGCCGAGACCACCGACGCCTTCGCCCAGGCCTGGCTCTGCGCACCCTTCCTCGACGGGGCCCCCGCCCTCGCCGCCGGCCTCGGCCTCGAGACCGTGCCCGCGGGCCCCTGGCCGGCCCAGGGCGACCCCCGCGTCGACGCCGTGGTGGCGCTGGCCGGCGACGCCTACCTCTACGGAGCGGCGGGCCTCGACGCGGTCACCGTGCCCACCATGGTGCTCGGCGGCACGGCCGACACGGGCACCCCCTGGGACTGGGGGGCCGGCCTCACCTATGCCCACGTCTCGAGCGAGACCCGGGGCATGCTGGCGCTGGAGGGGGCCGAGCACCTCATCTTCGTGACCCCCTGCACGACGATGCCCTGGACGGATGCGCTGCCCGCCGAGCTGGCCGGCTGGCTCTGCGGCGACCCGGTCTGGGACAAGGCCGACGCCCACCCCATCATCCACGAGGCCACCACGGCCTTCCTGCTCCACAGCCTCACGGCCGACCCGGCGGCCACGGCGGCCCTCGCGCCCGCGCGCTTTGCGACCGAGCCCGGCGTCCAGCTCAGCTTCACGGGCCGCTGAGCGCCGGGACCGGGCCAGCGGCCAGACAGCGGGCTACCGTGTCGGCCGCCCTGCCCCCCACGGAGCGCCCGTGCCCCGCCTGTTCCTGCTGCCGCTGCTCCTCGTCGCCTGCGCCCCCTCGGTCGACGAGAAGCGCAGCGCCGTGCCCACCGGCGGCAGCAGCGGCACGGGCCAGGGGGTCGCCGTGCTGGCGACGGTCTCCGACGACTACGCCACGGGGGCCCTCGCCACGGTCCAGCTCGACGACTGGAGCGTGACCGACACCATCGTCGACATCTCGGGCGACCCGGCGGTCGACCACGCCGGCGACTGGGTCTTCCAGCTCGACCGCTACGGCCACGACACCGTGCGCGCCTACCGCCCCGGCGCCTGGGGCGCCCCCGAGGCCGAGTGGGCCCTGGCCGACGGCGCCAACCCCCACGCGGTGGCCTGGTGCGACGGGGCCGCCTTCATCACCGAGTACGACGCCCCGGGCATCGGCGTCTGGGACCCGGCCCGGGGCCTCGTCCAGGGGCGGGTGGACCTGAGCGAACATGCCGATGGCGACGGCATTCCCGAGGCATCCAGCGCGGTCGTGGGGGCCAACGGCCGCCTCTACGTGGGCGCCCACCACTTCGACCGGGACGACGGCTGGTCCGAGGCGGGCGGCGCCGTGCTCGAGATCGACTGCGCCGCCCGGGCGGTGACGGCCTCCTGGGCGGTGCCCACCCCCGACGTCTTCGCCCACCCCGGCGCCGACACCCTGCTCGTCGCCAGCC
Organism: Myxococcota bacterium; assembly: GCA_964226865.1. GTDB lineage: Bacteria > Myxococcota_A > UBA796 > UBA796 > UBA2385 > CAXQUZ01. The sequence continues at coordinate 19,636 of CAXQUZ010000749.1, read as the reverse complement.
GCGACGGCAGCCTGCGCACCCTCGACCCGGCCACGGGCACCCTCTCCGCGTCCCTGCTCGACCGCCCCCTGCCCGGCAACGTCTCGGCCCTCGCGGCCTGGGGCGAGCACGCCGTCGCCGTGCTGGCCGATGCCGACTACGCCTACTCCGTGCACTGCGTCTCTCTCGACGACGGCAGCCACACCCCCATCGAGTCGCGGGCCAACTTCCTGACCGCCGCCGAGGCCAACGACCGGGGCGAGGTCTGGATCGCGGCCCGGCTGCACTGGGACGATCCCGGCGGCGCCACGGGCACCCTCGTCTACGATGCCGAGACCTGCGCGAGCCTGACCGGCCCGGACCTGATCCAGACCCTGCTCGCGCCCTACAGCATCGCCTTCTTCTGACCGAGGATCCCGGCGAGGACGCCCCCGTCCCCGTCCGCCCCAGGAGCGCCGGCCGTGCCCCACCCCACCCCCCGCGACCGGGCCGTGGCCCTGATCGACCTGGCGCTGCCCGTGCCGGATCGGCGCCGCCTGACGGCCGAGGCGGCGGTGGCCGAGCTGCGCCAGGGGCGGCTGCTGGTCGCCAGCGTCGGCGGGGGCGTCGCGCTGCTCGGGGTCTTCGCGGCGGTCCAGCTCGCCTCGGGCATGCCCGGCGCCGCCGCCCTGAGCCTGGGGGTGGGCGGGCTGCTCGCCGGCCTGCTCTGGCACCACCGCCGCACCGGCCAGCGCCGCCTCGTCACCCAGATCAGCCTGGTCATCATCGTGCTGGGCCAGCTCACGGCGATCCTGACCACCGGGGGCCTCGACTCCTGGGCCATGGCGCCCCTGTGCATCCTGCCGCTGGCCGCCCTGGTCCAGCTCGGTCCGGCCGCCGGCCGCCGCTGGCTGGCCGTGGTCATCGGCATCGTCGTGGCCATGGCCCTGGTCGCCCTGCTCGGGCTTCCGCTGCCGACCGTGGCCGACCGGGCCGCCCACCCCGACCAGGTCGCCCTCAACCTGCTCGGGGCGACCCTGATCGGCACGGGCCTCGTGTGGTTCCAGGCCCGCACCGCCGCCCTCCAGCACGCCCAGCTCCGGGCCGCCACCCGCGCCGCCGAAGAGGCCCAGCACCGCGCCGAAGAGGCCCAGCACCGCGCCGAAGACGCCCAGCACCGCGCCGAAGAGGCCCAGCACCGCGCCGAGGCGGCCACCCGGGCCAAGTCGGCCTTCCTCGCCAACATGAGCCACGAGCTGCGCACCCCCATGAACGGGGTCATCGGGCTCACCGAGACCCTGCTCGTCCCGGGGGCCGCGCCCGCGCCGGAGGTGCTCGAGACCGTGCTCGCCTCCAGCCGCCAGATGGTGCGGCTGCTCGACGACCTGCTCGACCTCAGCCGGGTCGAGTCGGCCCGCATCCAGCTCGAGGACCAGCCCGTCGCCCTCGGCCCCCTCGTCTCGGAGCTCTTCGCCCTGCTCCAGGGCCAGGCCGCCGCCAAGGGGGTGCGCCTCTGCGCCGAGGTCGACCCGGAGCTGGGCGCGGGCCGCACGGATCCGGCCCGGCTGCGCCAGGTGCTGCTGAACCTGCTGGGCAACGCCATCAAGTTCACCGAGCAGGGCCAGGTCACCGTGCGGGCCCAGCGCCAGGGCGACACCCTCGAGCTCGCGGTGGCGGACACGGGCATCGGCATCCCGCCGGCGGCCCTCGCCCAGATCTTCGAGCCCTTTGTCCAGGCCGACGCCACGACCACCCGGCGCTTCGGCGGCTCGGGCCTGGGCCTCGCCATCAGCCGCCGCCTCACCGAGGCCCTCGGCGGCACCCTGTCGGTCGAGAGCACGGAGGGGGCCGGCTCGACCTTCCGGCTGGCGCTGCCCTTCCCGGCGGCGGCCCCGGCCCCGGAGGGCGACGACCGCGCGCCCAGCGGCCCCCTGCCGGCCGGGCTGCGGGTGCATGTCGCCGAAGACAACGCCGTCAACCGGCTGGTGATCGGCCGCCAGCTCGCGGCCCTCGGGGTCCAGGCCGCCGCCAGCAGCGACGGCCTCTCGGTCGTCTCGGCCGTCTTGGATGCCCCCCCCGACGTGGTCTTGATGGACGTCCACATGCCCGGCCAGGACGGCTTTGCCGCCACCCGGGCGCTGCGGGCCGCCGGCCACCGGGGCCCCATCCTGGCCCTGACGGCCTCGGCCCAGCCCGAAGACCGGGCGGCGGCCGCCGACGCGGGCATGGACGGCTTCCTCGTGAAGCCCGTGACCATCGCCGCGCTCCACCGGGCCCTGGCCGCGACCCTGCCGGCCGCCCTCCCCGGCCCGGACCGCCCCTGAGAGCGCCCCGGGGCCCTGCCGGCCGCCTCAGTCCGCGAGGGGGTAGCGGTCGGGCACGAAGCTCTGCTCGCTCTGGGGCGGGCGGAGGTAGCCGCCGGGCTCCTGGAGGGGCGGCAGCTCGATGGGACCGGGCACCACGTCCCGGTAGTCGAACTGGTCGAGCAGGTGGGAGATGCAGTTGAGCCGGGCGCGCTTCTTGTCGTCCGAGGGCACCACCGTCCAGGGGGACTGCTTGGTGTCGGTGTACTCGAACATCGCGTCCTTGGCCTTGGAGTAGTCCACCCAGCGCTTGCGCGACTCGAGGTCCATCGGGCTGATCTTCCAGCGCTTCGTGGGGTTCACGATGCGGTCGCGCAGCCGGCGCTCCTGCTCTTCGGCGCTCACGCTGAACCAGTACTTGATGAGCCGGATGCCCGAGCGCTGGAGCATGCGCTCGAAGCGCGGGCAGGCGTGGAGGAAGTACTCGTACTCGTCCTCGGTGCAGAAGCCCATGACCCGCTCGACGCCGGCCCGGTTGTACCAGGACCGGTCGAACATCACGATCTCGCCCGCGGCGGGCAGGTGGGCCACGTAGCGCTGGAAGTACCACTGGGTCTTCTCGCGGTCGCTGGGGGTGCCCAGGGCCACGATGCTGGCGAAGCGCGGGTTCAGCACCTCGGAGATGCGCTTGATGGTGCCGCCCTTGCCGGCGGCGTCGCGCCCCTCGAAGACGACGACCACCCGCTCGCCCCGGTGGCGGATCCAGTACTGGAGCTTGACCAGCTCGGTCTGGAGGCGGGCCAGCTCGCGGTCGTAGAAGCGGCGCGAGATCTTGCCCTTCTTCGTGAGGATGTTGCCCTTGAAGATACCCTCTGCATCGGCATCTTGGGAAGACGCATCCCCGGCGGGGGACGCGGCTGCGGGGGCGGGGACGGGGGTGTCGGACATGGGGGCCTCCAGGCGGATCCAGGGACTAACGGCCGCCGCGGGCCCCATCGCCTGCGCTGCGCCAGGGTTCGCCGGGCTTCAGCCCCCCGCCGGGCCCCAGCGGGCGCCAGCCTGACCCGGATGGGCTTGCTCCGGGTCGTGACTCATTTTAGAGTCACTACACCGTACCCCCGACCCCCGGCGTCTTCCCATGGCCCGTCCCCGCCGCGAAGGCATCCAGCTCGCCCCGTCCACCGCCCCCGAGGGGCTGCTCGGCGAGCTCGGTGCCCTCGGCCTGTCCCGCAACGAAGCCCTCGCCTACCTCACCCTGCTCGAAGACGAGAGCGGCGCCGGCCTCACCGGCTACGAGGTGGCGGCCCGCTCCTCCATCCCCCGCAGCGCCGTCTACACCGTGCTGCGCAAGCTCCAGAACGCCGGCGCGGCCTTCGAGATGGGCGAAGACCCCATCCGCTTCGTCGCCACGGCCCCCGACACCTGGCTCGCCACCGTGCGCCGCTCGGCCCAGGCCCGCATCGCTGCCGTGCGCAGCTCGCTCGAGGCCCTGCCCAAGCGCAGCCGCCCCGAGCCGGTCTGGATCCTGCGCCGCTACGACGAGGTCATGGGCCGCATCGACGAGATGATCCGGGGCGCCGAGCAGAGCGTCTGGCTCAGCCTCTGGGGCCGCGAGCTCGCGCTGCTGCGCCCCGCGCTGGAGGCCATCGCCGACAAGCCCCTCCACCGCGTCATCCACAGCCCCGCCGGCCTGCCGTGGACGCCCCCCGGCTTCTCGGCCTGGGTCGACACCACCACCGCCGACGAGGCCAAGGCGACCTGGTCCCACAAGGCCCTGGTCGTCGTCGACCGGCGCGAGGCCCTCATCGGCGGCACCGAGCCCGCGGCCGACAACCACGCCGTGTGGACCTCGAACCCCTCTCTCGTCGACGTGGCCACCAACCACATCATCCTCGACATCACCCTGATGGCCCGGGCCCGGGACGTCGACCCGGTCGTCGACGTGGCCCCGATGATGCGCCCCCACCTCCTCGACGTGTTCCTCGAGCACGGCCCCGAGGCCATCAAGTGAGCCCGGCCCTGCCGGCCCGCCGCGCCCCCCGGGCGCACCGCGGTCGCCGCAGGGCTTCCGCGCCCGGGCTTGCGCCTGGGCGCGGGATCGCGCTCGCGCTCGCGCTCGCCGGCTGTGGCCCCACCGACACCTGCCCGGTCGAGCTGTGGTGGGTGGGCCCCGAGACCACCGAGGTCGTCTCGGTCATCGGCCCCTTCAACGACTGGGACCCGGCCGCCGACCCGATGGACGCCGTCCACCCCGGCGCCTGGTCGCTCACCCTCGAGCTGCCCCCGGGCGACCACGAGTACATGATCAGCGTCGACGGCCGCCCGGAGCCCGACGCCTACACCCCCCTGCGCGCCTGGGACCCGGACCGCGGCACCGAGCGCTCGGTGCAGCGGGTGGCCGACTGCTGGGCCCCGGCCCTCGCCGTCGACCGCCTCGGCGCCAGCCCCACGGGCACCCTCGACGCCACCCTCCGCTTCGTGCCCGGGCGGGCCGGCGTGCCCCTCGCGGCGGCCGACGCGACCCTCACCGTGGCCGACCCCGACGCCCCCGGCGAGACCACGGGCCAGCGGGTGCGGGTGCGGACCGACGCCGTGCGCGGGGCCCTGCGCCTCTCGGCCCGGGGGCTGCCCCCCGGCAAGCACCGCCTCGCCGTCGAGGCCCGCGACGAGGACGGGGCCCGGGCCACCGTCGAGGCCGCCGTCTGGGTCGAGCCCCAGGGCCACCCCTGGCGCTGGCGCGACGCCCTCATCTACCAGGTCATGATCGACCGCTTCGCCGGCAGCGACCCCGAGAGCCCCGCGCTCAGCCTCGCCCCCGACGCCCTCGGCCAGCGGGCGGGCGGCACCCTCGCCGGCCTGCGCCACCAGCTCGACGAGGGCTGGTTCGACGCGGCCGGCGCCTCGGTGCTGTGGCTCTCGCCCGTCCAGCCGAACCCCGCGGGCACCTGGCCCACCCTCGCGGGCGACCCGCTCACCGGCTACCACGGCTACTGGCCCGTCGCGCCGGGCGGGGTCGAGCCGGCCCTGGGCACCCTCGACGAGCTCCAGGCCCTCGTCGCCGCCGCCCACGCCCGGGGCATGCGCGTCATCCTCGACGTCATCCCCAACCACGTCCACGAAGACCACCCCCTCGCCGCCACGCCGGCCCTCTTCCACACCGACGCCTGCGTCTGTGGGGCGCCCGGCTGCGCGTGGTCCGAGAACATCGAGACCTGCTGGTTCGCCGACTACCTGCCCGACGTCGACTGGGAGCAGCCCGCCGCCCGGGCAGCGATGATCGCGGGCATCGTGGCGCTGGCCGAGACCACCGACGTCGACGGGCTGCGCATCGACGCCGTGCCCATGATGCCCCGGGCCGCCGTGCGCGAGCTGGTCTACGCCCTGCGCCAGCGCTTCGAGCAGGGCCCGGGCCGCTTCTACCTGCTCGGCGAGACCTTCACCGGGCCCGGCGGCTGGGCCGACATCCGCCGCAACCTCGGCCCCCACGGCCTCGACGGCCAGTTCGACTTCCCCGCCATGTGGGCCCTGCGGGCCTGGGCCGCCTGGGGCAGCACCGACGCCGCGGGCCTCGAGCGGGCCCTGGCCGAGAGCGAGGCCCAGTGGGCGGGCAGCGGCGCCATCATGGCCCCCTTCGTCGGCAACCACGACGTGTCGCGCTTCCTCAGCGAGGCCGCCGGCGACCGCACCGACGCCCCGTGGACCGCGCCGCCCCCCCAGCCCACCGACCGGGCCCCCTATGAGCGCCTCGTGCTCGCCCAGGCGGTGGCCCTGGGCCTGCCCGGCGCCCCCGTGCTCTGGCAGGGCGACGACGTGGGCCTCGCCGGCGCCACCGACCCCGACTGCCGCCGGCCGATGCGCTTCGACGCCGGCCTCGACGACCACCAGCGCTTCGTGCGCGACCAGACCCGCCGCCTCGGCCAGGCCCGCCGCTGCCTCACGGCCCTGCGCCGGGGCGACCGCCAGCCCCTCGTCGCCACCGGCGCCGTCTACGGCCACCTCCGCGACGCCGGCGACGGCCGCCCCGCCGTGCTCCTCGCCAACGCGGGCGACGAGAGCGCTTCGGCCCGCTTCGCCCTGCCGGCCGCCACCAAGCTCCACAATGACGCATTTGTGGATGTTCTCGGAAACATCTCCGGCACCGTGCGCCTCGCCGCCGGCGCCACCACCACCGTCCAGCTCGGCCCCCGCCAGGCCGCGCTGCTCGTCCCGGCCCACACCGCCTGCGCGGAGCTCCCGTGACCCCCTCCCGTCCCCTGCTGCTCCTCGGCCTGGCCCTGCCCCTCGGCACGAGCGGCTGCACGAGCGACTGCCTGGGCGACGCCTGCCCCGGCGTGCCCGACGAGCCCTGGGACCCGGACGCGGGCACCACCACCGACGAGGGCTACGGCTATGGCGACGGGGGCGCAAGCGACGGCGGCGGCACCGGCGGCGGCGAGGACGGCACCGAAGAGGAAGAGGAGCGCGAGATCCTCACCGTCCGGGACTGCAGCGTGGCCCTGCGCTGGACGCCCCCGGGCAGCCCCACCACCGTCGAGGTGGCCGGCGAGTTCAACGACTGGAGCCCCGCGGCCCTCGCGCCCACCGGGGACGGCGCCTGGACGGTCGACCTGGGCGCGCTCGCCCCGGGGGTCTACGGCCACAAGTTCATCGTCGACGGCGCCTGGGAGGGGGCCCCGCCGGTCAACGTCTACACCAAGTGGTCGGACGGCACCGAGAACCGCGCCCTGCGGGTGGGCGACTGCACCCGGGGCCTGCTCCAGACCGTCTCGGCGGCGGCCACGGCCGGCGGCAGCCTCACGGCCACCGTGCAGTTCGCCAGCCCCGCCGCGGGCACCCCCATCGACCCGGCCGCCACCACCGTGCTCGTGGGCGACACCACCGTCACCCCCACCATCGACGCCGCCGCCGGCACGGTGACGGTCTCGGTCTCGGGCCTCCCCCCCGGCAAGCACAGCCTCCGGCTGAGCGCCGCCGACACCGCCGGGGTGGCCGCCGAGAACGAGCTCTTCGTGCCGCTCTGGGTCGAGGACGAGGCCTGGGTCTGGGACGACGCCCTGCTCTACTTCGTGTTCACCGACCGCTTCCGCAACGGCGACCTCGGGGCCGAGCCCTTCAGCCCCGTCGACGGGGTCGCGACCACGGCCAACTACCAGGGCGGCGACTTCCAGGGCGTCATCGATGCCCTCGACGAGGGCTACTTCGACGCGCTGGGGGTCACGGCCCTCTGGCTCAGCCCCGTCTACGAGAACCCCGAGGGCGGCTACCTCGGCACAGACGGGGTCCACCGCTTCACGGGCTACCACGGCTACTGGCCCACGGCGGCCCTGGGCATCGAGCAGCGCTTCGGCACGGCCAGCAGCAGCAGCAGCGACAAGCTGGCCGAGCTCATCGAGAAGGCCCATGAGCGCGGCATCCGCGTGCTCTTCGACCTCGTGCTCAACCACGTCCACGAGGACCACCACTACCTCGACGAACACCCCGAGTGGTTCGGCGCGGGCTGTGTCTGCGGCACGAGCGGCTGTGGCTGGGAGGAGAAGCCCGTCGAGTGCTGGTTCACCGACTACCTGCCCGACCTCAACTACCGCCAGCACGACCTCACCGAGCGGGTTCTCGCCGACACCCTCGCGCTGGTCGCAGCCTACGATGTCGACGCCGTGCGCATCGACGCCGCCAAGCACATGGACCACGTCATCATGCGCTCGCTCCAGAAGCGGCTCACCGACGAGGTCGAGGCCGGCGGCGGCGCCCCGGTCTACCTGGTGGGGGAGACCTTCACCTCCGACCGCGGGCTCATCATGGACTATGTCGGCGACCACGAGCTCGACGGCCAGTTCGACTTCCCGCTCTACTACGCCATCCGCTCCACCTTCACCGGCGGCGGCGGCAGCTTCCGCGACCTCGAGGCCGCCGTCCAGGCCAGCGAGGCGGCCTACGGCGACGCCCTGATGTCGCCCTTCCTCGGCAACCACGACATCGAGCGCTTCGCCACGGCGGTCACGGGGCGGGCGGGCGACCCCTGGGCGGGCTGGCTCGAGGACCCGATGGCCGAGGGCGGCGGCACGGTCACCGAGTGGGACCTCATCAACAAGGCGAGCATGGCCTTCGTCTTCACCCTCACCCAGCCCGGGGTGCCCCTCGTCTACTACGGCGACGAGATCGGCCTCCACGGCGGCGGCGACCCCGACAACCGGCGCATGATGTCCTTCGCGCCCTACCTCTCGGCCAACCAGGAGACCTTGCTGGCGCGGGTCCAGGCCGTGGGCCAGGCCCGGGCGGCGAGCACGGCCCTGCGGCGGGGGGTGCGGCGCCAGCTCTGGGTCGACGACAGCCTCTACGCCTATGCCCGGGACGCCGGCGGCGGCGATGTGGCCGTCGTGGTCATGAACAAGGGCGGCAGCGCCCGCAGCGAGCGCCTCGACCTGTCGGCCCTCGGGGTCGACGGGGCCACCTTCGTCGACGCCCTGGGCAGCGGCGCTGGCGGCACGGTCAGCGGGGGCCAGCTCTCGGTCGAGGTGGCCTCGTGGCAGTCGCTGCTCCTGGTGCAGCGATGAGCCGCCGCGCGATCCTCCTCGGGCTGCTCGCCGGCCTCTGGCTCCCCGGTGCGGTGGCCGCAGCGGCGCCAGACCCCGACCGGGACCCCGATGAGGGCCCCGCGCCCGACGGGGAGCGCTCGGCCCCCGACCGCCCGGCCGGCCCCACCGTGCGCTTCGGCAGCTACGGCCGGGTCTTCGCCGGCACCGACACCACCGGCGGCGCGCCCAATCCCGTCGACGTGGTGAGCCGCCCGACCCGGCTGGAGAAGGGCACCTATGCCGAGCTGGACGTCATCCTCGAAGACGAGGGCGCGGGCGGGCTCGACTGGCGGGCCGTGCTCACCCCGGCCTTCGCCGGCGCCCCCTTCCACTACGACGGCCAGTGGGACGCCCAGCTCGCCCTGCGCAACCTCTTCGCCGAGGCCGCCGCCGACGACGGCCCGCGCCGCTGGGAGGCCTGGGCGGGCGCGCGCATGTGGCGGGGCGACGACCTCTACCTCTTCGACTTCTGGCCCCTCGACAACCTCAACCTCGTGGGCGCCGGCGCCGGCCTCGCCGGCGAGCGGGCCTGGATCCAGGGGGCCGTCGGCGCCAACCGCATCGCCGGCAGCGACTGGCAGACCCAGACCGTCGAGGTCGTGACGCCGGGGGATGTCGCGGGCCGCCCCGTCGAGGTGCTCGACCGCCAGCGCACCCTCGCCGCCGCCAAGGCCGGGGTCTTCCTGGTCGAGGGCCGGGTGCCCCTGCGGCTCCAGGGCTACGCCGAGCTCCAGCGGGTGCCCGAGGGGGAGCGCCTCGAGGGCCCCGAGCGCATCCCGGTGGCCCTGCCGGCCGACCGGGGCGGCGTCGTGGGCCTCCAGCTCTCGAGCTGGGGCTGGGCCCCCGGCAGCTTCGCCCACCTCTGGTACCGCCACGGCCGGGGCCTCGCGACCCAGGGCGAGCTGGCCGTGCCGACGACCGGGCTGGCCGCCGATCGCACCATCGCCGCCGCCCGGGAGCACCTGCTCGCCGCCGCCGCCAACCACGAGCTGGGCCGGGCCAGCCTGCTCTTCGGGGCCTGGCTGCGGGGCTACCGCGACGCCGACGAGACCACCGACGACTGGGACGACCGCATCGAGACCGCCGTGGCGCTCCAGCCCACCCTCTGGCTGACCGAGTGGGCGGGCCTGGCCGGCGAGCTGAGCCACCAGCGCTTCGTCAGCGCCGGCATCGAGCCCGCCTCGGCCCAGCCCCAGGCCCCCGCCGTGACCAAGCTGGCCCTCATGCCCCTCATCCAGGCCCACCCCGGCAGCATGGGGCGCCCCCGCATCCGGCTCCAGTACGTCTACAGCCGCGCCAATGCGGGCGCCCGCTGGCTCTTCGCCGAAGAGGATCCCCGCTTCCAGAGCGCCCACCAACACAGCGTGGGCGTCGGGGTGGAGTGGTGGATGAACTCGGCCTCCTACCGGCCCGGAGGGCTGCCCCGATGACCCGCCGCCTGCCCCTGCTGCTCGCCCTCTGCGGCCTCGGCTGCGCCCCCGGGGGCGCCTTCTCCGAGAACCCGGCCATCACCAACCACGTCGACGACTGGCGCGACGAGGTGATGTACCAGCTCATCACCGACCGCTTCGCCAACGGCGAGGCCGACAACGACATCAACGTGACCGCCGACCCGTCCAACCTCGCCCGCCACCACGGCGGCGACTGGCAGGGCATCATCGACCAGGTCGACTACCTCGCGGGCCTCGGGGTCACGACCATCTGGATCAGCCCCGTCGTCCAGAACGTCGAGGAGGACGCCGGTGGCGCCGGCTACCACGGCTACTGGACCCAGGACTTCGAGACCACCAACCCCCACTTCGGCGACATCGCGCGGCTCCGCGAGCTCGTGAGCGTGATGCACGACCACGACATCAAGGTGGTGGTCGACATCGTGGCCAACCACATCGGCCAGCTCTTCTACTACGACATCAACCAGAACGGCCAGGCCGACGTCCAGATCTGGTACGCCACCGACGGCAGCGACGAAGAGACCATCGTGACCGAGTGGGACCCGGCCTGGGACCCCCGGGGCATCCAGAGCTTCACCAGCCTCGGCGAGGCGGGGCCGGCGCCCATCGCCTGGGTCCACATGCCCGAGCTCAACCGGGTGCCTCCCCAGCCCCCCGAGTTCCAGAACCCCGACTGGTACACGAAGAAGGGCCGGGTCACCGACTGGGATGACCCCGAGCAGGTCGAGGAGGGCGACTTCCCCGGCGGCCTCAAGGACCTCGAGACCGCCAACCCCAACGTGCGGGCGGCGCTCATCCGGGTCTTCTCGGACTGGATCACCAAGACCAACATCGACGGCTTCCGCATCGACACGGTCAAGCACGTCGAGCACGACTTCTGGGTCGAGTTCTGCACGGCCATCCGGGCCCACGCCGCCGGCATCGGCAAGGAGCGCTTCCTGCTCTTCGGCGAGGTCTTCGACGGCAGCGACGCCCGGGTGGGCTCCTACACCCAGGCGGGCATGCTCGACGGCGCCGTCGACTTCGCCGGCAAGTACCAGATCTACGAAGAGACCTTCAAGCACGGCGGGCCCACCGCCCAGGTCGCCGCCCTCCACGCCGACCGGCAAGAGAACTGGGGCGCCACCGAGCAGCCCGGTGGTGTGGGCCTCGCGCCCCGCCAGCTGCCGCTGGGCTTCTTCGACAACCACGACGTGGCGCGCTTTCTCTTCGACCAGGAGGGCGACACCAGCGCCCTCGAGCTGGCCCTCGTCCACCTCATGTTCCGCGAGGGGCTGCCCGTGCTCTACTACGGCACGGAGCAGGGCTTCTCGGGCGGCAACGACCCGGCCAACCGCGAGCCGCTCTGGCCCAGCGGCTACGACACGGCCCACCCGCTCTACAGCTGGATCGCCGAGCTGGCGGCCCTGCGCCAGGAGCACGACGCCCTCCGCCGGGGCGCCCAGCGCTACGTCTGGGCCACAGAGAACACCGGCGAGGAGGACGATGCGGGCATGCTGGCCTGGGTGCGGGAGCTGCCGGCCGAGCAGGGCGGCGCGGCCGTGCTGGTGGTGGTCAACGTCCACCCCGAGAAGACGAGCCGCACGGTGGCGGACGGGGCGGGCATGGCGGTGCCCTTCGCGCCGGGCGAGACCCTGGTCGACGTGCTGCCGAGCACGGTCCAGCGCTCGCTGACCGTGGACGGGGACGGCCGGGTGGTGGTCGAGCTGGGGCCCCGGGAGGCCGCGGTCTTCGTGCTGCGCTGACGGCGGAGGGGCCGGCGGGCGGACGGGCGGATGTGGGCCGGCTCCCTCCCGTCCGGGGCATCGCCCTCAAGACCCGGGCCCGCCGTGCCGACGCCCCGGAGGAGGGCGCCGTCCGTGCGCCCGCCGTCCCGCCCGGAGTCCCTGCATGTCCGACGCCCCGTCCCCGTCCCGCGCCGCCCGCTCCTCCCAGGCCACCCGGCGCCAGAAGCGGCGCCAGAAGTGGCGCTCGGGCGACCTCGGACCGGCCGTGGCCTGGACCTGCCCCTGCTGTGGCGGGGCGGCCGAGGCCCGCTTCGGCGCCGACGGCCGCACGGTGGCGGTCTGCCACGACGATCGCTGCCGCTTCGTGGGCGTCACCGACCACGTCGTCCGGGCGGCCTGAGCTCAGAGCCGGGTGCGCGACAGCAGCGCCACCTCGCGCTCGACCGGCACGTCCTGCTCGACGCCGTCGGCACCGGCGACCGTGAGCACCACCTCGGAGCCGAGCGGACCCGAGTCGAGGGCCACGAGCTCCTCGGGGGAGAAGTGGCCCACGGGAATGCCGTCCACGGCGGTGATCAGCGCACCGTCGGCCAGGGGGCCCACCGCGGGCGAGAGGTCGCCGTCGAGGCGGGTCAGCCGGGCGCTCTCGTCGTCCTCGGGGAAGATGAGCAGCCCGAGCTGGCCCCAGCGGCGGGGCATCTCGAGCGCGAGCTCGAGCTCGCTCTCGGGGCCGCCGTCGACGGTGAGGGGCGCGCTCGACACGGGCTCCATGGTCACCCGGTGGACGGCCTGGAGCCGCAGCTGGCAGGGCATGGGGCCCCGGGCCTGGATCTGGACGGTGTTGGCGGGCACCTCCATCACGTGGCCGCAGCCCACGAGCTTGCGCTGGGTCCAGCGGGCGCCGCCGTCGACCTCGAGGGTGAGCCGGGGCCCGAGGGTGCCCGGGCTCGCCAGCACCCCGCCGCCGGGGACCGTGCGCAGGGCGGCCAGGTGCAGCTCGGGCACGGCATCGGGCAGGCCCACGAGGGCGGCCGCCCCGCTGGCGACGAGCAGGCCAGCGGCGGCGAGGAAGGCGAGGGGGCTGCGGGGGGCACGGCGCCTGGTCTCTCCGGGACAGGGGCCCCATCGGACGCCGAGAGCCCCCCTGAACACTGGTTTTCGGCAGAATGTTGATCCCCTCGGCGCCCCCGGACGAAGGGGTGGTGAACGGACGCGGGGCCCCGCCCCAGGCGGGCGATCCGCGGCCGGCCGCGCCGGCGCCCCCCGAGGAGAGACCATGACCCTGGCCGCCCTGGCCCTCGCCGCCGCCCTGCCCCTCGCCCTCGCCGCCGGCTGTGGGACCGCGGCCCCGGCCGCCGACCACACGGGCCAGCCCCCCGCCACCGCCCCGCTCACGCCCCCCGCGGGCGCCCAGCTCTACGTGGGCGCGACCGTGCTCGGGGCCGCGGACTGTGGGGCCGGGCCCTGCGCGCTGCGGGTCGAGGGGGGCCGGGTGGTGGCCGCCGGCCCGGCCGACGAGATTGGCCAAGACGGCGATGAGCGCATCATCTTGGACAGCGGCTTCCTCGTGCCCGCCTTCATCGACTCCCACGTCCACATGGCCTACCTGCCCGAGGACCGGGCCATGGCAGAGGGGGGCGTGGCCGGTGCCGTCGACCTCGCCGCGCCCCTCGACCAGGTGGGCCGCGCCAGCCCGCTCGTGCTGCGCTGGGCCGGGCCCATGCTCACGGGACCGGGCGGCTACCCCACCCGGAGCTGGGGCCGGAACGGCTACGGCTGTGAGCTCGGCACGGCGGACGAGGTGGACGCGGCCCTCGCCCGGATCCAGGCCGCCGGCGCCACCGTCGTGAAGAGCCCCGCCGGATCGGACGGACTGGCGCCCGCGCTGATGACCCGGGCGGCCACCGGGGCCCGGGCGGCCGGGCTGCCCTATGCCGTGCACGCGATGACCGACGCCGAGGCCCGCGCCGCCGCCGAGGCCGGCGCCACCGTGTTCGCCCACACCCCCACGGCCCCCCTCTCGGCCGAGACCCGGGCCCTCTGGGCCGACCGGGCCGTGATCTCGACCCTCGCGGCCTTCGGCGGCCAGCCCACGACTGTCGAGACCCTGCGCCAGCTGCGGGCCGCCGGGGCGACCGTGCTCTACGGCACCGACTTCGGCAACACCCGCAGCCCGGGCATCTCGGCCGACGAGCTCGCCCTGCTGGGCGCGGCGGGGCTGGACGGGGCCGCCATCCTCGCCGCGGGCACCAGCGCGCCGGCGGCCTTCTGGGGCTTCGAGGACCTCGGCCAGCTCGGGCCCGGGGCCTGGGCGAGCATGCTCTGGGTGGCCACGGATCCGCGGGCCGACCCGGCCGTGCTGGCCGCCCCGGAGCGGGTGTGGATCCAGGGCCGGGCGCTGCGCTGAGGACCGGCGCGCTCAGGCGCCGCGCAGGGCCGCCATGTCGACCACCCGGCCCGGTCCGGTCTCCGCGAGGCCCGCGTCGAGCATCAGCCGGGCCAGCTCGGCACCGCTGGTGGTGGCGTAGCGGGCGGCGGTGCGGCGGGCGCCGAGCAGGCCCACGAGGCCGAGCAGCCCGTCGCTGACCACAGCGCCCAGGCGCTCGAGGGGCCGGGACTCGTCCCGGTCGGGGCCCGAGATGAAGGCCGGGCGCACCGAGAGCCAGGGCACCCCGCCCGCCGCGAGGGCGGCCTCGACGTCGTGGCGCGCGCGCAGGTAGGCCGAGGCCCCCGGCCGGTCGGCGCCCAGGCTCGACAGGTAGACGAAGCGGGGCGGCGGGGCCAGGTCGGCACAGGCCGTGTGGAGCAGGAGGGTCAGGCCCTTGTCGACGGCGTCGTAGCTCGGGGCGGGGCCTCCGCGGCGGGCCGCCTCCTTGCGGGCGCCGGCGGCCGTGATGCCGAGCAGGCTGAAGACGTGGGTGGCGCCGTGGGCGGCGAGCGCCTCGGCCACGGGCGCCGGCTCCCAGGGCAGGGCGAGCACGGTCGCGCCCGCGGCCTCGAAGATCGGGCGCAGGGCCGCCGCCCGGGACGAGCCGGGGCGGATGTGGGCGAGGGTCACCAGCCCCCGGCGGCGGGCCTCGGCCACGAGGGCCCGGCCGGTGTAGCCGGTGGCGCCGGCCACGAAGACCACCGGCGGGGGGGCGCCCGCGTCCGAGACGGGCGCGGCAGGGTCACTCTCGGCGGCGGGGCCGGGCATGGGGAACTCCGGGAGGGTGTCTCGGCGTAACCGGCGGCAGCGGTGCCGCGGTGCTACGTCTGGAGCACGGGCCGCCCCCCCGGGGCCTGCCGGGCCCCCGCGCCGCCGGGGGCTGCCCGCCGCCGGACCGCCGTCCCCTCCCCCGGAGCTGCCCTTGTCCTCGCCGGAGTCTCCCGACAGCGTCCCCGCCCCCGGTGCCGGCGGGCCTGCCTCTGCCCGCTACGACGACTTCCTCGAGGCCCGGGCCGCCCTCGATGCCCAGCTCGCCGAGGTGGTCGCCCTCGCCCGGTCCCTCGGGGCCGAGGGCCGGGCCGCCGCCATCGCCCAGGCCCGGGAGCGGCTGGGCTCGGATGCCTTCAGGCTGCTCGTTCTCGGCGAGTTCAAGCGCGGCAAGAGCACCCTGGTCAACGCCCTGCTCGGCGACCGGGTGCTGCCGGCCCGGGTGGCCCCCTGCACCGGCCTCATCACGGTCGTGCGCTACGGCGCCGCCCCCCGGGCCGTGCTCGTGCCCCGCGACCAGGCCGCGGCCCCCCGCGAGATCGCCGTCGACGAGATCGCCGACCACATCACCATCCAAGACGACCTCGTGGCCCTCGGCGACGGCGCCGAGGAAGCCCCGCCGGCCGCCTCCCCCTGGGACCGGGTCGAGCTCGACTTCCCGCTCGAGCTCTGCCGCAACAACGTCGAGCTGGTCGACAGCCCCGGGCTCAACGAGCACCTCTCCCGGGAGCGCATCACCCTCGGCGACCTGCCCCGGGCCGACGCCGTGCTCATGGTCCTCAGCTGCGAGCAGCAGCTCGCCCGCACCGAGCGCGACTTCGTCCACACCCACCTCGGCACGGCCGACCTCGCCCACGCCTTCTTCGTCTGGAACCGCTTCGACGCGGTGCGGGACGACCCGGACGAGGTGGCCGCCCTCCACCAGCTCAGCGAGCGCTGGCTGGTGCCGCGGCTGGCCCGGGGCGACCGGATCTTCTACGTCAGCGCCCGGGACGCCCTGCTGGCCCGGGTCGGCCCCCAGGCCCCCGACCCGGCGGCCCTCGAGGCCTCCGGGCTGCCCGCGATGGAGCGGGCCCTCGAGCGCTTCCTCGTGACCGAGCGCGGGCGCCTCAAGCTGGCGGCCCCCCGGGGCGCGGCGCTCGCCGTGCTGCGCGAGCTCGAGCACGAGACCATCCCCCAGCGGGCAGCCCTGCTCGCGGCGCCCCTCGCCGAGCTCGAGGCCCACATCGAGACCCAGCGTCCCCGCCTGGCCGAGCTCCAGCGCCAGCGCCAGCGCCTCGTGCGGGATCTGGAGCGGCGCAGGGACGCCCTCCAGCGCCAGCTCTCCCTCATCCTCGAGCGCTTCGCCCTCCACCTCGACGAGCGGGTGGACGCCGCCGCCGCCGAGGTCGCCGCGGGCTGGCTCGACGCCACCTTCAACCGCAGCCGCACCCGCGAGCGCATCATCGCCTGGCTGCGGGAGTGGCTCGAGAAGGAGAGCCAGCGCCTCGAGACCGAGGAGCTGCTGCCGCTGCTGGAGCGCGAGACGGCCGAGATGATGGAGGAGCTGGAGGACCGGCTCGGCGCCTTCCTCGTCGACCTGGACGAGGTGCGGGCGGCCTTTGCCCGGCCGGTCGAGTTCACGGTCGAGGAGCCGCCGCCCCCCGACGAGCTGCCCCCGGCCCTCGAGCGGGTGCTCGGGGCGGTGGGGGGCTTCCTCGTGGGCGGGGTGGGCGGGGCCATCGAGGGCGCCACCCACGGCTGGCGCTCGCTCATCAGCGGCATCCCGGTCTATGTCTCGACCGTGCTGGCCCTGGCGCTGATGGGGGTCACCGGGCCCGTGGGCATCGGCATCGTCACCGCCGTCGGCGCCGTGCGCACCTGGATGACGGGGCGGGACGCGGCCGAGCGGCTGCGCCAGGAGATCGTCCAGGCCGTCGTCGCCGCCACCCGCGCCCACATGCCCAGCGTGCGGGCCGAGGTGGCCGCCAAGACCGACGAGCGCTTCGCCACCCTCATCTCGGGGGTGGACGCGGGCATGGGTGCGCTGGTGGACGAGGTCCAGAGCGCCCTCGACCAGGCCCTGCACGAGCGCCAGGCCGGCGAGCAGAGCCTCGCGGCGGCCCAGGCCCGCCTGGCCGAGACCGGCCGGGCGCTGCAGGCCCTCCGGGAGCGCCTCGCCGCGGAGCCCGCGTGAGCGCCCCGCCGGACTTGCCCGCCCTGCTCGCGGCCCTCGGCCGCTGGCTGCCCGCCAGCCCGGCCCGGGCGCGGCTCGCCGGCCGCCTCGCCGACGGGGCCCGGCGCATCGGCTGGGTGGGCGCGGCCCGGGCCGGCCGCTCGACCCTGCTCAACGGCCTGGCCGGCAGCCCCCTGCTCAACACCCGCGCGGCCCCGGGGCCCCGGCCGGCCGCCTGGCTCCACCCGGGCCCGCCCCCGGCGCCCGTCACCACGCCGGCGGCCACAGCGCCCCCGGCCGCCCACCACGTCGCCCCCGGGGTGCCGGCGGGCCAGCGCTGGATCGAGGTGCCCGCCGTCTGGGGCCCCACCGACCCCGGCTGGCTGGCCCTCGACGGGCTGGTCGTCGTGGCCGACGCCCAGCAGGCCCTCTCGCGCGACCAGCTCGACCGCCTGGCCCAGCTCATCCCGGGCATCCCCGTGGTCGCGCTGGTGCTCAGCCGCCTCGACCGGGTCTGTGAGAACGCCCTCGCGGACGGCATCTCTGAGGAGGAAGCCACCACCCAGGCCCGCCGCAGCGCCGCCCGCCGGCTGGCCACCGCCGTGGCCGGGCCCGTGCCCCTCTGGACCGTGCCGCCCCCGCTGGCGCCCGCGCCGCTGGCCGCGCGGCTAACGGCGCTGGCCCCCCAGCTCGCCGACCGGGCGGCGGCGGCCACGGCGGCGCTGATCCACAGCCTCGTGGCCGAGCTCGACGCCGTCGAGGCCGACCACTGGGCCGCCCTCGCCGCCCACCCGGCCGCCGGCTGGGGCCCCCTCGCGGAGGCCGCCGCGGCCGCCGCCGAGGCCCACGCGCCGCCGGTGGTGGCCGCGCTGCGCGCCCTGCTCGATCGCGAAGCGGACGCCCTCGCGGCCGCGCTGCGGGCCGCACAGCCCCGGGTGGCCCAGCAGCTCGGCGCGGCCGACAGCAAGCCGGCCCTGCGCGCCGCCAGCGACCAGCTCGCCGCCGCCCTGGCCGAGACCGAGGCCCAGGCCTGCGCCCGGGCCCGCCACCAGCTGCTCCGCACCCTGGCGCCCACCCTGCGCCACCACGCCGCTGCAGCCGCCGGGGCGCTCGCCCGCGACCGGGGCCAGGCGCCCCCCCCGCCGCCCGCGCTGGCCCCCCTCGCCTGGCCCGCGGCGGCCCCGGCCCCCGGCGCCCCCGGCGAAGACGACACCCTCGCCGCCCACGACCGCGAGCGCCGGCGCTGGCTCGCCGGGGCCGCCGCCGCCGGCGCGGTCGCCGGGGCCGTGCTCGGGGGCGGGCTGCTCCTGCCGGCCGCCGTCGCCGGCGGGGTGGCCACGGCCGCCTACAACCACATGGTGCCCCTGGCCACGGTCCGCAGCGCCGCCATCGCCGCCCACAGCGCCGCGCTCGAGAGCGCCGCCACCGCCCAGGCCGCGGCCCTGCGGGCGGCCCGGCCTGCCCTCGAGGCCCCGGCCGGGGCCGCCCTGCTCGGGGCGGTGCGCGCGTCCACCCGCGCCTACGAAGACCACGACGCCGCCGCCCTCGCCGCGCGGGCCGCCCTCCGGTCGCGGGCCGAGGCGACCGCCGCCGCCCTCGCCCCCCTGCGCCGCGC
The DNA here is from genome assembly GCA_964226865.1 of Myxococcota bacterium. GTDB lineage: Bacteria > Myxococcota_A > UBA796 > UBA796 > UBA2385 > CAXQUZ01. Next base: position 659 of record CAXQUZ010000749.1, on the reverse strand, counting down.
CCTGCTCCAGGCCGCCCCCCTGCCCCCGCCGGGCCCCACCGCGGGCATCGCCGGCAGCCCCTGGGGCCAGCGGGCCCGGCTCTGATCCACGGCTCTGACTCCCGGCCCCGAGCGGAGATGGGCCTGCGCTGGATCAGCCCGCCTCCGCCCCAGGGGCTCCCCCGGCCCCCCCACCGGCCCGGGCTGACGCCAGTCAGGTGCGGGCCCCGGGGCCGTGCTTAGCGGACCCGTGCCTGGGCGCCCCCGGCGCCCCGCCCCTCCCCCCGTCGCCCCCTCGGAGAGCCATGTCCCCCGCCGCCCCCTCCATCAGCTTCGCGTACTGGTCGGATCCCCTCTGTGTGTGGGCCTACGTCGCCCAGCGCAAGCTGGACGCGCTGCTGGCCGCCCACCCCGACACCCTCGAGGTGCGCTACCACGTGGTTCCCGTCTTTGGCTCGATCCCCTGGCGCTTCACCGAGGGCAGCTGGGCCAAGGCCGGGCCCGCCGGCCGCCAGGAGGTCACCGCCCGGGTGGCCCGGGAGCACGGCGCCCCCGGCATCACCGGCGAGGTCTGGCTGAAGGATCCGCCGGCCTCGTCCTGGGCCCCGGGCCTCGCCATCAAGGCCGTCTTCGAGATCGGAAGAGCGTCGTGTAGGGAAAGAGTGTCTTAAGACGTGTAG
>CAXQUZ010000748.1:0-4558 GCA_964226865.1 Myxococcota bacterium | reverse complement strand
TGACATCCCCTCCGTCCCCTGGCCCGTCCCCCTCCGTCCCGTCCGCCGACACCGGTGAGGCGGTCGATCCCGCCGACCCGCCACTAGCCCGCGGGGGCACCCGGCCGCGCGACGGGCTGCCCCCCCTCCCGTGGGCTCACAGCGCCCGGCCCACCTGGGCCACCACCGCGCCCTGGCCCGTGTCGTCGCCATAGGTCGAGGACGCCTGGCCCCCGAGGTCGACCCGCCACGGCCCCGCCGCCGGGGCCCAGCGCAGCAGCAGCCGGCCGCTCACGGGCACCTGGTCGACGAGCTGGGTCTCGACCTCGAGCACCCCCGAGAGCCCGGCCGCCTCGGCGACCGGAAAGACCCAGGCGAAGGCCATGTCGGCCACCACGGGCACGAAGCCCGTGACCGACTGGCGCCCCAGTCCGCCCGCCACCCGGGCGCTCAGCGTCGAGCGCGCCGGGGTCCAGCTGCCCTCCCAGCCCGCCACGAGGCCGAAGCCCCGGGTCGTCTCGACGCTGTGGCTGCCCCAGGCCTGGGCGTCGTCCAGCCCCAGGCCGAGCTCGAGCACGAGGGCCTGGCTGCGGGCGCTCCCGAGGTGGGCCCGCCCGCCCAGCAGCGCCCGCCCCACCGCCGCATGGGACCAGTCGAGGCGGGGCATCGTGGCCTGGACCAGGGCGAGCTGGGCGTCGACCGACCAGGCCGGCCCGCCCCAGCGCAGCCGCGGCACCTGCTGCAGCACGGTCGCCGCCCCGGGCACCACGACGAGCCGGGCGCTGGCCAGCCGCTGGCTCTGGGCGCTGTGGAGCCTGAAGCCCGGGGCGGCCGGGCCCGTCTCGGCGGCGGCGGCACCCCTGCCCAAGATACTGATGAACAGGGCACTCACGAGAAGCGGAAGACCGGTGCGGCGGCTCATCGCAGCGCCCCCGTCTCGGCCGCGCCCGTGTCGGCGCCGCAGCTCTCGACAAAGGGCCCGATGGCCGTCGCGCCGGCGCAGCCCCGGGTCCAGGCGGCGGTGGGGGCGGTGGTGAAGGTGCGGCGCCCGGTGGCCCCGAAGGCCGGCACGCCCCGCACATGGAGCCCCGGATCCTCCCAGCCGCCCACGTCCCAGACGTAGGTGGCGCCCGGCGCCAGGCCGCCCGTCGGGCAGAGCAGCAGCCCGGCGCTGCCGACCCGGTGGAGGGTGAAGGGCACGTCGGCGCCGGCGGCGTCGCGGAGGCGCAGCCCGGTCTCGAGCAGGGGCAGGTTGTCGGGGAGGGTCTGGGAGGACCAGGACAGGGCCAGCGGCCGGGCCGGATCCCAGGCGTCGTCGCCGTCGCAGGGGCTGCGGCGGTCGGGGGCGTAGGAGGTCGCGAGCAGGCCCAGGGCCCCGACCAGCCCGGCGACCCGGCGGCCGCCCCGGCCGAGGCCCCGGCGGTGGGGGCGCCAGCAGCGGGGCACGAGGGCCAGGGCCGGCAGGGCCAGCAGATCGGCGGGATCGGCGACGTGGGCGCCGCCCAGGAGGGCCGCCCCGGCCTCCCCGAGGGGGGGCCAGAGCTGCAGCGCCGCGAAGACCACCGCGGGAACACCGATGGCGAGAGCCTTCAGGCGCTTGGTGCGCCCGGCCGGGGCACCGAGCCAGGCCGGCGGCAGGGCGGCGAGCAGGGCCCCGAGGAGCACGGGCGCCACGACCAAGAAGGCCAGATCCGAGAGCTTGCCCGTGATCCAGGGGCCCGGGTGGCGGGCCTTGAGCACGTGGTCGTTGGCCAGCAGCAGGGCGAGGGCGCCGAGAAAGAGGGGGTGGCCAGGGCCCTGGCGCAGGCGGGCCAGCGGCGGCGGGGCAGGCAGGGGCACGGGGGCTCCGGGCGGGCGGGGCGCGGGCCGTCGGTTCGGGCCCGCCGAGGGTGGCCCCAGACTCTACGACCGGCCGGCCCCGGGCCGCCACCCGCACGGACGGTCCCCCTGTCACACCTCCGACCGACCTGCGTAGTGCCCCCAAAGCGCCCACCTGGAGGTCCCGATGGCTGCAGTTCCGCGTGCCCCCGCCCCCGTCCTGCTGATCGCCCTGCTCGGCTGCGCCCCCGTCGATGCCAAGAGCGGGGACGACAGCGGCAGCGGCAGCACCGACGACCCAGCTGCCACCGCGGGCCTCGTGGCCACCCCTGGCGTGGTCGCCCTGGGCCCCCTTGCGGTCGGCGCCACGGCCACCGCCACGGTCACCGTGCACAACCCGGGCCCGGAGGCCGTGGACCTCAGCGCTCCGGCCGTCGCCGATGCCGCGGGCCTCAGCGTGGCCGTCTCGCCCCCCACGGCGACCACCCTGCCGGCCGGTGGCAGCCAGGAGCTCGCGCTCACGGCCACGGCCACGGCCACGGGCGCCCTCGGCGCGACCCTCGTGCTGGCCCCCGCCGATCCGGCCCTGGCCCCCCTCGAGGTCCCCGTCCAGGCCACGGGCACGGCCGCCGCCCTGGCCATCACCCCCGATCCCCTCGCCGTGCCTGCCGTCCCCCCCGGCTGCAGCAGCACCACCCCGGTCTTCTTCGAGAGCGTCGGCACGGCCCCGCTCACGATCACGGACGTGGCCCTCGACGACCCGGGCGGACGCTTCTCCCTGTCGCCCCCGCCGGGCGAGAGCCTGCCCTGGACCCTCGCCCCCGGGGCCGCCAAGCAGCTCAGCCTCGCCTGGCAGGCCGACACCCTCGAGACCGACACCGCCGTGCTCCACGCCACCCTCGACGACGGCAGCGCCGTGTCCGCCCCGGTCTCGGCCGCCCCCACGACGCCCCGGTGGGTGGACGACACGACCACCCTCGCCGACGAGGCCGTGGTGGACGTGGTGCTCACCATCGATCGGTCCAGCTCCATGGCCCAGGAGCTGGCCGCCTTCACCTCGGCCCTGGGCGCCCTGCTCGACGGCCTCGGGAGCCACGACTGGCGGCTGGCGATCGCCGTCCAGAACGACGGCTGCATCGTGGGCGACACCCCCTTCGTCGACCGGGACCCGGATCCGGCGGCGGCCCTGGTTGCCCTCGAGACCATGCTCGAGGGCGGGGGCACCCCGGCCGTCGACGCCGAGCGGGCCTTCACCCTGCTCGCGGCGGCCCTCGACGCCGACGCGCCCGGTGGCTGCAACGCGGGGCTGCTGCGGGAGGGGGCCACGCTCCAGCTGGTGGGCGTCTCCGACGAGCCCGAGCAGAGCACCGGGCCCTGGACCGACTGGGTGGCCCAGCTCCAGGCCGTGAAGGCCGACCCGGCCGATGTGGTGTTCCACGGCATCGGGGGCCTGCTCCCGAGCAGCTGCGGCACCATCGAGACCTACGTGGGCATGCGCGAGGCCGCCGCCGCGACCCTCGGCAGCTTCCAAGACCTGTGCAGCCCCGACCTCGCGGCCACCGCCACGGCCCTGGGCGCCGCGGCCACGGCGCCCCCCCGCCGCTACGCCCCCTCCGAGACCCCGGTGGACGGCACCCTCAGCGTCTGGGTGGACGGCACCGACCGGGCCACGGGCTGGGCCTGGGACGGCGACGCCGTGGTCTTCGACGCCGACGCCGCGCCCGGCTGGGGCAGCACGGTCGTGCTCCGCTACGTCGCCGCCGAGGCCTGCTGAGGCGTGGCGGGCGTGGCCCCCCCGGGGGCGGTCTGCTCGGGGGCGGTCTGCTCGGGGGCAGTCTGCTCGGGGGCATCCAGGGGCCCGAAGGTGGCGTGGATGACGCGGTTCCCGCGGTTCCAGGTGAGGTAGCTCCAGGCCCACTCGAAGAGCACGATGACCCGGTTGCGGAAGCCCACGAGGGCCATGAGGTGGACGAAGAGCCACATGACCCAGGCCACGAGACCGCCGAGCTCGAGGCCCCGCACCCAGACGATGGCCTTCGAGCGGCCGATGGTCGCCATGCTGCCCAGGTCTCGGTAGCGGAAGGCCGGCCGGGGCTGCTTGGCGAGGTCGGCCCGGATGCAGGCAGCGGCGTGGGCCCCGCCCTGGAGGGCCACCTGGGCCACGCCGGGCCGGGTGCCACCGTCGCCGTCGGGGATGTGGGCCCTGTCGCCGACCACGAAGACCTCGCGGTGGGCCGGCACCGAGAGATCCGGCCCCACCTCGACCCGGCCCGCCCGGTCGGTGGCCCCCACCCCGCCCCCGAGGGGTGAGGCGGCGATGCCCGCGGCCCAGATGACCGTGCGGCTGGCGATGCGCTCGGGGCCGTCGTGGTCCGCCCGCTGGACGGCGACCCCCTCGGCGTCCACGTCCACCACCCGGGCGCCGAGCCAGACCTCGACGCCGACCTTCTGGAGCTGGCGCAGGGCGCTGGCCCGGAGGCCCTCGGGGTAGGCCGAGAGCACCGTGGGGCCGCCCTCGACGAGCAGCACCCGGGCCTCGGTGGGGTCGATGTTGCGGAAGTCCTCGACCATCGTGCGCCGGGCGATCTCGCTGAGCGCCCCGGCCACCTCGACCCCCGTGGGCCCGGCGCCGACCACGACGAAGGTGAGGTGCTGGCGGCGGGCCACCGGGTCGTATCCTGATTTTTTTGACAGCAATATTTGTATCGGTTTGTGGATAGGATCCCAAATCATCATTGCTGGTGATTCCGCTGGAGGTGGG
>CAXQUZ010000747.1:0-17946 GCA_964226865.1 Myxococcota bacterium | reverse complement strand
CAGAAGACGGCATCCGCGATAGCATGCGGTGACTGGAGTTCAGACGTGTGCTCTTCCGATCTCGATCTTCGTGGGCTGGATGCCGAGCGAACCACAGCCGGCCAGCACGAGCATGAGAGAGACAAAGGTGGCGCGCATCACGGACTCCGGTTCGCTTCGGGGCCCACGTTATCGTGGAACGCAGCCACCGGCATGGGGCGATGTGGGGTCGGGCCCCCCGCCGCGTCCGCCCCCGCAAGGTCTCGTTCAGCCCCGGCGGTCTTGCTCGATGGCGGCCCGCTCCCGGTCGCTCACGGGGATGGGGTAGGCGCCGTCGAAGCAGGCCGCACAGGTGTGTTCCCCGAGCACGGTGCCGAGGCGCGCGCGGCTGAGGAAGGTCAGGCTGTCGACGCCGAGCTTGTCGGCAATGCCCGCCGACAGGGCATCCTCGCTGTACTGGGCCGCGACGAGTTCGCGGGGCGAGGGCATGTCGATGCCGTAGAAGCAGGGGTGGCGCACGGGCGGGCTGAAGATGGCGAGGTGGAGCGCCGTGGGGCCGAGGCCTTGGACCATCTCGACGATGCGGCCCATGGTCGTGCCCCGGACGATGCTGTCGTCGACGAGCAGCACCCGCTTGCCGGCGAAGACCTCGCGCATGGGGTTGAGCTTGAGGCGCAGCGTCTCGACCCGGCTGCGGGCGTCGGGCATGATGAAGGTGCGGCCCGAGTAGCGGTTCTTGATGAAGCCCTCGCGCATCGGGATGCCGAGCTCTTCGGCCATGGCCTGGGCGGCGGGCCGGGAGGTGTCGGGAACGGCCACCACCACGTCGGCCTCGACACCGGCCGCCCGCAGCTGGCGCCCGAGCTCGCGGCCCATCTTCCACCGGGTGGCGTTGACCCGCCCCTCTTCCATGATGGAGTCGGGACGGGCGAAGTAGACCCGCTCGAAGGCGCAGCGGCGCGGCCGGGCCGGAGCCACGTCGACCGTCTGCAGGGGGGCCCCGGGGCGCATGATGAGCAGCCCGCCGGGGGGGATGTCGCCCTGCTTGGCCACGCCGAGCATGTCGAGGGCCACCGACTCCGAGGCCGTGATCCAGGCCCCGTCCGTGGCGCGCTGGCCGTAGACGCCCGGGCGCACCCCGTGGGGGTCGCGGAAGGCGACGAGGGTGGGCTGGCCGTCGAGCTCGAGCACGGCCGTCACCGAGTAGGCGCCCTTGACCCGGGCGAAGACCTCGCCCACCGCGGCGACCAGATCGTCGAGGCTGTGGTCCACGTGGCGGCGCTGCAGCAGGGCCCAGGTGAGGGTCAGGAGGATGGGCTCGGCGTCGCAGGAGGAGAGCACGACGTGGCCCTCGGAGCGCAGCCAGCCCACCAGCTCGTCCATGTTGGTGACGTTGCCGTTGTGGGCGAGCAGGATGCCCGGCGCCCGGGTGCGGAAGGGCTGGGCGTCCTCGGCGGTGGAGGTGGCGCCGACGGTCGGGTAGCGCACGTGGCCGATGCCTGCGGCGCCCTGGAGGGTCGGCACCTCGGCGGCGGGCACGGCCTGGTTGATGAGGCCCAGCCCCTTGACGAGGTGGACCCGCCGATCATCCCAGGTGCCCAGCCCGGCGGCGTCCTGGCCGCGGTGCTGGATGCTCTGGAGGGCGTGGAGGAGCTGACCACCCACGGCGGACTTCGAGATCATGCCGACAAAGCCGCACATCGCGACCTCCACAACGCTGGAGACGGGGCGGACCGGAGGCCGCCAGGGGACGCGGACAGCGCGAGGCTAGCAGACGGCCCCCCCGCGCCCGCCCGCCCGGCGGAGACGTCGCACAGTCGGCACAGCCCCGACACCCCCCGGGCGCAGAGCCGCCGCCGCCAGCCGGGCACAGCCACCCCCGAGAACGACCTAAAACACGACATCTTGCGCAAATGCCGACCCAGGCGCTCGGGCCCCCTCATGTCGGCACCGTGGCGTTCCGTACCGACTGACACCGAAGGGAGCCCCCATGTCGCAGCCCACGCCGCCCGTCTCGCTCCGGCTCATCTCCGGGGGCCGCCCGCCCCGCCGGAGCGCGGATCCGGTGGTGGACCGGCTGCTCTATGCCGTGCCCCGGGCCGTTCCCGAGCAGTGCCCGTCCTGTGGGGGCGCGGTGCGGGCCGTGGCCTACCCCTGGGGGCCGGCCTGGTCCTGTGCCGACGCGGCCTGCCAGCGGGGCGCCCAGCCCAAGCTCGTCGAGGTCGACCACCTCCAGAGCCTGCTGGCCCTCTCGCCGGACTGGACCTGCCCATGCTGCGCCGGCGGGCTCCAGATCCGCTTCGACCAGCCCGTGCTCCTGCCGACCTGTGCGGCGGGCACGACCACCGACTGGGCCCAGCTCTCGGACCGCATCCGGGGCTGAGGGCTCAGCCGACGGCGCGACGCCCCTGGGCCCGGCGCTCGGGCGGACGGCAGCGCCGGCACTCGAAGTGGACCCGGCCGCCGTCGGGGGTCACCGGCTGCATCAGCCAGGCCCGCAGGCCGTCGCGCAGGGCGAGCCGCCCGCATCGCACACAGCGCAGGGTCGGGGTCCAGGGTCGCAGCCGGGGCACCGCCGCCTCAGGTGTGCATGCGGGTCATGAAGCTCTTCTCTTCGAGCACCTGGGCCTCGTGGAGGGCCAGCTCGGCGAGGCGGGGCTTCACGGTCTCGCGGCCGTAGAGCGCAGCGGCGAGGTCGGTGTAGAGGGTGTGGTGGCGCGCCTCGCTGGCGAGCAGCGAGCGGTAGAGGGCCGCCAGCTCGGGGTCGTCGAGCTCGTCACCGAGGATCTTCATGCGCTCGCAGGACCGGGCCTCGATGAGCGAGCAGCACAGCAGGGTGTCGAGCAGGCGCTCGGGCTCGTCGGGGCGCACGGCCTTGAGCAGCCGGCCCGCGTAGGGCGAGGGGCGCAGCCGGTCGAAGGCCACCCCCCGGGCCTCGAGCACCCCCAGCATCAGCTCGAAGTGCTCGAGCTCTTCGCGGGCCAGCTCGCTGAGGGGACGCAGCAGCACGGTCTTGTCGGCGTAGCGGAAGATGAGGTTCATGGCCGTCGAGGCGGCCTTCTTCTCGCAGTGGGCGTGGTCGAGCAGGACGGTGTCGATGTCGGCGCGGACCTCGTCGATCCAGTCGGACCGGGTCTCGCTGGCGAGGTGCAGCATGGTGCCGGGCTCCAGGCGGGCCCGCGTCCTAACGGGCCGGGCGCCGGCGGGCCGGCACGCCGCTGTGGTTGGGTTAGCGCCGCCGGGTCCCCCCTGACCCCCGCCTGGAGGCCCCCGTGGCAGTCACCGAGAGCACTGACGTCATCGAGATCAACGACACCAACTTCACGTCCTCCCTCGCCGAGACCGAGCTGGCGGTGGTCGACTTCTTCGCGAGCTGGTGCGGCCCCTGCCACATGTTCGCCCCCGTGTTCCGGGCCCTGTCGAAGAAGTACCCCCACGTCGTCTTCTACAAGCTCGACGGCGAGACCTCCCCCGAGGCCCGGGCCACGGTGAAGATCCCCGGCCTGCCCTACTTCGCGCTCTACCGCAACGGCGAGCTCATCGACGGCGTCGCCACGAGCAAGCAGCAGAAGCTCCAGGCCATGCTCGACGAGCACTTCGGCGGTGCGGCATGAAGGCCGGAGAGGTCCGCCGCCTCGCCAAGAGCCACGACAAGGCCGCCCTCGAGGCCTGCCGCGACCAGGTCTTCGCCGGCGAGGGCTTCGCCTTCGAGGTGAAGGGCGAGGACGACGGCGAGCGCCTGACCCACATCCTGCTCGCCATCCGCATCGCGACGGCGGTCGCGGACGGCACCGACTTCAAGACGGCCTTCCGCGACGTCATCGGCACCGTGCGCACGGTGCTCACCGACGCCGACTGAGCCCCGGCCCCCGGGCGCCGCGGGCCCCCCTCAGCGGGACGGGGCCCCGGCGCCGAGGGTGCTGCGCAGCCGCAGCAACAGCAGCCCGGAGACGACGACGAGGGCGACCACCAGCCCCCACCAGAGCCCCCGCGGCCCGAGGCCCAGCGGCCAGGCCAGCAGCGCGCCCAAGGGCAGCCCGACGAGCCAGTAGCCGACGAGGTTGATGAGCGGCGGCAGCCGGGTGTCGCCCGCCCCGCGCAGCACCCCGAAGCTCACCGCCTGGATGCCGTCGAAGACCTGGAAGAAGGCGGCGACGGGCAGCAGGGTCACGGCGATGGCGATGACGCCGGCCTCGTCGGTGAAGAGGCGCGCCGCCGGGCCCGGCAGGGCCGCGATGCTCAGGCTCGAGAGCAGCATCCAGCCCGCGCCCGCGGCGACGGCCACCACCGCCGCCCGGCCGGCCGGTCGCCCCGCGCCGATGAGGTTGCCCACCCGGGTCGAGGCGGCGACCCCGAGCCCGAAGGGGATCATGAAGGTGAAGGAGATGATCTGCATGGCCACCGCCTGGGCGGCCATGGCCGTGGCGCCGAAGGTGCCCACCATCAGCCCCACGGCATTGAAGGCCCAGACCTCGAGACCGGTCTGCACACCGATGGGCAGGCCATCCTTGAGCAGCAGGGGCAGCCCCCGGAGCGCGTCCCCCCACCGGCCCCGCACCCCCGCCAGGCCCGCGCCACAGACCGGCAGCAGCACGGCGGCCTTGGTCCAGGCCACCGCCGTCGAGGCCCAGGCGCAGCCCACCGCCCCGAGGGCCGGCACCGTGAGCCCCCCGGGCAGCCGGGCGCCGTCCACGAGCACCAGGTCGAGCCCGAGGTTGACCACCGCGCCCACCAGGGTGGCGATCAGGGGCGGGCGCATGTGGCCCTGGCCCTGGAGCCAGGCGGCGAGGCCCACGAAGAGCAGGCTGCCCGGCATGCCGAGGGCCCGCACCCGGGAGTAGTCGCCGGCGAGCACGGCCACATCGGGATCCTGGCCCAGCATCAGCAGCCCCGGGGCGGCCACGAGGCAGCCGAGCACCACCGGGACCGACAGCAGCAGCGAGAGCAGCACGGCCTCGCCGAAGGCCCGGTCGAGGCGCGGCTGATCGCCCCGTCCATGGGCCTGGGCCACCGCCGGGTCGAGGCCCCGCAGCACCCCCATGCCGAAGAGGAAGACGCCGAAGGTCCAGATGACGCCCGCCGAGACCGCCGCGAGGGGCAGCTCGCCCACCCGGCCCACGACCGCCACGTCCACCATGCCGAGGGCCACATTGCCCAGGTTGCCGAGCACGACGGGCCAGGCCAGCAGGCCGAGGATGCGGGCCTCTTCAGCGAAGCCCGGCCGGGGCGTGGCGGGCGGCGGGGGAGAGGGCGGGGCGATGGCGAGCTCCCACGGGCGGGCCCGCGCGGGGGCACCAGCGCCCCCCTGCGACCGCCCCGCCTCCTACTCGATCCGGCCCCCGGGCGGCAGGCGACCGGGCCCGGACCCCGGCGTCAGCGCGGTTGCAGCGCCTCGCAGTGGACGCCCGCCGCCAGCGGAGACAGGCTACGGGACCCCCCGCGCCCACCGCTGCGCGCGCCCGCCGCCCGGCTCCCCCCGAGAGGACCCCGCCATGACCATCTCTCCGCGCCTCCTCTCGCTGTCGGCCCTCGGCTTCGCCCTCGGTGCCGCGGGCTGCAGCGACTACGCCTACGAGAAGATCCCCGACGCCTCCGGCAGCACGGCGGCCATCGAGGTCGCCCCCACCCGGCTCCAGTTCGCCGGGCTCGAGCAGGGCGAGGTCGGCACCCAGAGCTTCACGATCACCAGCATCGGCGACGAGGCCCTCGACATCGGCGAGATCAGCGTCACCGGCAGCGCCGCGGCCTTCACCCTCATCGGCGCGCCCTCCTACACGACCATGGCCCCCGGCGAGAGCGTCGAGGTCACCGTCGACTACAGCCCCACCAACGCCGGCGACCTCGCCGACGTCCACATCGCCAACAGCGACCCGGGGCTGCCCCAGGCCATCGTCCAGCTCGAGGGCGTCGGCCTCTACCCCCAGCTCGTCTTCGATCCGAACCCCCTCGACTTCGGCTACGTGCCGTCGGGCACGACCGAGACGGGCACCATCGACGTGGTCAACAACGGCGGCGCCACCCTCGACGTCAGCAGCCTGCTGGTCCTGGGCGAGGGCTTCTCCCTCGGCGACGTGGCCGTGCCCTTCTCCCTCGCCCCCGGCGAGTCCCTGCCGGTCGACATCGACTTCACCCCCAGCGCCGAGCTGCGCTTCACCGGCGAGATCTGGGCCGAGTCGAACACCCCGGGCACGACGAGCAAGGCCGACCTCCTCGGCACCAGCCTCGAGAAGCCCGTGGCGGTCTGCGAGGCCGACCCGAGCGAGGCCTACGCCCTCTACGACCGGGTCAACTGGCTCGGCAGCGACTCCTACGATCCCACGGGCCAGGCCATTGTCGGCTACGAGTGGCGCCTCGTGACCCGCCCCGAGGGCTCGGCCGCCTCCATGCCCGGCGGCACGACCGCCGACCGCAACGGCTTCGTCGCGGATGTCGTCGGCGAGTACGTGGCCGAGCTGGTCGTGGCCAACGAGGACGGCGTCGAGTCCGAGCCCTGCTACGCCACCCTCACGGCGGTGCCCAGCCAGTCGCTCTGGGTCGAGATGTACTGGGAGCTCAACCAGGACGACATGGACCTCCACCTCGTCGATGCCGGCGGCGGGCTGCGCAGCGACAGCGACTGCTACTACGCGAACTGCGTCGGCCGGGGCCTCGACTGGGGCGTGGCCGGCGAGAGCTCCGACAACCCGAGCCTCGACATCGACGACATCCCCGGCACGGGCCCCGAGAACATCAACATCCAGGAGCCCGCCGAGGGCAGCGTGTTCACGGTCTACGTGCACGACTACATGGGCTCGACCCCCGACCGCTACGAGGCCAACGAGGTCACGGTCAACATCTACATCTCGGGCGAGCTGGCCTGGACCGACACCCGCCCCATCTCGGGCGACAACGACTACGTGCCCTTCGCCCTCATCGACTGGGACGCCCGCTCCGCCAGCTCGCTCTGAGCGCGCTCAGCCCCTCCGCTCGATGCGCTCCCGGAGGCCGGCCCGCCACAGGGCCAGCTTGGCCAGCTCGCGGCCGACCAGGCGCAGCAGCCGCGGGTCGCGGGCGAGCCGGTCCCACCCGGGCTCGGTCGCCGCCACCATCTGGAGCGCCACCCCGGGGCCGAGCCGCCGACGCAGCATCTCGCCCGCCCGGCGGCAGTGGTAGGGCGAGCTCACGACCAGCAGCCGCTCCCAGCCCTCGGCCGAGGCGAGCGCCGCGATGTGGCCGGCCTCCTCCCAGGTGCCCGGCGCCGGCGCGGTGATCTCCACGAGGGCCGCCGCGGGCAGCCCCGCCGCCCGCAGCACGGCCCGGCTCTTCCGCACCTCCCCGGGAAGCCCGTCCCGGAGGGCCCCCCCGACGGTCACCACCCGCGCGGCCCGGCCGCTCCGCCACAGCGCCACCGCCTCCGGACAGCGCACCCGGGGGTGGCCACCGAGCACCACCACGGCGGGCGCCGGGGCCACCACGGCCGCGTCCGCCCCCGCGCAGAGCCAGTCTCTCAGCCCCATCTCGGCCCTCCCCTGCCCGGGGCTGCCACGGGGCCCGAGGTTCGGTTACACGCCCCGACGCTGCGGACGCATCGCCCACCGACACCGCCCCCTCCTGCCGCTCCGCCGGCGCGGACGCGGGGCGCCCGGACGGCATGCAGCCCGATGCCGCACCCGCGCTGGAGATTCCGTGCCCGCCGCATCCTTCAAGTCCTTCCCCGAGATGTTCCTGCACCGTGTCTCGGCCACGCCCGACACGGACGCCTTCTACTACCCAGACGAGAAGGAGGAGTGGAAGACGCTGCGGTGGAAGGACGTCGGCGAGCGGGTGCGCGCCATCGCGACGGGGCTGCGCGCCCTGGGCATGGCCCCCGAGGACCGGGCCGCCATCATCTGCAACACCCGGGTCGAGTGGGTGCTGGCCGACCTCGGCATCTCCTGCGCCGGCTGCGCCACCACGACCATCTACCCCTCGTCCATCGAGTCCCAGGTCGAGTTCATCGTCCACGACTCGGGCTCGCGGGTGGTCTTCGCCGAAGACGACGACCAGGTCGCCAAGCTCGCTGCCATCCGCGAGCGCTGCCCCGACATCGCCAAGGTGGTCAACATCACGGGCCGGGGCGGCCACGACGGCTGGGTCATCAGCCTCTCCGAGCTCGAAGAGACCGGCGCCGCCTGGGACAAGGCCAACCCCGGCGCCTACGAGGCGGGCATCCAGGCCGTCGAGGCCCACCACCTCGCGACGCTGATCTACACCTCGGGCACCACGGGCAACCCCAAGGGCGTCGAGCTCACGAACGACTGCTGGGTCTTCGAGGGCGAGGCGATGGACCAGCTCGGCTTCCTGACCCCGGCCGACAAGCAGTTCCTCTGGCTGCCGCTGAGCCACAGCTTCGGCAAGGTGCTCGAGGCGAGCGTCATCCGCATCGGCGTGCCCACGGCCATCGACGGCCGCATCCCCAAGATCGTCGAGAACCTCGGCGTGGTGCGCCCCACCTTCGTCGCCGCCGTGCCCCGCATCTTCGAGAAGGTCTACAACAAGGTCGTCGCGGGCGCCAAGGAGGGCGGCCGGCTCAAGTGGCGCACCTTCCAGTGGGCGCTCTCGGTGGGCCGCGAGGTCTCCCAGCGCAAGCAGCGCGGCCAGCAGCCCAGCGGGGCCCTCGCCCTGAAGTACGCCGTCGCCGACAAGCTCGTCTTCTCCAAGCTCAAGGAGCGCTTCGGCGGCCGGCTGCGCTTCTTCATCTCGGGCTCGGCCCCCCTCTCGCGCGAGATCGCCGAGTTCTTCCACGCCGCCGACATCCTCATCCTCGAGGGCTACGGCCTCACCGAGTCGAGCGCCGCCAGCTTCGTGAACCGTCCCGACCGCTTCAAGTTCGGCACGGTGGGCCAGCCCCTGCCCGGCGTCGAGCTCAAGCTCGACCCGGCCGACAACGAGATCCTGCTCGGCGGCCGGGGCATCATGCGCGGCTACTACAACCTCGCCGAGAAGTCGGCCGAGTCGCTGGTCACCGACGAGGACGGCACCTGGCTGCGCACGGGCGACATCGGCGAGATGGACCCAGACGGCTTCCTGCGCATCACCGACCGCAAGAAGGACCTCATCAAGACCTCCGGCGGCAAGTACGTGGCGCCCCAGGAGCTCGAGGGCCGGCTCAAGACCCGCAGCCAGTACATCTCCCAGGTCCTGGTCCACGGCAACCAGCGCAACTTCTGCTCGGCGCTCATCACCCTCGACCCCGAAGAGCTGGCCAAGTGGGGCGACGCCCACGGCCGGGCCGGCAAGTCCTACGAGGCGCTGACCCGGGACCCCGAGGTGGTGGCCATGCTCCAGGCCGCGGTCGACGACCTCAACTGCGAGCTGGCCCGCTACGAGACCATCAAGAAGTTCGCCATCCTCCCCCGCGACTTCTCCATCGAGGGCGGCGAGCTGACCCCCTCCATGAAGATGAAGCGCAAGGCCATCGAGAAGCAGTACATGCACGTTCTCGACGGCTTCTACGCGGGCGCCCTCGCCGAGGTCTGAGGCCTCCGGCGCCGCCCCGCCCCCCTGCCGCGAGCACCGCGAATGACGACCAGCAGCCGCATCCCCGGCTTCTACCGCCTGTCTCCGGACGAGCGCCGGGCCGAGCTCCTCGACCGCTCGGCCCTCGAGCCCGCCGATCTCGCCAGCCTCGACGCGGGGGCCCTCGGCCTCGAGCGGGCCGGGGTGATGGTCGAGAACGTCGTCGGCACCCTCGCGCTGCCCGTGGGCGTCGCGGTCAACCTGCGCGTCAACGACGCGGACGTGCTCGTGCCCATGGCGGTCGAGGAGCCCAGCGTGGTGGCCGCCGTGTCGAACATGGCCCGCCTCGTGCGCCAGGCGGGCGGCTTCACGGCCTCCTGCGACGACGGCATCATGCTGGGCCAGATCCAGGTCACCGACATCCCCGACGTCGACAGCGCCGAGAACGCCCTCAAGGAGGCCATCTCCGAGCTCTGCCGCATGGGCGATGCCTGCCATCCCCGCCTCATCGAGCGCGGCGGTGGCATGCGGGGCGCCTCGGTGCGCCGGGTGGTCTACGACGAGCCCGGTGAGCCGGCCGAGACGATGCTGGTCTTCCAGTTCCGCCTCGACTGCGTCGACGCGATGGGCGCCAACATGGTCAACACGGTGGCCGAGGCCCTGGCCCCCCGGGTGGCCGCCCTCACCTGCGGCCTCGTGCGGCTGCGCATCCTCAGCAACCTCGCCAGCGAGCGGCTCGCCCGGGCCTCCTGCGCCCTGCCTGTCGCGCTGCTCGCGGTGCGCGGCGAGCCGGGCTCGGGGCCGGCGGTCGCCGAGGGCATCGCCTCGGCCTACCGCTTCGCCTGGGCCGACCCCTGGCGGGCCGCGACCCACAACAAGGGCGTGCTCAACGGCATCGACGCGGTGGCCCTGGCCACGGGCAACGACTGGCGGGCCATCGAGGCCGGGGCCCACGCCTGGGCCGCGCGGGACGGCCAGTACCGCTCGCTGACCCGCTGGGTCGTGCGGGACGGGGTGCTCCACGGCAGCATCACGGTGCCGATGCAGGTGGGCGTGGTGGGTGGCCCCATCAAGATCCACCCCGGGGTGCGCGCCAACCTCAAGCTGCTCGGCACGACCACGGCCCGGGCCCTCTCGTCGGTCATCGCGGCGGTCGGTCTGGCCCAGAACCTCGGCGCCCTGCGCGCCCTCGCCACCGAGGGCATCCAGCAGGGCCACATGCGCATGCACGCCCGCAACGTGGCCGTCCAGGCCGGCGCCGCGGCGGACGAGGTGGCGGCCGTGGTCCAGGCCATGTGCCACGACCGGGACTGGTCCGAGGTGCGGGCCCGCCAGGCCCTCACCGAGCTGCGGGCGTGAGCGCGGTCGGGCACGGCGCGGCCCCGGCCAAGCTCATCCTGAGCGGCGAGCACGCCGTCGTCTACGGCCACCCGGCCATCGCCATCGCCGTCGACCGCCAGGTGCGGGTGCGCCTCGAGCGCCGCCCGGGCCCGACCGCGCTGGCCACGGCCCCCTTCCAGGACGCGCGGGTGCTGCCGGCGCTGTGTCGGGTGCTGCCGGCGACGGGCCTCGCCGTCCACATCGCCAGCGACGTGCCCGTGGGCCGGGGCATGGGCTCGTCGGCGGCCCTCGCGGTCGCCACCGTGCGCGCCCTGGCCAGCCTCGAGGGCACCCCCCTCGACTTCGCCACGGTCCACGCCCAGGGCTTCGCCATCGAGCGGGCCTTCCACGGCACCCCGAGCGGGGTCGACCACGCCGTCTCGGCCCTCGGCGGCGCCATTCTCTACCGCAAGGGACCGGACGGTCCGGCCCTCCGTCCCCTCGCCTGCCCCGGGCTCCGCCTCGTCGTGCTCGACTCGGGCAGCGCCGGCGACACGGGCGCCCTCGTGGCCGGGGTCGCGGGCCGGCGCCCGGCCATCGATCCCGTGCTCGACGCCATCGGCGCGCTGACCCTCGAGATCTGTGCGGCCCTCGACGGCCCCCCGGCCGCCCTCGGGGCCCTCCTCACCGAGAACCACCGGCTGCTGGCCCGGATCGGCGTCTCGACCCCCGAGCTGGACGCGCTCGTGGCCCTCGCCCTCGGCGCCGGGGCCCACGGGGCCAAGCTCGCCGGCGCGGGCGGCGGCGGCGTGGTGCTGGCGCTCTGCGACGACCCCTCCCCCCTCCTCGCGGCGGCCCGCACGGCCGGCGTGCCCCGCGCCTTCGCCGTCCGCCCCGTGCCCCCGGAGTCCCCATGAGCCGCGCCACTGCGGAAGCCCACCCGAACATCGCCGTCATCAAGTACTGGGGCAAGCGCGACATCCCCCGCAACCTGCCGGCGGTGCCCTCGCTCTCGCTGACCCTCGACGGCTTCCGCACCCGCACCACGGTCACCTGGGGCATCGACGCCCCCGCCGACCGGGTCGTGGTCAACGGGGTCGCCCAGCAGGGCACGGGGGCCGCGCGGGTGTCGCGCTTCCTCGACCTGGTCGTCGACGGCGCCGACCGGCCCCGGGTGGCGGTCGACAGCGACAACAACTTCCCCACGGCCGCGGGGCTGGCCTCGTCGTCGAGTGCCTTCTCGGCGCTGGCCCTCGCCGCCTCCGCCGCCGCCGGGGTCGACCGGGACCCCACCGCCCTCAGCGTGCTCGCCCGCCAGGGCTCGGGCTCGGCCTGTCGCAGCCTCTGGGGGGGCTGGGTCGAGTGGCGCCACGGCGACGACCCCGAGGGCCGAGACAGCCACGGGCTGCCCGTCGCGCCCCGCGACCACTGGGATCTGCGGCTGGTCGTGGTGTTCATCGCCAAGGGCCCCAAGCCCATCGGCTCGACGGCGGGCATGATCCGCACCCAGACCACCTGCCCGCTCTACCCGGGCTGGGTCGAGAGCGCGCCCGCCGACGTCGAGGCCGGCCGCGCCGCCGTGCTCGCCCGCGACCTGCCGGCCCTGGGCGCGGCCATGGAGCACTCCACCAACAAGATGCACGCGACGATGATCGCGACGGCGCCCACCATCCGCTACTGGCGGCCCGGCACCCTGCAGGCGCTCGAGGTGGTCGAGGGACTGCGGGCGGACGGGGTGGCCTGCTGGAGCACGATGGACGCGGGCCCCAACGTCAAGGTGCTCACGACGCCGGCCGGGGCCGCCCAGGTGGCTGCGGCGATGGCCGAGGCTGGCTTCGAGACGCGCACCCTCGGGGTGGGGGGAGACGCCCATCTCTGCTGAGCCCTGCCGCGTCGTCCACGCCCCCGGCAAGCTGGTCCTTGTCGGCGAGTATGCCGTCGTTGACGGCGTTCCCGCGATCGCCATCGCCATCGACCGGGGCGTGCGCTGCACGGTGCGGCCCGGCGGCACCCGGGTGGTCGCGACGACGCCGGACGGCGACACCCGCTTCGTCGCCCCCGCCCTCGCGGGCGCGCCGCCCGCCACCTACGCCTTCGACGACTGGAACCCGGTCGACCTGCCCGGCAAGCCCGGCTTCGGGGGCTCGGCCGCCGCCTGTGTGGCCGCCTGTGTGGCCGCGGGCCGTCCCGCCGCCGACGCCCTGGCCATCCACCACCAGGTCCAGGGCAGCGGCAGCGGCATCGACGTGCTCGCGAGCATCCACGGCGGCATGGGCCGGGTCGCCGGCCGCCGGTGGACCCCGCTCGCCCCCCACGGCCCGACGGTCGTCTACTCCGGCCAGTCGGCCCGGACGGGCCCGCGCCTGCAGCGGTACCTGGCCCTGTCCGACCGCCAGCGCTTCCTCGACGAGAGCGCCACCCTGACCGCCGCCTTCGTCGACGACCCCATCCGCGTCACCGCCGCCGCCGGTGCGCTGCTCGCGGCCATGGCCCGGGCCGCGGGCATCGCCTACACCACGCCCGGCCTCGCGCGCATCGCCGCCTTGGCCCGCGACCACGGCGGGGCCGCGAAGCCGAGCGGCGCGGGCGGCGGGGACTGTGCGGTCGCCTACCTGCCCGATCCGGCGGCTGACGCGGCCTTCCAGGCGGCCTGTGCCGCAGCGGGGCTGCCCCCCATCGCCGTCGCTGTGGCCCCGGGCGCGGCCGCCAGCCCGGTCTCTGGACAGCCCCCCGTCCAGCGTTAGCCCACGGGTCTCCCCGCCCTCCGCCGAGCCCCATGTCCCAGCACGCCCCCATCTCCTCCCGCAAGGCCGACCACCTCGACCTCTGCACCGACGGCGACGTCGGCTTCCGCGGCAAGACCAACCTGCTGGAGCAGGTCGAGCTGGTCCACGATGCACTGCCCGAGCTGGCCGTGGCCGACATCGACCTGCGCACGACCTACGCCGGCAAGGAGCTGGCCGCGCCCGTGGTCATCGCCGCCATGACCGGCGGGGTCGACCGGGCCGAGGCCATCAACCGCGACCTGGCCAGCGTCGCCGAAGAGCTGGGCATCGGCTTCGCCTTCGGCAGCCAGCGCCCGCTCCTCACCAAGGGCATCACGGCGGGCTACCTCGTGCGGGACGTGGCCCCGAGCGCCCTGGTGTTGGGCAACATCGGCATCGTCCAGGCCGCTGCGACCCCCACCGCGGCCCTCGCCGAGCTCGTCGCGCGCTGCGGCGCCGACGCCCTGGTCGTCCACCTCAACCCCGCGATGGAGGTGGTCCAGCCCGAGGGCGACGACGACTTCCGCGGCGGCATCGAGACCATCGGCCGGCTGGTCGCCGAGCTGCCCGTGCCCGTCGTGGTCAAGGAGACCGGCTGTGGCCTCAGCCGCAGCCTCGGCGAGCGCATCCGCCGCCAGGGCGTGCGCTGGGTCGACACCTCGGGGGCCGGCGGCACGAGCTGGGTGGCCGTCGAGACCAAGCGCGCCGAGGGCGCCCAGCGCTCGCTCGGCGAGGCCTTCTGGGACTGGGGCATCCCCACCGCGGCCAGCGTCGCCCAGCTCGACGGCCTCGGCCTCGGCATCTGTGCGACCGGCGGCATCGGCAACGGCCTCCAGATCGCCCGGGCCATCGCGCTCGGCGCCACCTGCGGCGGCATCGCCCGGCGCTTCCTCCAGGCCCACGCCGCCGGCGGACGGGCCGGGGTGAAGGCCGCCGCCGAGCGGGTCATCGACGAGGTCCGCATCGCCTGCCTGCTCTCGGGCGCCCGCACCCCCGAGGCCCTGCGCACCAAGCCCCTCGTGCTCGGCCCCGGGCTGCTGCGCTGGGTGCCCCGGGACGCCCCCCTGCGCGCCCGCCTGGTCGGCGCATGAGCCTCGCCGCGCGGCTGCTGGCCCGCCTGGGGCCGCCGCTGCTGCCCGTGGGCAGCCCCGCCCCGGGCTTCCAGCTCCAGTCCTGGGACGGCGCCTGGCACCGCGACCAGGACGGGCCCCACGTGCTCGTGCTCTACCCCGCCGACCAGACCCCCGGCTGCACCGCCCAGCTCCAGGCCTTCGAGCGGGCCGCGGCCGACTTCACTGCCGCGGGCATCCGGGTCTTCGGCCTGAACCCCGCAGATCTGGCCAGCCACCAGGCCTTCGCCGAGGCCGCCGGCCTGGGCATGCCCCTGCTCCACGATCCCCAGGGCGGGCTGGTCCGGCGCCTCCACAGCGCCTGGCCGACCGGCGTGGGCACCCGGGTCATCCGCACCGTCTACGGCGTCGACGCCCAGGGCACGGTGCGCTTCGCCGCCCGGGGTGCGCCCGCACCGGCGGCCGTGCTGGCCGCGCGCACCGGCTGAGGGCCGCGCCCGCGCTCACTCGACGGGCTTGTGCATGCCCCGCAGGAAGTCGACGACGCCGATGCGCTCGACGTAGAAGAGCCGCGCCCGCTCGGCGTCGATGCTCTGGCGCCGGGGCAGCTCGTCGAGCCCCTCGACGATGGCCTCGAAGCGCGGCACCTCGATGCCGTAGGCCTGGACGTACTTGCCCATGACCAGGCCGATGGCCGCCAGCTCCCGGTCGAGCTCGCCAGCGCTCTCGAAGCGCACCACCACCTCGGCCACCTTCGGCTCCTGGACCTTGCGCCCGGCCCAGGTCAGCACCTGGGCCTCGACCCGCAGCCGCCGCAGGCTCATGCGCGAGAGCTCGACGTAGAGGGCATCCTCGAGGGATGCCGTCGCCGAGACCTCCTGGGGTCGGGGGCGCATGCGGGCCCGGAGCTCGTCTTCGAGGCGGGACAGCTCGTCGGTGGGCCCCCCGCCCCCGGGGGCAGCGGGCGCGGCGGCGGCCGCGGGCATGGGCGGCGGCGCCTGGCTGCCGGGGGTCGGTCCGGGGCGGGAGGGCGCGGCCGCCTGGGGTCGGGGCCGCAGGGGGGCGTCGAAGCTCTGGCTCGCGTGGTGGCGCACCCAGGCCGTCGCAGAGCCCATGAACACGAAGACCACCACCGCGAAGGCCACGAGCCGGCCCCAGCGGGTGCCCCCGGTCGGCGGCGGCGGCGGCGCGACCTCGACCAGCGGGATCGACAGGGGCTCGGGGGCGATCGGCTGGAGGGCGTGGGGGCCGGCCACCGGAGCCCCCGGCAGGGTCGGGAAGGCGATCACCTTGCCCCGCTCGCCCGGGCCGGACTGCGCGGCGGCGCGCGCGGCGGGCGCAGGCGCTGCCGGAGCGGACACCGGCGGAGCAGACACCGGCGGAGCGGGGGCCGCCTTGGGAGCCGCCTTGCCGCTGTCGACAACAAAGCGCTGGCGGCCGTTCTCGCGGGACCCCACCGGGGTTGCGATGGGGTTGACATGGGCCGAGTCGAGCTCGGGCACCGGGGCCGCGGCGGGCGGCGGGGCCGGCGCCGGGGCGGGCGGGCGAGACACCGGCTCGTCCTCGACCGCGTCCCAGACCGCCCAGGGATCGTCGTCGGCGAGAACGGCGGCGAGCGCGGGCACCGAGCGCGCAGCCACCCAGCCCCGGCGCCCCGGCAGGCTCACCCGGGTGGCGGGCTGGAGGCCCAGGCCTGGCGCGGCACGCACCAGGGCGTCGAGGTCGTCGAAGACCTGCTCCTGGCCGTCGATGAGCACCCGGCAGGGGCCGGCGCTGGTCTCGGGAGGATCCTGCATGGGCTGCAGTCTACCAGGGCCTCGCCCGGGCCCCCACCGGAGCAGCGTGCTAGGGCCCTCCTGTGCCCGCCCCTGGACCGCATGGCCGGGAGGCAAGCACCGTGTGACCGGCCCCCGGGCCCGCCGGGCCGCCTGTCACCTTCTGTACACCACGCCCCCCGGAGGGTGCACGATGGCGCGCAAGACGGTCCTGGACCTTCAGAAGATGAAGGCCGGCAACCAGAAGATCACGATGGTCACGGCCTACGACCACACCATGGCCCGCATCGTCGACGCCGCCGGTGTCGACATGGTGCTGGTGGGCGACAGCCTCGGCATGGTCATCCAGGGCATGCCCGACACCCTCTCGGTCACCCTCGACGACATGGTCTACCACGGCCGCTGTGTGTCCCGTGGCCTCGAGAACGCCCACCTGACGGTCGATCTGCCCTTCATGTCCTACCAGGTCTCGCCGGAGCAGGCCCTCGCCAGCGCCGGCCGCCTGATGCAGGAGGCCCGGGCCCAGTCCGTGAAGCTCGAGGGCGGCGCCCGCAGCGCGCCCGCCGTCCAGCGCATCGTCGAGGCGGGCATTCCCGTCGTCGGCCACATCGGCCTCACCCCCCAGTCCGTCAACGCGCTCGGGGGCTTCCGGGTCCAGGGCCGGGGCGACGACGGGGCCGCCCAGCTGCTCGCCGACGCCCTCGCCATCCAGGAGGCCGGCGCCTTCTGCATCGTGCTCGAGATGGTGCCCGCCGAGCTCGCCGCCGAGGTCAGCGCCGCGCTCGCCGTGCCCACCATCGGCATCGGCGCCGGTGCCGACTGCGACGGCCAGGTGCTGGTCTGCAACGACCTGCTCGGCTTCGACAGCCGCTTCCAGCCCCGCTTCGTCACGCGCTTCGCCGAGCTGGAGTCGCCCATGACGGCCGCCATCGCCGCCTACTGCTACGAGGTCCGGGCGGGCACCTTCCCCGGTGCTGAGCACGCCTTCCACCGCAAGAAGGGGCCGCGCAAGGTCGCGCGGCTGTACTGAGGCTCCCATGCACACAGAGCGCTCCTGGCGCGCCCTCCAGCAGGACGTTCTCGCGCGCCGGGCCCAGGGCCAGCGCATCGGCTTCGTCCCCACCATGGGCTTCCTCCACGCGGGCCACACCCGCCTCATGGACCTCGCCCGCAAGCGCTGCGATCACCTCGTGGTCAGCATCTTCGTCAACCCGCTCCAGTTCGGGCCCGGCGAAGATCTCGACCGCTACCCCCGCGACCCGGTGGGCGACGCCGAGAAGTGCCGCGCCCACGGGGTCGACACGCTCTTCCTGCCCGACGAGGGCGCCTTCTACCCGGCCGACCGCTCGACCACCGTGGCCGTCGCCGGGCTGAGCGCGGGGCTCTGCGGCGGCGACCGTCCCGGCCACTTCGACGGGGTCACGACCGTGGTCTCGCGCCTCTTCGGCATCGTCCAGCCCCACGTCGCGGTCTTCGGCGAGAAGGACTACCAGCAGCTCGCGGTCATCCGGCGCATGGTGCGCGACCTCGCCATGCAGATCGGAAGAGCACACGTCTGAA
>CAXQUZ010000746.1:0-13552 GCA_964226865.1 Myxococcota bacterium | reverse complement strand
TCTGGCGCTTCTTCTCGGGCTTGAAGGGGTCGACCTCGCGGCCCAGCATGTCGAGCAGGATGTCGACCACCGCCTCCGGGCCCTCGAGCTCGTCGACCAGCATGATCGGACGGGCGAAGGCCTGGTTCTTGCGCACCCACTTGCGGATGGGGGCGCCGATGGCGTCCTTGCCCAGGCCCCGGAGCAGCTCGACGGCGAGGTCCTTCTCCTGGGTGTCCTTCATCCGCTGCTCGTAGTTGATGGTGAAGCGGCCGAGCAGCCCGATGATGGCCTCCTCCGTGCCGTGCTCCGCCAGCCAGTGCATCGAGGCGATGCGGTCTTCGGCCTGGGTGTTGAGGTTGCGGACGCGCTTGGTGTGGCGCTTGATCTGTCCTTCTTCCCCGCCCGTCAGCCAGTCCAACCAACCCATGGCGATGCTCCCAGAGTGCAGTGCGGCCGCCGCTGCCCCGACCGTGCGGGGGCGTCCGGACGGGGGTCCGGGGCCGGTGAGGCGCGCTTCTAATCCCCACGCCCCTGGCGGCAAGGCCCCCCACCGGCCCTCCGGGAGCCCCGCGGCCCTTGCGGCCGGCGCCTGCGGGACGACAGAGAAGGTGTCGGACTCTCCCCGCCCGCGCGCCGGGCCTCGACCGGCCGCGCAGGTGCCGCCAGCGCCGGATATGGTCCGGCGCCTCGGGAGCCCTGGCCGCGATCCGCCTGGCGCCCCGCGCGCAGGCACGGCGCAGCACCACCACTGGCGCCGCTTCCCCCCTGCCGACGCCACGGGTTTCCCACAACGGCATCGCCGTCGTTGACGAATCGCTCACGGACTCCCTACACTGCGGCCAGCCCCCACCCCGCGCCGCCAGCCCCCCTGGAGCCACCATGCGTCTGGGTCTCCCCATCGCAACGCTTCTCGCCCTGACCGCCACCACCGGCTGCTCCAGCAACAGCGGCAAGGCAGACTCGGCCGCCCCCTGCGACACCAACCTCCCCGCCGCGAACGCCGGCGAGGACGGCTCTCTGCTGCTCGGGGGCCCCGTCCAGCTCGACGGCACGGGCTCGCTCTTCTGCGCCCGCTACGCGAGCACGGCCGTCTACGACTGGAACTTCGCCTCGGTGCCGCCCGGCTCGGCCATCGACGCCACGGCCCTCACCGACAACCGCACCATCGACGCGGTCAAGCCGAGCTTCGTGCCCGACGTGGCTGGCGACTACGTCGTCGAGCTGCGGGTGAGCGACGAGTCCGGTGAGTCGGCGCCCGACTACGCCGTCATGTCCGTGACCGTGGGCGACGCGCCCCCCATCGCCGACTGTGGTCCCGACCTCACGGGCGAGGTGGGCGCCTCCCTGACCTTCGACGGCTCGGCCTCGAACGACCCCGAGGGGGCCGTGCTCGAGTACTACTGGGCCATGACGGGCTCGCCCGCCTGCTCCGAGCTGACGACCGACAACCTCTACAACTCCGGCGGCCCGAGCCCGACCTTCGTGCCCGACTGCGACGGCATCTACACCGTCAGCCTCGTGGTCTCCGACGGCG
This sequence comes from Myxococcota bacterium, assembly GCA_964226865.1. Lineage (GTDB taxonomy): Bacteria > Myxococcota_A > UBA796 > UBA796 > UBA2385 > CAXQUZ01. Next base: position 12,036 of record CAXQUZ010000746.1, on the reverse strand, counting down.
CCTTCCACTCCGACCCCGACATCTGCGCGGTCAACGTGGCCTCCGAGAACCGCTTCCCCGTCGCCGACGCCGGCGACAGCGAAGAGTTCGGCGTCTGTGCCGACCAGCCCTTCGAGCTCAACGGCTGGGGCAGCTACGACCTCGACGGCGAAGACCTCAGCTACCTCTGGACGGTCGTCCGGGTGCCCGGCGACAGCGCCGCCACCGACGCCAACTTCGACGACCCGACCAGCCCCGAGGCCAAGTTCACCTGGGACGTGGGCGGCACCTACCTGCTCCAGCTCCAGGTCAGCGACGGCACCAACTGGTCGGCCCCCGACCTGGTCCAGTTCACGGTCGACCTCGACGCCACCAACGACGCGCCCGTCGCCAACGCTGGCGAGGACGTGCTCATCGAGAAGGAGGTCGACTGTGAGTCCTCCTCCTACGTCTGGGACTGCCCCGACTGCCAGGCCATCGACATCGAGCTCGACGGCAGCCAGTCCTTCGACCCGGACGGCGACGCCCTGACCTACGAGTGGGACGAAGGCACCGCCTCGGTCCACTTCCACAACCGCTACAGCGCCATCACCGACGCGACGCTCCCGGCCCAGCCCGCCACCTACCGGACGGGCAACACGACCGAGTACGAGATCTCGCTGAGCGTCGCCGACTGCGCCCACAGCGCCGACGACGCCATCGCCGTGACGTATACTTGCACCGGCCAGAAGCCCTGAGCCCCCGCCCGTCGTGTCTCGCCGCTCGTCCCGCCCCTCCGACCGCCTCCGGAGTCTTCCCATGCGCACCCTGACCACCTCCTGCCTGCTGCTGCTCGTCGGCTGCGGGACGACCGAGAACGAGGTGATCGAGAAGGTCCAGAACCAGGCGCCGATCGCGGACGCGGGCGACGACATCACCCAGTCCGCCGACGCCCCGGTCCAGCTCAACGGCAGCGCCTCCTACGACCCGGACGGCGATCGGATCATCTTCCACTGGTCCTTCGACTTCGCCCCGGCGGGCTCCGCCTTCGCCACCGAAGACGGCTACACGCTCGACAACAACCACTCGGTGTCGCCCCTCACGACCTTCATCCCCGACCTCGCCGGCACCTACGTCGCCCAGCTCCGGGTCCAGGACAAGGACGGGCTCTACTCGAACACCGACACGGTCATCATCGAGGTCCAGGACGGCTCGGTGCCCATCGCCAACGCCGGTCCCGACCTCACGGGCACCGAGGGCGACCTCTTCACCATCGACGGCACCCGCTCCTACGACCCCTACAGCCGCGAGCTGAGCTACGAGTGGGCCTTCTCCTCCGTGCCCGAGACGAGCGCCCTGACCGAGCTCGACGGCGCCGACGCGGCCGCGGCCAGCTTCACGGCCGACGTGGGCGGTGTCTACGTCGTCTCGCTGGTGGTCGACAACGGCCAGGCCCGCTCCACCCCGGACGTCGCCGTCATCCAGGTCAGCTCCACCTCCGAGCTGCCCCCGACGGCGGTCACGCCCGAGACGGTCGAGGGCGAAGACTGCACCGCCATCCCCCTCGACGGCAGCGCCTCCTTCGACCCGAACGGCGCCGCGCTGGTCTACAAGTGGTGGCTCGAGGACAAGCCCAACAGCTCCCTCGCCTCGGACGCGAACTTCGACGACACCGCCTCCGCCACACCGACCTTCTACCCCGACGTCGACGGCGACTACACTGTCGCGCTCACGGTCTACGACGGCGTGAGCTGGTCGACCCCGGCCCTCTCGACCCTGACGGCCAGCGACCGCAGCTACAACTCCGAGCCCATCGTCGACGCGGGCACGGCCCTGGCCATCGCCGGGGGTGACGCGGAGTGCCGCGAGTCCGGCTACACCTACGTCTGTGAGGACTGTGTCGACCAGGTCATCGAGCTGAACGCCGACGCGACCGCCACCGACGGCGACGGTGACCCGCTGACCTACCAGTGGACCCTCATCAGCGCGACCTCGGCCGAGATCGACGACCCGACGGCCCTCATCACGACGGCCACCCTCTCCGACGCGGCCCCGACCGCCCCGGGGGCCTGCGAGTCCACCGACTACGAGTTCCAGCTCACGGTCACCGACTGCACCGGCGCCTCGGTCTCGTCCATCGTCACCCACACCGTCGAGTGCTGCGGTGTGGTGGAGGCCAGCGGCAGCTGAGCCCCTGGTGCTGCTGCCCTTGGTGATCTCTGCGGCCCTCGGCGCCCCCATCGGTGCCGAGGGTCTCGCCGTTCCGCTCTACGACCACGACGGCCACTGCACCGACCGGCGCTTTCCGCGGCTGGCCGGTCCCTGGCTCATCTCCTGCCACCGGGCCGGCCAGCTCACCCACGCCCTCCACCTGCCCACGGGCACCCTCCACACGCTGCCCCGGCCCCTCGACACGGCCGCCACCGCCCCCGGCGCGCTCTACGCCCCCGGGCGCGCGGGCGGCCTGTTCACCCTCACGGTGGCGGGCATCACCGAGGCCGCCGACACCACCGTGGTGCACGGGAGCCTCGACGCCCCCCCCGCCACGGACGGCCACCACGTCGCGCTGTTGGTCGACGGCGAGATCCAGGCCTTCGCCGCCACGGCCCGCAGCCGCCGCACCTGGCCCGCCGCGCCCCGGGGCTGGTACCCCCCGGCCCTCCGCTGGCCGGTGGTGGCCTGGGTCGCCGACGGCGGCGAGACCGGCGAGGACGTGCTGGCCATTCGGCTGGACGGCCGCGCAGGCCCCACGCCCCTGGCCGCCGGGCCCGGCCACCAGCGCCACGTGGTCGCCAGCGAGAGCCACCTCGCCTGGGTCGAGGAGGACGCGGTGGTGGTCTGGGATCCCGAGACCGAGGCGGCGGTGCGCCACCCGGCCCGCACGGGCTTCTCGGCGGCGCCGAGCCTCTGGCAGGACGTGGCCTGCTGGGAGGAGCGCACCGAGACGGGCGTCGACCTGCGCTGCAGCGACGGCCTCGTGGTCGACGGGCCCGGCCACCAGCGCTACCCCTCCCGCCACGACCGCTGGCTCCTGTACCGGGAGGAGGGGCGCCTGATGCTCTACACCGCCCCCGCTCCATGACCCCGCTCGCCCGCCATGCCCCCGCCGCGGTCGCCCTCGTCGCCGTGGCGGTGGCCCTCGCGGTGCTGCCCGTCGACCCGGTGTCGCCCCTGCGCCCGGCGGCGGCCCTCGCAGGCGCCCAGGCCGCCGGGGTCGCCCTGCTGTGGCTCTTCGCCGCCCTCGGCGCCGGCCAGGCCCTCGTGCTGTGGCTGGTCCCCGCCCTGGTCGACCGCCCGGGGTGCTGGCTCCACAGTGCCGCCGCCGGGCTGCTGCTCTGGGGCCTCGGAGGGCTCGGCCTGGCCGCCGTGGGCGGGCTCCAGACCGGCCCCATCGTGGGCCTGGGGCTGCTGCTCGAGACCGGCTGGCTGCGGGGGCCCCGACCGCTGCGGCCCACGCTCCCGGCACCGGCCGCCCTGCTCTCGGGGCTCGCCCTGGCCCTGGGCGCGGCGACGGCCCTCGCCCCTGCCGTGGGCACCGACGAGCTCTACCAACACCTCGCCCTGCCCGACCGCATGCTGCGCGCCGGCGGGCTGGTCGGTGGGGTGCTCCACCCCGACGGCAGCCGCCCCATGCTGCTCCACCTGCCGCTCAGCATGCTGCTCGCGACCGGCGGCAGCAGCGCCCTGCGCCTCGCCCTGGCCGTCGCCGGGGCCGGGCTGATCGCGGCCACCGGGGCGGTCGCCGACGAGGAGCGCCCCGGTGCCGGGCCCTGGGCCATGCTCGCGCTGGTGGCCAGCTGGACCGTGCTCCAAGAGCTGGGCCTCGCCGCGAACAACCTGCCGGCGGCCCTGCTCGTGCTCGCCGCCACCCACGCCGCCCTGCGGGGCCACGCGCCGCTGCTCGCGGTCGCCGCCGGGGCCGCCCTCGGGGTGAAGTACACCGCCGCCGGCGGGCTGGTCGGCGCCGGCCTCGCCGCCCGCATGCCCTGGCGCCGGCGCATCGGGGCCGCCGCGGTCGCCGCCCTGCTGGTCGCCCCCTGGTGGCTGCGCAACGCCGCCGAGGGCCTCCACCCGCTCTTTCCCTACGCCGGCTGGCAGGCGGTCGCCCCCGCCACCGACCTCTCGACCCTGCGCTTCTTCTACCTCGAGAAGTACGGCGCCGGCCGCGACGCCCTGTCCATGCTCATGCTGCCCTGGAATGCCGTGATGACGGCCGATCCCGGCAGCTTCCGCTTCCTCGGCCGGCTCAGCCCCGTGTGGCTGCCCCTGGGCGCGGCCGGGCTGCTGGCGGGGCTCCTCGTGCCCGCCCGCCGGCCCTGGCTCCTCGCGGCCGCGACCGGCGCCCTGGCCTGGGCCGCCGGCCCCCACTGGCTGCGCCACCTGCTGCCCGTGCTGCCCGTGCTCGCGGTCGCGGGGGCCACCGCGGCCCAGAGCCTCGCGCCGTCCGGGCGGCTGGTCCCGGCCGCCCTCGGGCTCTGCCTGCTGGCCGGCGTGCCCGCCAACCTCTTCCCTGCGGTCGAGCGGCTGGCGGATCGGCTGCCCGCGGCGACGGGCCGCGAGGCGCCGGACGCCCTCGGGGCCCGCCACCACGTGAGCTGGGAGGCCGCCGCCTGGGCCCGGGCCCACCTGCCCGCGGATGCCCGGGTGGCCCTGCTCTTCGACTGGTCCAGCGCGCTCATCGGCCGCGAGACCGTGCTCGGCAGCGTCGAGGACCACGTGCCCACCCGCTTCTGGCTGCTCACCCACGGCGAGACCAGCCTGGATGCCCTCCAAGAGGCCGGCGTCACCCACCTCTTCGTCGGCCGCGCGGGCTTCCTCGCCCGGCAGTACCCCTTCGTGCCGCCCGCGGCCTTCCGGGCCCAGCTGCTCCAGCCCATCGAAGACCTCGACGAGCTGCTGCTGATGCAGGCCACCCTCGTCCACGAGGCCCGGGGCACCCGCGTCTACCGGCTGCCCCCCCGGGAAGGCGCCAAAGAAAACGCGACGAAAGTGCCTTGACGTCTCGCCAGAACCTCATAAATGGCGGGGGCGCTGGATGGAGTCGCCCACGGGCTGCTCGCCACCATCCCTCGCAGCCGCTTGCGGAAGTGGCGGAATTGGTAGACGCGCCAGACTCAGGATCTGGTGGGCATTGTGCCTGTGGGGGTTCGAGTCCCCCCTTCCGCACTCAGACGCCGAGCCTCGTGCTCGGCGTTTTTTTTTGCCTGCACGCCGCCGCGGTGCCGCGGTCTCGGTCTCGCCGCCGCCCCGGAGACGCCCATGTCGCGACGCCTCGTCTACGACGGCCGCATCGTCAAGCTCGGCATCGAGCAGGCCCAGCTGCCCAGCGGCCGCACGGTCTCGCTCGAGATCATCCGCCACCCGGGCGCCGCCGCGGTCGTGCCGCTCCACGACGACGGCACGGTCACCCTCGTCCACCAGTACCGCCACGCCGGCGGCGGCATGCACCACGAGGTGCCTGCGGGACTGCTCGAGCCCGGCGAGGCCCCCGCCGCCTGTGCCGCGCGAGAGCTCGCCGAAGAGGTCCAACTGGCGGGCACCCTCACCCCCCTCGGGTGCATCCACACGACGCCGGGCTGCACCGACGAGCGCATCCACCTCGTCCGGGCCACCGGGCTGCGGCCCGCCGCCGGCGCCCCCGAAGACGACGAGTACATCCAGGTGGTGCGCATTCCCGTGTCGGAGGCCCTCGCGATGGTGCGCGACGGCCGCATCACCGACGCGAAGACCATCTGCGCCCTCCACCTCGCCTGCTGCGCCCCCGCCTGAGCGCCGCCGCCGCCTGGGCGCCTGCCCCAGGTCAGGCCCCCGGTCTCGGTCCGACACAGATGTCACGGATCTCCGGGCAACGGCGTAGGCTGCCCGCACAAGAGCCCGCACCAGCGCACACTCGCGCATTGGCACGGGGCTTGCTTTAAGGGTCTGCGGCACCCCACCGGGTGCCCCAGAGAGGGAGACGCGATGACGATGATGATCCCACGGCCCGCGGACCGACCCGCCGGCCGGCCAACGGGCCCCGTGCTGCTGCTGCTGGCCGGTCTGGGCGCGACAGGCTGCTCGGCCGCCGACTTCGGCGCGGGTGGCGACAGCGGCTGGGCCGGAGCGGAGGCCGACGCCGCCTATGACGGTGCCGACGGCAGCGACGGCGGCGGCGGCTGGGACACCGGCGGCTACGCCCCCGAAGAGCCCGACGAGGACGGCATCCTGCCCCCGGCCACCACCGACGCCTACGTCTTTGTGGCCAACCCGGAGCGCAACACCGTCACCCGCATCTCGGCCTCCACCCTCGCGGTCATCACCACCGAGGTCGGCGTCGATCCCCAGGTCGTCCACACGACCCAGGACTACAAGACGGCGGCCGTCTTCAACCTGGGCTCCGACAGCGTGTCGATCATCGACGCCGAGTCGCTCGAGACCACCCACGTCGACGTGCGGCCCAACCTCAACCAGATGGTGCTGTCGCCCGACGGCGGCTTCGTGGCCTGCTTCCACGACGCGAACGTGCGCGACGACAGCGGCCTCGACGACGGAGCCCTGAGCTTCAACGAGGTCTCGCTGGTCGACCTGGCGGGCAAGGTCCACCACCCGATGGTGGTCGGCTTCAACCCCCGCGAGATCCGCTTCACGGCCGACGGCAAGACCATGGTGGTGGTCAGCGACAGCTACCTCGCCATCGTCGATCTCGCGGCCGAGACGCCCGAGCCCATCCGGGTGCGCATCAGCGACGACACCGTCGACCCGCCGACGGCCGAGGAGCTGGTCATCACGCCCGACGGCCAGCACGCCATCGTGCGCCAGTTCGGCGGCGAAGACCTCGTCGTGGTGGGCCTCAAGGACTTCAGCGTGCAGCGGGTGGACGTGGGCGACGACCCCACCGACATCGACGTGACCCCCGACGGCACCCGCGCGGTGGCCGTGGCCCGGGGCAGCCACGAGCTCTGGGTCTACGACCTGTCCGACATCTTTGCGACGCCGACCACCGTGCCCCTGCCGGCCTCGGACGTGCTCGGCAGCCTCGTCCTGTCCCCGGACGGCACCAAGGGCCTGCTCTACAGCACGGCCAGCGGGCTGAGCCGCTTCGCGAGCTGGGACCTCTCCGACCCCGACCCCGCGACGGCCGTGACCTCCTACAGCTCGGTCAAGCCCATCCAGAGCGTGCGCATCAGCCCCAGCGGGAACACCGCGCTGATGCTCCATGACGACAGCAACGGCGACACCAGCAGCGACTCGGTCTTCTACGACCAGTTCGCCCTGACCCTGCTCTCGCTCTCCGACTTCTTCGCCAACCCCATCCGGCTGCCCGGCGAGCCCGAAGAGTCGGCCCTCTCGGACGACGGGGCCCTCGGCTTCCTCATCATGAAGGACGACAACCACCTCCTCCAGCTCGACTTCACCACCCTCATCCACGAGTCCATCGAGCTCAAGAGCATCGCCCAGCACGTCGGCGTGCTGCCCGAGAGCCAGACCGTCTACATCAGCCAGGAACACGAGCTGGGACGGATCAGCTTCTACGACGCCCAGGCGCGCACCATCCAGACGGTGACGGGCTTCGAGCTCAACTCCGGCATCGAGTACTGAGGGAGCCCCCATGCACAGCACGACCCCCGCGGCCATCGCCGCCCTGGCCCTCCTCACCGCCTGCAACCCCTTCGCCCGCGAGGCCCGCTACGAGGTGTGGCTCGATGATCTCGTCGGTGCCGAGTCCCTCACCGTCGCCGGCGACGCCGCCTACCTGCGGCTGGACGGCGGCGAGACCCTCATGCGGGTGACCCCCGACGGCAGCTACGGCCCCGTCGAGCTGGACGGCGCCCGGGCCGACCGGCTGGTGCCCGTGCCCGGCACGGCCCAGGACCTCATGGTCTTCGCCAGCTGGCCGGTCTGCCGCGACACCAACCCCGACATCGAGCGCATCGACGACTGCGACGACGACGACCTCGAGCGCAAGTACGAGCTGGCGCGGATCGAGGGCGACAAGCGGATCCAGGCCACCCCCGTGCCCGCCCACCTCAACGCGCTGACCTTCTCCGACGACGGCAGCCTCGCCGTGGCCTGGCTGGACTGGCGCGAGTCGACCGAGGTGGACGTCGACGGCATCGTCGACCTGACCGAGATCCTCTTCGTGCCCCTCGACGGCGGCGAGCCCCAGGGCGTCTCCATCGGCTTCACCCCGAGCCGCATCCTCTTCACCCAGGACGCCAGCGGCCAGAACGACCGCGCCGTCGTGCTCTCCGAGAGCAAGGTGGTGGTGGTGGATCTCGAGAGCCTTGCCACCGAGGTGAGCTTCCCCCTCACCCAGGACCTCGACGCCTCGGTCGTGCCCGACGACGCGGTGGTCAGCGAGGACGGCGACACGGTGCTGCTCAGCGTGGCCGGCTCGCCCGACCTCTACAAGCTCGACCTGGTCAACTACTCCATCGACGTCGAAGACCTCGACGCCGCCCCGAGCCTGCTGGTCAACGTCGACATCCCCGGCGACCCGGGCGAGGCGGCGACCCTCGTGGCCTACAGCAGCCTCAGCCAGGTCGACCTGCTCGGCCACGCCACCTGGGAGCTGCTCCACCAGGTCGGCCTCGAAGAGCCCGTCAACGAGGCCATCGTGGACGACGAGAGCGTGCTGCTCTACCGCAGCGGCGGGCGCAGCCAGGACGTCTACCTGCTCGACCTCGCCACCCGCGCGGTGACCGAGTTCCGCACGGCCACCCCCGTGGTCTCGATGCAGCAGTCGGCGAGCGGCCGCTTCGCCATCGCCACCCTCGAGCCCGGCGGCAGCGGCGGCACGGGCGAGGTGGGCGAGATCCAGCGCGAGAACCACGGCCTGGCGGTCATCGACCTCGAGGCCTCCCGCTCGGCATCGCTCGTGCTCGAGGGCGCCCCCCTCGGCGTGGCCCTCATCGACCAGGACGACGCGACCTTCGCGCTGCTGCTGCTCGAGGGCCTCGACAGCCTCATCCAGATCGACCTCCGCGAGCCCACCGTCATCACCGAGATCGACCTCGCCGCCCCCCCGGTGGCCATCGACGCCCTCTCCGACGGCCGCTTCGTCATCACCCACGACAGCGCCCTCGGCCTCATCAGCTTCCTCGACCCCACCACCCAGCGCATCACCGAGGCCGGCGGCTTCGCGACGGCGTCGCTGTGGCAGGACGAAGACCCCGCGCTGCCCCGCCGCGGTTCCAACTGAGTCGAGGAGACCCCCATGCGCACCCCCATCCTGGCCGGCGCCCTGCTGGCCCTCTCCGCCCTCGCGGCCGCTCCCGCCCACGCCGGCGGCGAGCTCTCCCTCCAGCTCGCCAGCACCGTCTCCCACGACCCCGACCTCGACCTGTTCAGCGACGCCAACAACGTGGCCAGCTACGGGCTCCGCGGCGGCTGGTTCTTCCACGAGAACATGGCCCTCGTCGCGGATCTCCACCGCGGCCGCTCGATCGTGGACGCCTACGGCACCACCACGGCCACCGAGGACTACGGCGACGAGCTGGTCTTCCGCAGCAGCCTCACCACCCACCAGGTGGGCCTGGGCTTCAAGGGACGCACCGAGCTGTGGCGTCCGGCCTTCGCCATGTACGGCGTCGCAGAGGGCGTTCTCGCCATGAGCACGGCCCGCTTCGACGACGACCCGGACGAAGAGGGCAACCCCAACGAGCTCAGCTTCCGCGCCGCCGCCCCCGGCTTCCGCACGGCCCTCGGCCTCGAGTGGCTGCCCCTGCGGGTGGGCCTCGACCAGCGGCTCTTCACCCACCTCGAGGCCGGCTACGCCTTCCTCGGCGCCCTCGACTTCGAGGACGACCAGACCACCGGCGGCCCCATGGCCCTCGGAGATCTGCGGGTGCGGGGCTTCTACATCAACTGGGGCGTCGGCCTGCGCTTCTGAGGCGCCCCCCACCCACCGGCGGGGGGCCCGAGCGGGCGCTCAGTCGGTGGGCGGGCGGAACAGCTCGGTGGGGGCCTCGGCCGCGTCCGGGCCCTCGCCGAGGTCGATGTTGCCGCCGAGGCCGCCCTTGCCCTTGGGCGCCTTGGCCTTGGGGGCGGGCGCGGCCGCGGGCTCCGGCGCGGGCGCAGGCTCCGGGGCGCTGTCGTCCGCAGCGGCCGGGTCACCCGTGCCGCCGCCCGTGCCGCCGCCGGCGTACTTCACCCGGGTGGGCGTCTTGTTGATGTTCGCCTTGATGATCCAGGCGGCCGCCAGCACCATCACCACACAGCCGATCTGGGCCGGGGTGACGCCGAAGTAGCGGGTGTCGGCCGTGCGGAAGGCGTCGAGCACCAGCCGGAAGGGCCCGTACATCATGAGCCAGATGGCGACGAAGAAGCCCGGGAAGCGGGGCTTCTTGTCGAGCAGCATGAAGAGCGGGATGAGCGCGAAGCTCCAGATGGCCTCGTAGAGCCCGAGGTCGTGGCAGGCCTGGCCGAAGCCCGGCTCGACCGGGTTGGCGAGCAGGTACTGGGCCTTGGTGAGGCAGCTGCCGAGCGAGTCGCACTGGCTGCCCATGGCGTGCATGCGGGCCCCGTTGACGGGGTTCTCGCACATGCCGTAGACGCCGAGGAAGAAGTTCGTGACCGTGCCCGGGTGGTCGTGGGCCACGAAGCAGCCCGTGCGGCCGAGGCCCCAGCCCACCGAGAAGCCGTAGAGCATGCTGTCGGCGTAGCCGAGGATGGACATGGGCGGCAGCCGGGCCTCGCCGGCCTTCTTCCGCTTGCGGTTCTCGGCCTTGATGCGGGCGCCCTCGCGGCGCAGGAACCAGATGCCGAGCACGGTGCAGCCGATGAAGCCGCCGAAGCTCGACAGCCCCTCCCAAACCCGGAACAGGACGAGGGGGTCTTCGACGAGCTGCTCGGGGTAGTAGAAGAGGAGGTGGCCGAGGTGGCCGCCGACGAAGACGCCCGCCACCAGCCAGCCGACGATGCGGTTGATGACGTCGGGGTCGAGGCCGTCGCGGGCCGCCTTGTTCATGGCCATGCGCGAGCCGGCGATGAAGCCCAGGGCGACGAGGATGCCGAAGCCGTGGATGGCGAAGTCGTCCGTGAACTGGAATTTCAGGACGGGGAAGTCGGGAATCAGCGGCTTCATCAGCGGGCACTCCGTGCGCACCGCGGCCGGGGGCAGCGCCTGGGCCTCCCTCGTGGAGTGCGGTGGCGCGCCCGGCCTTCGGGCAGTGCCCGCGCCTAACACCCCGGCCGCGGGGCCCCCAGGTCGCCGGATCTCGGCCCGCCCCCCGGGGGACGCGCCGGCGGCTCAGGTGGCCCGGGGCAGATCGAGCACGAAGGCGGCGCCGCCGAGCTCGGACTCCTCGACCCAGACATCGCCGCCGCACTCGTTGGCGATCTTGCGGGCGATGAGCAGGCCCAGGCCGAGCTCCTGGTCGTCGGGGAACTGGGACCACCAGCCGAGGAAGACCTGCTCTTCGTCGCCCATGGCCACGCCCAGGCCGTTGTCTTCGACCACCATGCGCACCCGCGCGGGATGGTCGCGGAAGTGGATCCCGACGGCGGCATCCTCCACCCCGCGCACGGCGATGATGGCGTTGCGCACGATGTTCGCGATGGTCTGGCCCAGCCGGTTGCGGGGCCCGAAGACCGGCATCGGCGGGCCGGCAGCGATCGACAGCCCGGGGGCGTCGGGCTGCTCGAGGCGGAGCTGGGCGAGCATGTCGTTGGCCACCCCCCGCAGATCGAGCTCTTCGGAGCTGCGGGCCACGGTCGTGTGGCCGAAGGCGCGCATGGTGTTGTTCATGTGCACGATGTCGCGCACCGCCGTCATGATCTCGCGGCTGGCGACGGCGCAGTTGTGGGGGTCGGGCCGCGGGCTCTCGAGCTCGTCGGTGAGGTTGGCCAGGTTGAAGGTGATGACCTGGGTCTTGTTGTTCACGTCGTGGGCCGCCTCGATCATGATGAGCTTCAGGCGGTTCTCGACGAATGCACCGTAGCTGGCGGCGTCGCCGGCAGGGGGCAGGTTGCGGCCGCAGAAGGCCCGCTGGTCGCCCACGTCGAGCCAGCGCCCGACCGCCGTGGCCACGTCGCCGTCGGCCCGGATGATCTGGTGGGGCACGTTGCCCGTGCCCAAGAGATCGGAAGAGCGTCGTG
>CAXQUZ010000745.1:0-6082 GCA_964226865.1 Myxococcota bacterium | reverse complement strand
TTTTAATGATACGGCGACCACCGAGATCTACACGTCTTAAGACACTCTTTCCCACACGACGCTCTTCCGATCTCGCGGCGGTACTCGAACTTCTCCACGGCCTTCATCAGGCCGATGTTGCCTTCCTGGATGAGGTCGAGGAACTGGAGCCCGCGGTTGGTGTACTTCTTGGCGATGCTCACGACGAGGCGCAGGTTGGCCTCGACCAGCTCGCACTTGGCCTGCTCGGCCATCGCGAGGCCCCGGCGGGACTCCCGGGAGACCACGGCCAGCTCGTCGCGAGAGATGTCGAAGCGCTCCTCGACCTTGCGGATGCGCCGGAGTTGGCGCCGCACGCGGCTGTCGAAGTCGGCCCAGGTCTCTTCGGGGATGCCCGTGTCTTCGATGACCTCGCGGCCTCCGCGGTCGGGGGTGCGGCGCACCTTGCGGATGAGGCGGCGCAGATCGGCCACGTCGACGTGGGCCTCGGAGGCGACGGCCTCGATGGAGCGCTCGTAGCGGCGGATCTCCGACCAGGCCTTCTTGAAGACGCCGACGGCCTCCTGGAGCTGCTTCTTGGTGATGCCGGCCTTGCGGAGGGCACCGAGCAGCGTGTCGTTCGCGTCGGCGAGCAGCTCTTCGGCCTCTTCCTGGCGCTTCTTCGACTTGGCGCGCTGGAGCTTGCGGCGGGCCTCCTGGCGGGCGGCCACGAGGTCCTTGACCTGATCGAGCTTGTCGTGGAGCGACATGCCGTCGTCGGTCTTCGTCCGGCGGGGCTTCTTGCCGCCGCGGATGGCCTTCGCGCAGCGGGCCTCTTCAGCCTCGACCATGCGCTCGAGGATGGTCACCGCGTAAGAGGAGGTGAGCACGTGGTGCTCGACGATCTGCTCGCCCTCCTCGATGCGCTTGGCGATCTCGATCTCGCCCTCGCGGGAGAGCAGCGGCACAGAGCCCATCTTGCGCAGGTACATGCGCACGGGGTCGGAGCTGCGGTTGGTGGCCGTCTCGGTGGGCCGCCCCTCGGGATCGCCCCCGCCCCCGCGCCGCTGCTCGGCGGCCGCCTTCTTCACCCGGTTGACCACCTCGATGTCGAGCTTCGAGAACATGATCATCAGGTCGTCGAGCTGATCCGCCGAGACCAGGTGGGTGGGGAGGAAATTGTTCATCTCCGCATAGGTGACGTACCCACGCTGCTTGCCCATGTGGATGAGGGCCTGGATTTCCTTCAGGTCCTTGTCCTTCAGCATCCGACTACCTCTTCTCGTGGCGGGGGCGCTGCCCGTTCGGAATCACCGGAGCGGGCACCGGGTTGGCGGGGCTTCACTGACCCAAGGGGGCCGTGCGCCGCGCCGCTGACGCCCCCTATCCGCTCGAACCGGGGACCGGGTGCGACAAAGTGCGACGTCTTGCGATTAGCGCTTGCCTTTTTCGGAGCAAGTCGAGGTATTGTTGCCGGTCCAGCGCCGGGTCGCAATTTCTCAGCGCCATGTCGACGCCCTGCATCTCTCGGTCGATCGCCACCCGCTTCATGCGCCCGACGATCTCTGCGGTGGCGCCCGTGGCCTGTTCGTGGGTGTAGAGCCCGGCCCGGGCCGCGACCGCACGCAGCACCCGCGAGAGGTCTGGGTCGTCGAGATCCGAGAGCACCTCCCCCAGGGAGGCGCCGCTGAGCAGCCGCCCCACGACGACCTGGACCGAGTGGCGATCGGTGACGATCGCCGGGTCGACCTCGGCCAGGACGGGGATGGCCTTGTCGGGGAAGTGCACCACCAGCCAGAGCAGGTGGTTGAGCTCGACCGAGCCGCGCCAGCGCAGGGGCGGCGCCTGGGAGAGCGGCGGCGGGTCCTCGGCCGGGCGCCCGAGGGCCTCGTGGATGACCGTCTCGGGCAGGGCCAGCTTGCGCGACAGGGTCTCGACGATGCGCGCCCGGGAGACGGCCGGGAAGCGCTGGATGAGCGGCGCCAGGGCGTTGAGGGTGTCTTGACGGCCGCCCGGGGTCGTGCCGAAGCGGGCGATGGCCCGATCCACGACGAGGTCAAAGACCGGGGTGGCCGAGCGCAGCAGCCGGTCGAGCTTGTCGGGCCCCTCGGCCTGGATGAACTCGTCGGGATCCTTGTGGCTGCCCAGGTTGAGGCGCTTGGGCTCGATGCCCTGGGCGACGAAGAGATCGAGGCTGCGCTCGGCGGCCCGCAGCCCGGCCTCGTCCCCGTCGAAGAGCGCGATCACCGTGCGGGTCAGGGGCCGGATGACCCGGGCGTGCTCGGAGGTGAGGGAGGTGCCGCAGGTGGCGACCGCCTCGGCGAAGCCGGCCTGGTGGAGCGAGATGACGTCGAAGTAGCCCTCGACCACCAGCATGCGGGCCCGCCGCTGGATGGCCGCCCGGGCCCGGCTGAGCCCGAAGAGGGTGTGGGACTTCTTGTAGACCTCGGTCTCGGGGCTGTTGACATACTTGGGGGGCTTGCTGCCGTCCGGGCCCGCCGCGACCCCGGGCATGACCCGCCCGCCGAAGGCGACGATGCGGCCGCGGCTGTCGGAGATGGGCACGATGACCCGGTCGCGGAAGAGATCGTAGGCCCCGTCGGACTGGCGGCGGCGCCGGGCCAGCCCTGCGGCCACGGCCTGCTGGGCGTCGATGCCGCGGCCGTGGAGGTGGGTGATGAGGCCGTCCCAGCGCTCGGGCGCGTAGCCCAGCTTCCACCGCTGGATGGTCTCGTCGGTGATGCCCCGCTCGCGGAGGTAGACCAGGGCCTCGCGCCCGCAGGGGTGGGCCACGAGGTTGCCGTGGAACCAGTCGGCCGCCTCGTTGAGCACCTCGAAGAGCGTCGCCCGCACCCGCATCTGGCGCCGCTCGGCAGGGCTCAGCTCGCGCTCTTCGACCGCGATGCCCACCGCGTCGCCCAGCTCCTTGACCGCCTCGAAGAAGGACAGGCCCCGGGTCTTCATGAGGAAGTTGAAGGCGTCGCCGCCCTCGCCGCAGCCGAAGCAGTGGTAGATGCCCTTGCTCTGGACCACCGAGAAGCTGGGCGACTTCTCCTGGTGGAAGGGGCAGAGGCCCATGTGGGAGCCGCCCTTGCGCTGGAGGGTGACGGTCTCCTGCACGACGGCGACGATGTCGACGCGCTCGCGGATGGCTTCGATGACTTCGCGGGGGATCACGAGCGGGCCCGGGCAGGAGGTGCGGTCGGGACGCGCGGCGGGGCGGGCCACGGCGGGGGGCGCAGGCCGGGAGGGCGGCTCAGGCCGTCGGGGGCAGGCCCGGGGTCACCGAGCCGACCGGCACGTCGACATCAGACTCGACCCGCACGATGGCCGCACCGAGACCCTGGAGCTTCTCGACCAGAGCGCCGTAGCCGCGGTCGAGGTGGTAGATGCGGAGCACCTGGGTCTGGCCGTGGGCGGCGAGGCCCGCCAGGACCAGCGAGGCGCGGGCGCGCAGATCGGGGGCCATGACCGTGGCCCCGCGCAGGCTCTCGACGCCGCGCACCGTCGCGTGGTTGCCCACGACCTGGATGTCGGCGCCCAGCCGCGCGAGCTCGGGCACGTGCATGAAGCGGTTCTCGAAGATGGTCTCGTGGACGGTGCTCTGGCCCTGGGCAAGGGTCATCAGGGCCATCCACTGGGCCTGCATGTCGGTGGGGAAGCCCGGGTGGGGCTTGGTGCCGATGTCGGCGGCCGGGAGCGGACCGTCGCGGTGGACGCGCACCCCCCCCTCGTCGGTCGTCACCGTGCAGCCGGCGGCCTGGAGCTTCTGGATGAGGGGGTGGAGGTCGTCGGCGCGGGCGCACTCGGCCGTCACGTCGCCCCCCGTCAGCGCAGCGGCCATCATGTAGGTGCCGGCCTCGATGCGGTCGGGGAGGATGCTGTGGGGCACCCGGGCCGGCCGCAGGGCGGGCACGCCGTCGACGCGCAGGGTGTCGGAGCCCTCGCCCTCGATGCGGGCACCCATGCTGCGGAGGAACTCGACCAGATCGACGATCTCGGGCTCGCGGGCGACGTTGCGCAGCACCGAGACCCCCTCGGCGAGAACGGCCGCCATCAGGACGTTCTCCGTGCCCGTCACCGAGGGCACGTCGAAGGTGAAGTCGGCCCCCACGAGCCGCTCGACCTTGGCGTTCACGTAGCCACCCGAGAGCTCGAAGGAGCAGCCCAGGGCCTCGAGGCCCTTGAGGTGCTGGTCGATGGGGCGCACGCCGATGGCACAGCCGCCCGGCAGCGAGACCCGGGCCTCGCCACAGCGCGCGAGCAGCGGCCCGAGCACGAGCACGCTCGCGCGCATCTTGCGGACCACGTCGTAGGGCGCCTCGGAGAAGGCGATGCGGCTGGTGTCGAGCCGCACCCGCAGGTCGGAGGGGCCGTCGTCGGCGACCAGGGAGGGGCAGCCGATGCGGCCCAGCAGGCTCAGCGTGCTGCTGATGTCGACGAGGTCGGGCACGTTCGTGATGACGTGCTCGCCGGGGGCGAGGAGGGTGGCGATGAGGATCGGCAGGGCCGCGTTCTTGGCGCCACTGATGCGGACCTTGCCGCGGAGGGGGCGACCACCTTCGATCACGAGCTTGTGCATGGAGACACTCGACGGGCAGCGCTCGACGCCGGCACGGAGGCCGCGGCGGAGCGCAGGCAGCGGGGGGGGGACCGGCCGGGGCCGGAAGGGGGGTGGGGACGGACGCCGCACCGGAGGGAGGGGGAGCCCCCGCACAGACCCTGGCCGGCCGCGGGACCGGCACCCGGCGGCGCGCCGGCGGGACCGGGCACCCCAGCCGGGAGGTCGCGCCACGGGGCGCGCCCAGAGGGAGACGGGAGCGTCCCGGAAGTATGGCGGGCCCGGGCGCGGAGCAACCCCCGGAGGGCGCGACCGGCGGCAGGCGGGGCGGATCCTGGCCGGGACGCCGAAGCGAGCGGGTAGACTGGGCCGGCGGGTGCCGGTCTCGCCGGTGCCGCGTGCGCCCCGACACCGTCCGCGCGCCCCGCGTCACCTGGCCTCCGGGCCGTGCCCCCTCCCCTGCCCCGTCCGCCCCCGATGCCCTCGTCGTCCCCATCTCCCCGTGGCACCGCCGGCGGGGCGCTCGACCTGCGCGGGGCCCACCTGCGGGGTGCAGTGCTCGACGGCCGGGCCTGGGCCGAGGTGGAGCTGGTGCGGGCCGACCTCACGGGCGCCAGCCTCGACGGCGCCGACCTCCGCCACGGCCGGCTGCACGGGGCACGGCTCCGGGGGGCGAGCCTCCGCAGGGTGCGCGCAACCGGGGTGCACGGGCGCGACATTGACGTAGAAGGGGCCATTCTCGACGGCGCCCAGCTCGACCGGGCCGATCTCCAGAGCGGCATCTTCCTCGATGCGCGGCTCGCCGAGGCCGACCTGCGGGGGGCCCGGCTGCGGGGGGCCGACCTCCGAGGCGCCGACCTCCGGGGGGCCGATCTGCGCGAGGCCGACCTGCGCGAGGCCGATCTTGCCGGGGCCCAGCTCGCGGGCGCCCGGCTGGACGGGGTGCGCGCCGCGGGCGCCCGCCTCGACGCCGCCCTGGCCGACTCGCCGGCGGGGGCCCTGCTCGCCAAGGCCGGGGCCCGGCCGCCCCGGTGGCGCCGCCGCCGCGCGGCCCCGGCCCCCTCCCCCGAAGCGCCCGCAGCCCCTGCGCCCGCCCGCGCGCCGGGCCTCGACCTGGGCGGACGCCTCCGCTCGCTCGGCACGGGGGCCTGGCAGGAGCTCCAGCGCCAGCTGCGGGACGCCCGGGCCCTGCGGGAGCAGCGCCGCCAGCAGCTGGCCCGGCGCCAGGGACCCGGCGCGCCGCGCATGCCGACCCTCGCCCGCCGGCCCGAGGCCGGTCCGCCCGCCGCCCTGCCGCCGCGCCAGGCCCCAGAAGACCGGCGGACCGCCGAGCGCCAGCGCATGGACCCGGCCGTGGGCGGCGGGGCCGGTGCCGCGGCCCGCGCCCGCCAGGCGGCAGCCGATCGGGCCGCGGCCGAGGTCCAGGCCGCCCTCGCCGCGGCCGCCGCCCACCAGCAGGCCGCCGCTGCGGCGCGCATGGCCGCCGCCGCCGCCGCTGCCGAGGCCCGCGAGGCCGCGGAGGCCGCCCAGGCCGAGCAAGAAGCGGCCGAGCGGGACGCCGCC
>CAXQUZ010000744.1:0-2129 GCA_964226865.1 Myxococcota bacterium | reverse complement strand
TTTTTAATGATCCGGCGACCACCGAGATCTACACGTCTTAAGACACTCTTTCCCTCCACGACGCTCTTCCGATCTCCTTCATCGACCGCAACTTCAGCTACTCGAAGCTGTCGGCCATGCAGGGGGTGCTCGAGAGCACCGACAACATCGCCAGCCTCCACGGCCGCTCGGCCTTCATCGCCGAGCACGCCCACTACACCGGCCGGGTGACCTACTTCTCCGACAACATCAACGCCTACTCCCAGATCGCCCTGGAGCCCGCGCGTGAGGTTGCCAAGAAGTACCTGACCCGCGACCGCATGGCCCGCATGGTCATCGAGCCCATCGACGAAGAGGAGCGCGAGCGCCTCGAGGCGGGCGCCAGCGAGGCCGACAAGGAGAACGAGGTCGGCGGCGAGCACCGCGCGAAGGACGACGCCTCGCGCCAGCTCTTCGACCCCGAGGTGCTGACCCCCGAGGCCATCGCGGCCGTGACGGTCACCCCCGATGTGGCCGACATGAACATCTTCACGCTCGACAACGGCCTCGAGGTCGTCATCCTGCCCCACGGCTCGGCGCCGCTGGTCAAGGTCGGGCTCTTCGTCAACGGCTCGGACGCCTCGGCGCCCAAGTACGGCCTCGACAAGTTCTCGAACGCCCTGTTCCGCACGGCGACCACGACGAACAGCAACCCCACCGAGGACCCGCTGGCCATCGCCGGCTGGGCCAGCCGCGGCAACAACTCCGCCACGGCCTCCGGCTCGTCCAAGAACCTCGACGCCCTGCTCTACAAGCTGCGCTGGCACGTCGAGGACTACGACTGGCAGATGGCCCGGAAGATGCCGAAGATCCGCTCCTGGCGCAACGCGGCCAAGGGTGCGGGCGACGAGCCCGAGACCTGGGCCAGCCGCCTGATGGCCGAGCGCCTCTTCCCCGACCACCCCTACGGCAAGTGGATGCGGCCCTCCGACTACGACGTCATGGAGTCCTGGGGCCCCGACGACGTGAAGGAGTGGGTCTACACCAAGTGGCAGCCCAAGAACGCCCAGCTCATCATCGTCGGCAAGGTGGACGCCAAGGAAGCCGAGAAGATGGTGCGCGAGTACTGGGGCTCGTGGGCCTACAAGGGCAGCGGCACCCCCGGCGCCCAGGAGGCCCCCCCGGCCCCCGCCAAGCAGCCCAGCCGCCAGGTCCTGCTCTTCGACAAGCCCATCTCGACCCAGTCCAAGGTGCGCGTGAGCTGCCAGCTCAAGCACGACGGGCTCCCGGACGAGGCCCGGGACAAGGTCATCGGCAAGACCTTCACCTTCCTCGCCTTCGAGAAGCTGCGTGAGGAGGCCGGTCTCACCTACGGCGCCTACGCCTTCCCCCGCCGCTACTGGGGCGACAGCACCGAGCTCATCCTCGCCTCGGTCATCCAGAACAGCGGCGTCGGCTTCGGTGTCGAGAACCTGCTGGCCATCATCGAGAGCGGCGCCAACGGCGACCTGCCCGACGACCTCATCACCACCAACAAGTGGAACGTCGCGCGCACCAGCGTGACCGGGCTCCAGTCCGGCTTCCAGATGATGGGCGCCATCGCCGAGCCCGGCCGCGGCCACCTCGACTACTTCGCCAAGTACCCCGAGTACCTGTCGACGGTCGACAAGGCCTCGGTGAAGGAGGCCCTCTCCACCTGTGCCGGCCACGAGGTCGTCACGGTGGTCGGCCCGGTCGAGGCCGTCGAGCCCCAGCTCAAGGAGCGGAACATTCCCTACGAGGTGATCGACTGGGAGAACCTCTACATGGAGCAGCTCTCCAAGAAGGAGCAGAAGAAGTTCCTCAAGGCCAAGGCGAAGGCCGAGGCCGAGGCGGCCGCCGAGCGCAAGGAAGACTCGGCCGGCTGAGCTCCCCCTGGGGGCCCCTCCCCTGGGGCCCCGCCCGCTCCTCTCGCGACCCTGCCCCCTCCCGGGCGGGGTCGTCCTGCGTGGGGGACCGGCCGCGGCCCCGGGCTTCTCCCCGCCCGAGCCGGGCTGGCAGCCCACGGGCCCCGCCGCCGTGGGTAGAGTGGAGCCCTGCCCGCCCCGCCGCCCGCCCGCGGTCTCCGGGGCGCCCCCCTGCCCGCAGTAGGAAGCACCCATGGCCACCATCAAGCAGATCGGAAGAGCACA
>CAXQUZ010000743.1:0-4415 GCA_964226865.1 Myxococcota bacterium | reverse complement strand
GCTGCCGGCGGCGGACTCCTCGCTGTTGGTGAAGCCGTCGCCGTCGTCGTCGCCGGTGGGGTCGAGGGCCTCGGCGGTGTCGGAGGACGGGGCCTCGTCCTTGTCGGCGTCGATGCAGCCGGCGGTGCCGAGGGCGCCGAGCAGCAGCAGGGCGCGGGGAGCAGCGGGCATGGGAGCTCCGGGGTGGGGTGGCGCGGGGTGCGCCTGGCAACTCTACGATCTCGGGGCGCCGGGGCCCAGGGTCGTGTGCACGGGGACCCCGACGCGACCGGGACGGGGCCCAAACTGTGGGGACGGGCGGGGCAGCGGGACCGGCCCGGAGTAGGCTGGGCCCGTGGAGGTTGCATGGCACAGGGCGACAGTCGGGCAGCAGGCGGAGGCAGCGGGGCGGTGGCCTGGCGGTGGGGGCGCGCTGCGGTGGTGGCGGGCGGTCTGCTGGTCGGCTGCGGGGGCGGAGAGGCGCCGGCCGACAAGACCGGGGCAGCGGCCGACACCGGGCCCGACAGCGCCACGCCCGAGCCGGACGGCGACACGGGCCGCGCGGACGGTCTGGCGCCGGGCGAGGGGGCCTTCGGTGGCACGGTGGTGGACGATGAGGGTGCCCCGCTTGAAGGCATTCTCGTCAACCTCTGTGCCGAGTCCTGCTACGCCCAGCGCACGGACGCCGCCGGCGCCTGGCAGCACCAGCTCCCCGCCGATCGCTACAGCCTCGAGCTGCTCGAGGGCGACCCCAGCGCCCCCACCCGGGGCTGGCCCCTGGCGCCGGTGGTGGTCGAGGCGGGGGTGGTGCGCACCCTCGAGACGCCCGTGCGGATGCCGCTGCTCACCCACCACGAGGAGCTGCGCACGGCGGGCTGGGTCAAGGTCGGGGACGGCCTCGACCTGCACGCAGACCCGGCCACCTGGACCCCGCCCGAGCTCGCCGATCCCGAGGCCCGGCCCTGGGTGGCGGGGGTGCGGGTGGACGTGGCGACCGCGGGCCTGCCCTGGGACGGCATCGCCGTCACCCCCGTGGCCCTGTGGTACCTCAACCCGCTCGACTCCCGGCCCACCGGGGACTGGCCCGTGCGCCTCTCGGGGGACGTGGGGCTCGCGGCGGGCGAGACGGCGCGCTTGTTTGCCGCCGACTACGGCGCCCGGGAGTGGGTGCCCTTCGCGACGGTCACGGTCGACGACGAGGGGGCCCTGCGCACGACCAACGATCCGCTGCCCGTGCTCGGGCCCGTGGTGTTGGTGCGGGAGTGAGCCCGGGGGCCCGGCTGTTCCCCCCTGGCAGCGGCGTGATACGCACGCCGGCCCGGCGCGTGGCTGGCCCTGGTGGGGCGCCGGCGGTACCGTCTCGGAGCGGAGCAACCATGATCCAGACTTCCTTGTTGGCCCTGGCCCCGGTGGCGCTGGGCCTCCTCGTGCCGGCCGCCCGGGCCGACGACAGCGAGAGCCACGCCCCGCCCCAGATGGAGATCCGCGCCATCAACCTCCGGGGCGCGGCCGATGCCGGCCCGTACATCGCCGCGACCAGCCTGCGCAGCGCCGTCATGGCCGCCTGCTTCGGCGAGAACGATCCCGACAAGAACCCCGTGGCCATCGAGGCCTTCCTCACGGTCAGCCCCAAGGGCAAGGTGAGCGCCCTGTCGCTCCAGTCGGCCCAGGGCTTCGGCGCGGGCGTCGACATGTGTGTGATGCAGGAGCTGAACAAGGCGCGCTTCCCGATGGCCGACAAGGAGGTCGAGATGAGCATCCTCCTGTCCATGGGCCCGCTGCCGGGCGAGCTCGAGGAGTCCGGGCGCCGCGGCCGCTGAGCCCGGTCCCGGCCGGAGTCCCCGTGGCCGCCGCCCCCCTGCCCCAGACCGTCGAGGAGGTCATCGCCGCCCTCGACGCGATCATCGCCCACGCCCACCGGCGGGGCGCCCGGCGGGGCTACTTCGCCGCCCTCTACCGGGGCACCACCGTGCGGGTGCGCGACCACATCCGCGCCGGTCGCTTTGCGGATCCCGCCCGCATGGATCGCCTGGATGCGTGCTTTGCGGGCCACTATCTGCGGGCCGAGCGGGCCCACGCGGCGGGCCAGGCCCTGCCCCGGTCCTGGGCGGCTGCCTTCCAGGCCGAAGACGACGACCGGCTGCTGATCCTCCCGCACCTGCTGCTCGGCATGAACGCCCACATCAACGTCGACCTGGGGCGTGCGGCGGCCGAGACGGCCCCCGGTGCGCTGCCGGCCCTCCACGCCGACTACCTCCACCTCAACCGGATCCTGCGCGAGATGGTCGACGAGGTGCAGCAGGCGCTCGTGCCCTGCTCGCCCTGGCTCGGCCTGCTCGACCGGCTCGGCGGCGCCGGCGACGAGGCCCTGGCCAGCTTCTCGATCACGGTCGCCCGGGACGAGGCCGGGGAGGCGGCGGGGGCCCTCGACGCCCTCGCCGGCGCGCCAGAGCGCCAGGCGGATCTCTTGCGCGAGCTGGACCGGAAGGCCCGTGTGCTCGCCCGCCTCATCGAGCGGGGGGGCCGCTGGGTGGCGCCCCTGGTGCGCTGGCGCGAGCGGGATCGCAGCGGTGACCCGGCCAGCGTGCGGCGGGTCATCGACACCCTGGTGGACGCCTTTCCCGCCTGAGCCGGGGCCGTCCCTGGCCGCCCGCCCGGGGGCCCGCGCCGGGCGCTGCCGGGGGGACGGCGGCGGCGGTGGCGTCACCTCGCTGCGCGGCCCCGAGGCCCGGGCGGCGGGGCACCGGGGGCCAGGGGGGGGCGAGCCGGTGGTGGTGGTGCTTTCGGGCGACCGGCGCAGCCGCTACACTCCCGGGTCCGCCGAGGGGACCGATGCCCACAGCGCAGCCACATGCCGACGCGCCCCCGGGCAGCATGGACCCCGCCGCGCTCGTCGGCGAGGTGCTCGACGGGCGCTTCCAGCTGCTCTCGCTCATCTCCCAGGGCAGCATGGGCGCCGTCTACCGGGCCGAGCAGCTCCGGCTGGGCCGGGTGGTGGCCCTCAAGCTCATGTGGCTCGACGAGGCGCGCATCCACGGTCCGGCCCGCGAGACGGCGGCCGAGCGCTTCCTCAACGAGGCGGCCACGCTGGCCCGGCTGGGCGCCCGGAACACCGTGCGCATCTACGACTTCGGCATGTGGCAGGGGCGGCCCTTCCTGGTGATGGAGTACATCGCCGGCCAGAGCCTCGCGGCCCTCGTGCGGCGGGGGCCCCTGGCGCCGGCCCGGGCCCTCGACATCGCCGTCCAGATCTGCCGCTCCCTGCGGGAGGCCCACCGGCTCGGCGTGGTCCACCGCGACCTCAAGCCGGCCAACATCCTCGTCACCGTCGGCGAAGACGGCGAGCTGGTGAAGGTGGTCGACTTCGGCCTCGTGGCCCACGTGGGCCGCGACTCCGACACGACGGGGGCCGGGCGGCTCGTGGGCTCGCCCCGCTACATGGCCCCCGAGCAGATCCAGGAGGCCCCCGTCGACGGGCGGGCCGACCTCTATGCCCTCGGGCTGCTGATCTTCCAGATGCTGACCGGCGGGCTGCCCTTCGACAGCGCGGGCACGGCCTCGGCCCTGCTCGACCACGTCCAGACCCCGCCCCTGCGGCTCGCCGAGCGGCTGCCCGCGGCGGCAGCGCTGCCGGCCGTGGTCGAGTGGACGGTCGCCACGGCCCTCTCCAAAGACCCGGCCGACCGCTTTGCCTCGGTGGACGAGCTGCGGGTGGCCCTCGGGGGCTGTGCTGTGGCCCTGGTGGGCGGCCCCGAGCTGGCCCGGCTGGAGCCCCGGCTCGTCGAGGGCCGCTGCGTGCTGCCCCCGGCGCTGGCCGAGGGGGCGCCCCGTCCGACGGCCGTGCCCCCGCCGCCGGCGCCCGCGCCCGCGCCCGGGCTGCCCCTGCTCAAGCTCATGCTCGCCCTGGTCGTCGCCGTGCTGGCCCTGGCCGTGGCCCTGCTCCTGCTCGATCCGGGACCGGGCTGAGGCCCGCTCCCGGTGCCTGCCTCCGGATCTCCATGCTCGTCCCCCGCTCCTGTCGCCGCGCTGCCCGGCGCCCTGGCCTCGCCCTGGTCCTGGCCCTGGCGGCCGCGGGCCTGTCCACCGCCCACGCGGGCGCGCTGCGGGGGCCCGAGGGCCGCGAGACCGGGCGCAGCGTCGCGGCGGAAGACCTCTTCACCCGCGCCCCCCCGGGCTGGGCCCAGGGCATCGGCGGGGATCTCGCGGCCGTGGCCACCGTCGCTGAGGGGGCCGCGGCCTGGATCCGCGCGGCCCAGGGCCAGGCGCCCTCGGTGGGGGCGGGGCTGCCCGCCGAGCTGGGCCTCGACCTCGACACGACGCTGGTGACCCTCGACAACCTCGCCCGCATCGTGCGCGAGGACGCCCAGACCGGCGCCCGCCGCCTCGAGGATCCAGCCTTCCTCGAGGCCCACTTCGCCCTCTACCGCTGGGCCCCC
>CAXQUZ010000742.1:0-5663 GCA_964226865.1 Myxococcota bacterium | reverse complement strand
GTCGCCGGCGCCCAATACCTCGCCCACCGGGACGAGTGGCAGCGCTACAACGACTATGGCGAGCTGGTCGAGCAGGGCGACATGAGCCCCGCCGCCTATGACGCCTACTACGAGTCCGAGCTGGCCGGCGCGAACCGCACCACCCTGGTCACGAGCATCGCCGGCGGCATGCTCACGGGGCTGGGCGTCGGGCTCGTCTTCGTCTACTGAGCGCCCCGCCTGCTGCGCGCCCCGCCTTGGGCCCGCGCGCAGGGCCCCCGGCCCCGAGAACCGCAACGGCACGACCGCGGGGCCGTGCCGTGCCGGTGGACCAGACGGGCCGGCGCCCCCGAGGGGACGGCCGACCCGCCAGGACCGCGCCTCAGCGCTTCTTGCCCTTCTTGCCCTTCTTCTTGTTGCCCTTCTTCTTGCTGGAGGAGGACGAAGAGGAGGAGCTGCTGCTGCTGCTGCCCGAGGACTTCTTGAGGTGGCTGCGCTTGGAGGTGGCGCCGGACTTCTTCACCCGGTTCCGGAACTCGCCGTTGCCGCCGCGGCGCACGATGCGCTCGTTCTCGGGCTTGCCGTCGAGGTCTTCCATGTAGGCGAAGGTGTAGCCGTCTTCCTGGCCGACCGCGAGACCGAGCTCGTTGGTGCCCTTCTTGTAGAGGATGGCCGTGAACTCGGGCGAGCTGTAGTCGTCCTGCTTCACCCAGCCCTTCTTCTCGAGGGCCATCGAGTAGGAGGTCGTGTAGGTGGAGATGCTGCCGGAGGTGTAGGCGATGAGGGTGTGGGTCTTGTCGGACACCACCACCATGCCGTCGTTCACGGGCAGATCGTAGTTCGACCAGGGCGCGGTCAGGGGCACGGTCGGCAGGGCGCCGCCGGCCTCTTCGACGGGCTCGTCGACGGTGTTGTCATCGACCTCGACCGCGATGTCGTCGCCGCCGGCCGCCTCGTCGTCTCCGCCGCCACAGGCAAGGATCGCAAGCCCGAGCGCACTGAGCGCGAGCAGGGAAATCCGCTTCATTGAACAACCTCAAGGGTTCAGGGTGACGGCGGGGCAGGGCTGCCGGTCGGGGGGGGGTGGCTCCCCGGTCCGCCGTGGCCGCCAGAGCGTAACGAAGGGGAGCCGCGCTGTGTACCGCCACGGCCACTGCGGTGCCGAGTTCGGGCCATCCCGTCCCGGGGTGGCGCCCGCCGCCGGGTCCGCTACGGGTCCCCTCCCCCGCTCTGGGAGCCCCCGTGCAGCTGCCTCCGCCCCCGCCCCTTCCGCGCACCGACCTCTCCGGGAACGTCCTCCCCCCGGCCGTTCTCGGAAGCCGCGAGCTCGGCCCCGACCTCGCCGCTCCGATCTACCTCAACCACGCCGCGGTCTCGCCGCCCTCCCGGCGGGTGCAGGCGGCGATCGGCGCCTGGGCCCACGACCTGGGATCGCGGGGCGTCGACGCCTTCTCCACCTGGATGTCGCAGCGCGACCGGCTGCGGGGGCGCCTCGGGCGCATGCTCGGGGTGCCGGGCGAGACCCTGGCCCTGACCGCCGGCACCACCCGGGGGGTGCTCGACATCGCCTGGTGCGTCGACTGGCGGCCGGGCGATCGGGTGGTGCTCTTCGACGGAGAGTTCCCCGCGAACGTGACCCCGTGGCTCCAGGCGGCCCGCCACTTCGACCTCCAGCCTGTGTTCCTGCCCGTCGAGGGGGCCGGCTGGGACGACGGCTCGGGCCGGGGACTGGCGCGCCTCGAGGCCACCCTGCGGGACGGGGCGCGCATGGTGGCGGTCTCGGCGGTCCAGTTCCAGACGGGGCTGGCGATGCCCCTGGGCGAGATGGCCGCGCTCTGCCATGCCCACGGCGCCGAGCTCTTCGTCGACGGCATCCAGGCGGCGGGCATGAAGCCCCTCGACCTCGCGGCCCTCGGGGTCGACTACCTCAGCTCCGGCGGCCACAAGTGGCTGATGGGGGTCGAGGGCTGTGGGCTGCTCTACATCGCCCCGGCGGCCCTGGCGCGCCTGGTGCCCCGCATGGCGGGCTGGCTCAGCCACGAGGAGGGCACCCGCTTCCTCTTCGAGGGCAAGGGCCACCTCAAGGCCGACCGGCCGATCCGCCAGCGGGCCGACTTCCTCGAGGTGGGGGCGAGCCCCAGCGTGGGCATGGCCGGGCTCGAGGCGGCGGTCTCCGACCTCGAGGCGCTCGGCATCGAGACCATCTTCGCCCACGTCCAGGCCTGGCATGACCGGGTCGAGCCCGCCCTGGTGGCGCGGGGCTTCCGCTCGCTGCGCGCCACGGATCCGGCGGGCCGCAGCGGCTCGCTCTGTGTGGAGCCGCCGCCGGACGTCGATCTCCTGGCGCTCTTCCCGGCGCTCACGGCCGCCGGTGTCTCGGCCGCGACCCCGGACGGCCGGCTGCGCCTCGCCCCCCACTGGCCCAACAGCCTCGACGAGGCGCCCCGGGTGCTGGCCGCGGTCGACACGGCCCTGGCCGCCGTGCGGGGCGGCTGAGCTCCGGCGCGCCTCCGGCCCGTCGTCCGTGCATGTCGCACGAAACGCCGTGCGCCCGGCGGCATCCCGCCCGCAACGGAGCGCCCATGTCCCCAGCCCCGCGCCGGCTCTGCCTGCTGACGCTCGCCGCCCTCGGGCCGGCCTGTGCCACCGAGAAGGTGGCCCCCTGCCCCCCGGGCAGCCACCGCGAGCCGGCCGACGGCCTCTGCCACCTCGACGACCACGGGGCCGACACGGCGCCCCCCGGCGACCCCGGCGAAGGCGACAGCGGCAGCACCGGCGGCGCGGGGGACGGGGACAGCGGCGCGGGCGGCGAGGACGGGGGCAGCAGCGGCGGCGACAGCGGCGACGACGGCGGCACCGGCGGCCTCGACTGCACGGCGCCCCCCGGCCTCGCCGCCGACCCCATCACCGCCCTCGACGCCCTCGACCTCCAGCGCCACGTCTTCGCCGAGGTGGTCGATGTCGCGGTCGACGACGACCGGGGCATCGCCTGGGCCGTGGGCCAGGGCGGGCTGATGGCCGTCGACCTGCGCAGCCCCACCGGGCTCGACTACCTGGGCCGCACCCACGTGCCCGCCACCCTCGACCGCTTCACCGCGGTCACCCTCGGCCCGGGCACCACGGTCTACGCCACCAGCCGCGAGCTCGGCATCTACGCCGTGGACGGCACCGATCCCCGGGCCCTGCCCGACCCCGTGGGCATCGCCGAGGACGAGTACGGCGGCATGGCCCGGGTGGGCGACCGCCTCTACGCCACCCGCCACACCGGCGAGCTGGTGGTCTTCGACATCTCGTCGCCCCTCGCGCTGACCGAGCGGGCGCGCATCGACGGCCTCGCCAACCCCTGGCGCCCCATCGCCGCCGGCGACCGGCTCTACATCGCCGACAACACCCTCGGAATCGGCATCGTCGACATCTCCGATCCGGATGCGCCGGCGCTGGTGGGCACGGTGGCGGCGGCCGGCGGGGTGCAGGATCTGGCCCTCTCCGCCGACGGCAGCGCCCTCTACGCCGCGGTCGGCGGGGCCGGCGTCGAGACCTTCTCCCTGGCCGATCCGGACGCCCCGGCCTCGCTCGGCACCCACGCCCTCGGCGCCTCGGTCATCTCGGTGGCCACCGACGGCGACCAGCTCTGGGCCGTCAACCAGCAAGACCTCGTCGCCTTCGACGTCTCCACCCCCGCGGCCCCGGTCGGGCTCAACGCCCGCCGCACCCCCCCGTGGGCGATGGCGGTCACAGCGACGGGGGGCCGGGCATATGTGGGCGACTGGGCCTGGCTCGAGGTCTACAGCGCCGCCGGCGCGCCCGTGCCCCTGCTCGACCCGAGCACCCCCACCCTCCACGTCCCCGACGGGGGCGCCACCCGCACGGTCCAGCTCGCCAACCCGGGCAGCGTGCCCCTCACCCTGACCGACTGGGGCACGGACGCCCCCGGGGTGGCCCTGTCCCTCGACACGACCACCGTGGCCCCGGGCGCGGCGGCGACCCTCACCATCACGGCCCCGCCGGGCGCCCTCGACCACAGCGTCTGTCTCGCGAGCACGGATCCCGACACCCCCGTCCAGACCATCGCCCTCCAGAGCCAGGACGCCGACGGCCGGGGGGTGGGCATCCCCGCGCCCGACTTCTCCCTGCTCGACCTCGACGGCAACGTGCACCGGCTCTCCGACCAGGAGGGGGTGCCCGTCGTGCTGGTCTACTTCGCGACCTGGTGACCGCAGTGTCCGTCCGAGGTCTCGGACATCGAACACAGCGTGTGGCGGCACCACCAGGAGCGGGGCGAGCCCGTCGTGGTCTGGGGCATCGCCTCCCAGGAGCCAGACGACCGGGTGCGGGCCTTCGCCGCGGCGCTGGGCCTCAGCTTCCCCATCCTGCTCGACCGGGACGGCAGCGTGAACCGCCAGTATGCCCAGGAGATGGCCTTCCCCAGCGCGGCCTACCCCCAGGACTGGGTCATCGGCCGGGACGGCGTCGTGGTCTACGCCCACAACAGCTTCGAGCTGGACGCCATCCGGGCGGCGGTCGACGGCGCGCTGGCCGAGTAGCGCGGGCCCGGGCCCCCCCACCGGCGGGCCCGGGCGCAGCGGGCGCTACATCATGCCCTTGGCCAGGTCGATGAGGCTCGTGATGATGCCCATGAGGCCCTCGCCGGCGACGAGGCCCGAGGCGACCGCGAAGCTGAGCATGGCGCAGTGGGCCTTGTCCTTCTTCTGCCAGGCGACGAGGATCATCGAGCCGAGGAACATCGCGATGGCGTAGTAGGCGGGCACGATGAAGGCGATGCCGAAGGCGAGGCCGCTGGGCATCCACTTCTTCGCGGCGGGGGGCAGCTTCTTGTTGAGCACCGCGAGCACCGCGCCAAAGACGAGGCCGCCCACGACGAAGCTGGTGGCCATCGGCGGCAGGGCGTCGAAGCCCTTGCTGAGCAGCTCGGCCATGGCCTTCCAGGCGTGGGCCGCCGGGGCCGGGAACTTGCCCTCGGCGTCGCCGATCTCGTGGACGTTGTCGAAGAGCTTGTAGATCGGCACACAGAAGACCACGCCCGCGGCGATGCCGACGAGCTGGGCCTTGAACTGGGCCCGGGGCGAGGCGCCGAGCAGGTGGCCCGTCTTGAGGTCCTGCATCATGTCGCCGGCCTGGCTGGCGCCGGCGCCCGTGATGGCCGCCGCCATGAGGTTCGTGGGGATGCTGCCCGGCGCGAGGGCGCCGTAGACGAGCTGGGTGACCTTGCCCATGCCGCCGATGGGGTTGATGTCGGTCTCGCCCGTCGAGCGCACGGCGATCATGGCGAGCACGCTCGAGAGCACGATGGCGAGCACGCTGAACAGGGGCGGGATGTCGAAGACGGCCCAGGCCAGCGCCGTGGTGGCCACCGAGGCGACGGCGAGGCCGCCCATCCACCAGGCGTTGGGAATGGCCTGGTTGGCGTCTTCCTCGACCTCGGTGCCCGGCTCGGCCTTCTTCGTGAAGGTGTTGAGGATGGTGCGCCAGGAGAGGGCGAGACTCGTGAGGGCGTCGGCGACCATGATGGCCACACCGGGCCAGAGCAGCCAGCCGCGGGGGCCGTCGCTGTAGGCCATGATCTCGCCGGGGGCCCAGCCGGCGCTCTGGGCCAGCGGACCGAGCACACCCCAGCTCGCGACGGCGCCGAGCAGCAGGCTCGTGCCCACCCGGGGGCCGATGAG
>CAXQUZ010000741.1:0-6045 GCA_964226865.1 Myxococcota bacterium | reverse complement strand
GGCAGAGAGAAGGGCGGCCCCTCCACCCCGGCGCGGCCGCCGGCGAGCACCCGCGCATTGATGAAGAGGTGGATGCGGTCGACCATCCCGGCCTGGATCAGGCTGTGGTGGACCCGGGGGCCGCCCTCGACCAGCACACTCTGGAGGTCGCGCGCGAGAAGGGCCGCCATCACGGCGTTCAGGTCGAGAAGCCCCCCCGGCCGGGGCACGGGCAGCACCGTGGCGGGCAGCGGCCGCAGGTTCACGTCCTCGCCACAGAACAGCAGGGGGCGGCGGCCCGCCGCCAGCACCCGGGCGGTCGACGGGCAGCGCAGCCTCCCGTCCAGCACCACCGGCAGGGGGTCGCGGCCGCCGGGAATGCGGCAGTTGAGGCTGGGATCGTCGGCGAGCAGGGTGCCCGCGCCCACGAGGATGGCATCGTGGGTGTTGCGGAGGTGGTGACCGGTGTTCCGTGCGTCGGGTCCGGTGATCCACTTGCTCTGGCCGGCGGCGTCCGCCACGTGGCCGTCGAGGGTCATCGCGGCCTTGAGGGCGACGAAGGGGCGGCCCAGGGTGCGCGCGACGACGAAGGGCGCGTTGAGGTGGCGGGCAGCGGCGGCGCCGACCCCGACCGTGACCGGGATGCCGGCCGCCTCGAGGGCCGCGATGCCCCGCCCCGAGACCCGGGGGTCGGGATCGACCATGCCCACGACGACCCGGCCGATGCCCGCGGCTATCAGCGCCTCGGTGCAGGGCGGGGTGCGGCCGTGGTGGCAGCAGGGCTCGAGGTTGACCACCATCGTGGCCCGGGAGAGGTCGCGCCCCGAGAGCTGGGCCAGGGCGTCGCGCTCGGCGTGGGCCTTGCCGGCGCCCCGGTGGAGGCCCTCGGCGATGACCACGCCGTCTTCGACGACAACGGCCCCGACCACGGGGTTCGGGCTGGTGCGCCCGGCCGCGGTCGCCGCGAGGGCCAGGGCCCGGTCCATCCAGGCCCGGTCGTCGTCGGCGGGCCTCACGGGGCAGGACTCTCTTCGTCGAGCCAGGGGGTGAGGATGTCTTGGAAGTCCTGGGGCGACTGGACCTCGAGGTAGACCGAGGCGAAGCGCACATAGGCGACCAGGTCGACGTTGCGCAGCTCTCGGAGCACGGCGTCGCCGATCTCGCGGGTCGTGACCTCGGGGCCGGTCGAGGCGACGTGGGCCGCCACCTGGGTGACCACCTCCTCGATGCGCAGGGCCGGCACCGGGCGCTTGCGGCAGGCCACCCGCACCCCGTCGACGAGCTTGTCGCGGTCGAAGAGCTCCCGGCCGCCGTCCTTCTTCACCACCAGCGGCAGGCGCATCTCGATGCGCTCCTGGGTGGTGAAGCGGTGGCTGCAGTCGCGGCACTCCCGCCGCCTCCGGATCGATCCGGAGGACGCGCGGGTCTCGAGCACCTTGGAGTCGGAGCCCTGGCACTGGGGGCAGTTCACGCGGGGCTCTCCCCAAGCTCGGGGTAGAGCGGGAAGCGGGCGCAGAGCGCGCTGACCTCGGCGCGCACCCGGTCGAAGACGGCGCTGTCGTCAGGGCTCTCGAGCAGGTCGGCGATGGCATCGGCGATGGCCACCGACTCGGCCGTGCCCATGCCGCGGGTGGTGAGGGCCGGGGTGCCGACGCGCACGCCCGAGGTGACCATGGGGCTGCGGACCTCGCCCGGCACGGTGTTCTTGTTGACCGTGATGCCGGCCCGGCCGAGCAGGCCCTCGGCGTCCTTGCCCGAGAGGGGGTGGGCGCGCAGGTCGATGAGCATGAGGTGGTTGTCGGTGCCGCCGCTGACGAGGGCGTGGCCCCGCGCGAGCAGCCGGCCGGCCATGGCCTGGGCGTTGTCGAGCACGGCCTGCTGGTAGACCCGGAACTCGGGGGCGAGGGCCTCGCGGAAGGCCACGGCCTTGGCGGTGATGACGTGCATCATCGGGCCGCCCTGGGTGCCCGGGAAGACCGCGGAGTTCACGGCCTTCATGTGCTCGCGGCGGGCGAGGATCATGCCGCCGCGGGGGCCCCGCAGGGTCTTGTGGGTCGTGGTCGTGACCACGTCGCAGTGGGGGAAGGGGCTCGGGTGGAGGCCCACCGCGACCAGGCCCGCGATGTGGGCGATGTCGGCCATGAGCTTCGCGCCGACCTCGTCGGCGATGGCGCGGAAGGCCGCGAAGTCGATGGTGCGCGGGTAGGCGCTGGCGCCGCAGACGATGAGGGCGGGGCGCTCGGCCAGGGCGAGCCGGCGGACCTCGTCCATGTCGAGGCGTCCGTCCTCGCCGAGGTGGTAGTGGACCGGCCGGTAGAGCATGCCCGAGGCGTTGACCGGCGAGCCGTGGGTCAGGTGGCCGCCGTGGGAGAGGTCGAGGCCCAGGAAGGTGTCGCCCGGCTGCATCAGCGCAAGGAAGGCGGCCGAGTTGGCCTGGGCGCCGGCGTGGGGCTGGACGTTGGCGCCGATGTCGCAGCCCTCGACCATGAACAGCTGGCGGGCGCGCTTGCGGGCGAGGTTCTCGACCACGTCGACGTGCTCGCAGCCGCCGTAGTAGCGCCGGCGCGGGTAGCCCTCGGCGTACTTGTTGGTCAGCGGGGTGCCCATGGCCTCGAGCACGGCGAGGCTGGCGTGGTTCTCGGAGGCGATGAGCTCGAGATCGTGCTGCTGGCGACCGATCTCGGCGTTGATGGCCGCAAGGACCTCGGGGTCCTGCTGGGCGAGCGTGCGGGTCACGGCGACTCCGGCGCGGGCGGGGCCCGGCGCGAGGGGTTCAGGGGCACGGGGGGAGGGCGCTCAGGCGCGGGGCTCGATGGCGAGGACCCGGCGCTGGTGGCGTCCGCCCTCGAAGTCGGTCGACAGCCAGGCGTCGAGAATGGCCTCGGCCAGGCCTGTTCCGACGATGCGCTCGCCGAGGCAGAGCACGTTGGCGTCGTTGTGGAGGCGGGTGGCGCGGGCGGCGAAGGGGTCGGTCACGACGGCGGCGCGCACGCCCGGGTGGCGGTTGGCGGCCATGCTCATGCCGATGCCCGTGCCGCAGACGAGCAGGCCCCAGGGCGCGGCGCCCGAGGCCACCCGCTCGGCCACGGCGTGGGCGAAGGTCGGGTAGTCGCAGGAGGCGGCCGTGTCGGTGCCGAGGTCGTCCACCGTGAGGCCGCGGGCGCGCAGCAGCCCGGCGAGGTGGGTCTTGAGGGCGAGGCCGGCGTGGTCGGAGGCGATGGCGATGGGCACGGGAGCTCCGGGGATCAGCGGTCGGGGTGGCCGAGGAGGATGACGGCGTTCTGGCCGCCGAAGCCGAAGGCGTTGCTCATCACCACCCCCAGCGCCGCCGGGCGCCCCTCGTGGGCCACGTAGTCGAGGTCGCAGCCCTCGCTCGGGTTGTCGAGGTTGATGGTGGGCGGCAGGAAGCCGTCCTGGAGGGCGAGGGTGCAGAGCACCGCCTCGATGCCGCCGGCGGCGCCGAGGGTGTGGCCCGTGACCGACTTGGTCGACGAGACGGCGAGCCGGCGGGCGTGGGCGCCGAAGACATCGTGGATGGCCTCGGTCTCGGCCACGTCATTGGCGGGGGTCGAGGTGCCGTGGGCGTTGATGTAGTCGACCGCCTCGGGGGCGAGGCCCGCGGCACGCAGGGCGAGCTGCATGGCCCGGGCGGCGCCGGCGTGGCGCGGCGGCGGGGCCGTGATGTGGTGGGCGTCGTTCGAGATGCCGTAGCCGAGCAGCTCGGCGAGGGGGCGGCCCCCGCGGCGGCGCATGTGGGCCTCGGACTCGAGGACGACGATGCCGGCGCCCTCGGCCATGACGAAGCCGTCGCGGTCGCGATCGAAGGGCCGGCAGGCCTGCTGGGGGGCGTCGTTGCGCTTCGAGAGGGCCTTCATGCCCATGAAGCCGGCCACCCCGAGGTCGAAGAGCGAGCCCTCGGCCCCGCCGGCCAGCATGAGGTCGGCGTCGCCGGCGCGGATGACCCGGGCGGCCTCGCCGATGCTGTTGTTGCCCGAGGCGCAGGCCGTCGCGATGCAGAGGTTCGGCCCCCGGGCCCCGTGGGCCATGGCGATGTGGCCGCCGGCCATGTTCGAGAGGGTCTGGGGGATGAAGAAGGGCGACATGCGCCGGTGGCCCTGCTCGCGCAGCACGATGGCGTTGCGGGCGATGGCGGGGGTGCCGCCGATGCCGGAGCCCACGTAGACGCCGGCCCGGTCGCCCAGGCCGTCGGGGCCGGCCTCGATGCCGGCGCTGGCCAGGGCCTCGGCCGCGGCCAGCAGGGCGTACTGGGTGAAGCGCTCGGTGCGCCGGGCCCGGCGGCGGTCGAAGTGGTCGGCCGGGTCGTAGCCCGGGACCTCGCCGGCGATGCGCACGGGCCAGCCCGTGGTGTCGAAGCCCCGGATGGTGTCGATGCCGCTCTGGCCCGCGCGCACGGCCTCCCAGCAGCTGGGCGCGTCCAGGCCGCAGGGGCCGACGGCGCCGACGCCCGTGATGAACACCCGGGACTGCTTCATGGTGGCTTCCTGGCGCGCGGGCTGGGCCGGAGCGGGACGGCGCACCGGAGGGCCCGGCGGCCGGCCCTGCCGCGGCTCAGGCCTCGGTGCGGTCCGAGACGTAGTGGATGGCGTCGTTGACGGTGCTGATCTTCTCGGCGTCGTCGTCGGGGATGTCGATGCCGAACTCGGACTCGATGGCCACCACCAGCTCGACGATGTCGAGGCTGTCGGCGCCCAGATCGTCGATGAAGGAGGCGCCCGGAACGATCTGCTCGCGGTCGACGCTGAGGTTGTCCTGGATGAGGTCCTTGACCTTCTCGACGATGCTCTCGCGGGTCATCGGGGCTCCTGTGCGGTGGGGAGGGCCGGCGGCCGTCCCGGGGGGTCAACGCGGTGTGCGTGGGGGTCGGCCACCGTACCGGATGGGCGCGGGGCGCGCGTGTGGCTTTTCCCGGTTCGTCACGCGGCGGGGCCGGCGGGCGCGGGGGCCCGGGGCGCGGTTGCCACGGGGGAACGGGGCACCAAGACGCAAAAACCCGATGCGCCTCGTGAGAGAAGCGCGCCGGGCTGCGGGCGTGGCCTGCTGGACGGACCAGCAGCTCACATGTCGAGCTTGGGCTCGAGGATCTGGCGACCGCGGTAGGTGCCGCAGGCCTCGCAGACGTGGTGGAGCAGCTTCGCCTCACCGCAGTGGTTGCAGTAGGTCACGGCGGCGGTGTGCGTCAGGAAGTCGTGGGCGCGACGGTTGCCCTTGCGACGCTTGGAGGTGCGCTTCTTGGGGACGGCCATGGAAACCTCGGTCGCCCGACCCGGGGTGCGGGGGGAGGGCGGATCGGAATTCGGAGGAAGGGGAGATCGTGCGGTGGCTGAGGGACCGGAGGCCCCGCGGCCAGAAGGCGGGAGGAGAGCGGCGGGACCCGGGGGCCCCGCGCGAGAGAGTGCCGGGTGGGGGCGGGCTCTCGGGCTCTCCCTGCGCGACGCATGCCCCCACGAGGGGGACGCAGCGAGCGCGGGCCCCGCCCCTTATTCCGGCAGCCGCAGGTTGGCGAGTGCCGCAAAGGGGTTCGGGCGCTCCAGCTCGGGGGCCGGAGGCTGGGCGGGGACCGCACAGGGGGCGTCGTCGGGGGAGGCCCGGCGCACGCCCGCGTCGGTGCACCGGTAGCGGCTCTGGCCGAGGAGGGCCAGCTGCTCGCTGACGGGCACGTCCATCTCGAGCCGTCCGTCGTCGAGCCAGCCCACCTCGAGGTCGTCCTCTTCGAGGGCGGTCTCTTCGGCGGCGGTGGTCGGCGGGCGGGTGTAGAGCAGATCCACGGGCCCGGCGAGCGAGACCTCGACCGCCCGGAGGCAGCGGGTGCAGGTGGCCGGGAAGGTCGCCGAGATCGTGCCCTGGACGTGGAGGGTGTCGCGGGCGCGGGGGCGGGCCGGATCGGCCCGCAGCTTGACCTCGAGGTCGACGGCGAGGGCGCGGGGGGCGCCGTCGAGGGCGAGGGTGGCGGCCTCGCGGGCCCAGTCGGCGGTGGCGTCGGCGGTGAAGCGCTGGCCGGCCGCGGGCACGGCGTCGACGTGGACGAATGGCATGGGTGGCTCGGGG
>CAXQUZ010000740.1:0-4640 GCA_964226865.1 Myxococcota bacterium | reverse complement strand
AGCGGCTGGACGAGGATCTCGAGCGAGGCCGTGCCCGCGGCCGGGTCGACGTTGACGAGGCTGAGGTAGAGGTCCTCGTCGAGGCCGGAGTGGACCTCGGGGGTGCCGATGGGCGAGCCCATGGACTTGTAGTGGTTCAGCCGGGGCTCGACGAGGCCGAGCTCACGGTCGCCTTCCTTGACGAGAAAGCGCGCCACCATGCTCTTCCGGTGGGGCTGGTCCTGCCACTCGGAGCCCTGGTAGATCAGGGTGTAGTCCTGGACGGTGGTCTCCTGGCCCTCGACGAAGGTCACGCGCTCCTTGGTGAGGTAGGCCGTGGCCGTGGCGTGGGCGACGGCGATGCAGAGCAAGCCGACGTGCACGATGTAGCCGCCGTAGCGGCGCCGGGCGCGGAGGCCGACGCTGAGCACGGCCGCGGGCAGGCTCTCGCCGAGGGCCTTGGCCCGGGCCTGGGCGGGCTGGAGCAGCTGGGCCGTGGTCACGACCATGGCGAAGGCCGACAGCCCGTAGGTGAGCAGCACCCAGAACTCGTGGATGCCTGCAGCGGCGGCGGCGCCCACGACGACCAGTCCGGCGCCCCCGGGCACGAGCAGGCGGCGGCCCAGCTCGCCCGGCGCGACGCGGCCCCAGGGCAGGGCGGGCCCGACGCCCATGAGGAACACGATGGCGGCGCCGATGGGGGCCGACATCTTGTTGAAGTAGGGCGCGCCGACGCTGATCTGGGTCTCGGTGAAGGCCTCGTTGAGCAGCGGGTAGACCGTGCCGACGAGCACCGTGAGGGTGAAGGCGGCGAACAGCAGGTTGTTCAGCAGGAAGGCGCCGTCGCGGGAGAGCACGCCGTCGAGGCCGCCCCTGCCCGGGAGCAGGGCGTCCATGCGCACCGCCAGCAGCACGATGCTGAACAGCATGGCGAAGGCGAGGAAGCCCAGGAAGACCGGCCCGATGGGCGACTGGGTGAAGCTGTGGACCGAGTTGAAGACGCCCGAGCGCGTCATGAAGGTGCCGAGCAGGGTCAGCAGGAAGCTGGCCTGGACGAGGGCGATGGTCCAGCCCTTGAGCTGCTCCTTGCGCTCCATGACCATGGCGCTGTGGACGAAGGCCGTGGCCGTCAGCCAGGGCAGGAAGCTGGCGTTCTCGACCGGGTCCCAGGCCCACCAGCCGCCCCAGCCGAGCACCTCGTAGGACCACCAGCCGCCCAGCACGATGCCGACCGTGAGAAAGCCCCAGGGCACGAGCATCCAGCGGCGCAGGGCCCGCACCCAGGCGGCGTCCAGCTTGCCCGCCAGCAGGGCCGCACAGCCCATGCCGAAGGGCACGGTCATGCCGACGTAGCCGAGGTAGAGCATCGGCGGGTGCACGACCATCAGGATGTGGTTCTGGAGCAGCGGGTTCGGTCCCGGGCCGTCGGCGGGCACGGGGCTGATGGCCTCGAAGGGGTTGGCCACGCCGGCGACGAGGAAGCTGAAGAACACGCCCACGCCGAGGATGACCGACAGCGCCCAGGGGGTGTGGTCGGGGTGCTTGTCCTTGGTGGCGACCGTGAAGCCCACCGTGAACACGCCGAGCACGAAGCCCCAGAGCAGGATGGAGCCGTTGAGCGAGCTCCACAGCGAGACGATGGTGACCCACACGGGCGTCGAGCGCGAGCCCACCTCGGCGACGTAGCCGACGCTGAAGTCGTGGGTGAGGAGGGCGTACTCCATCAGCAGGGTGGCCGTGATGATGGCCCCACCGAAGAGCCAGGCCATCCAGCGGGTCCAGCGCAGGGACTCGGCGCTGTTGCGGAGGGCCGCCACGGCGCCCGTGACGGTGCCGACCGAGCAGGCGGCGAGGGCGAGCAGCACGGCCACCCGTCCGAGGGTGCTGATCACATCTCCTCCACCGTGGCGTAGAGCTTCTTGCGCTCCTCGGCCGTCATGCCCTCTTCGGGCGCCTTGTACTCATTGGAGTGCTTCACCATGAGCCGGTCGCTGGTGAAGGTGCCGCCGGAGGTCATCGTGCCCTCGACCACCACGCCGATGCCCTCGCGGAACATCTGGGGCGGGGCGCCGGTGGCCTCGACGGGCACGTCGTGGGTGCCGTCGGAGACGATGAAGGTGAGGTGGTTCTCGTCGGCATTCCAGTCGACCGTGCCCTCCTTGACCACCCCGCCGAGGCGGATGGTGGCGCCGACGGCCTTGTCGCCGGCCTCGGTGAGCTGGGCGACGTCCCAGTAATAGACGAGGTTCTCGCCGATGTTGCCCATCGAGATGAAGGCGAGGGCGCCGCCGGCCACGAGCAGGGCCACGACGAGGAAGATGCGGCGGCCAGCGCTCGCAGAGGCGGCGGGGGGGGGCGTCATTGGGGGGACTCCGGGGGGCGGTGCAGGACCGAGCGGGCCTGGGTCACGGCGAAGGCGCCGTAGCCCAACACGACGGTCCAGGTCGCGATGTAGACCGTCCAGATGTATTCCCAGCCGCCGGTGATCATTCCGGAGGCGACCGTGGTCTCGTCCATGTCAGGCCCCCTCGTCGGCGAGGGTGAGGGTCTCGGCCCGGGCGGGCAGGTCGGGGGCGGCCGCCTCGCGCTGGAGGCCCGCGTAGATGGTGCGCCAGCGCAGCCGGGCGATGCCGATGCCCGTGAAGAGCATGCCGAAGGCCGCCATGCGCAGGGGCAGGATCATCGGGTTCGACACGGTCTCGGGCGAGCTCATGGGCTGGTGGAGCGAGTTCCACCACTTGACCGCGAAGTAGACGATGGGCACGTCGACGTAGGCCACGATGGCGGCGATGGCGGTCACGGTGAGGCGCCGCTCGGGGCTGTCGACCACGCGCCGCAGCACGAGCACGGCCACGAAGAGCACGAGCAGGATGGCCGAGCTGGTCAGGCGGGGGTCCCAGGACCAGAACACGCCCCAGGTCGGACGGGCCCACATGCTGCCCTGGAAGAGCAGCAGCGCCGTGTAGACCACGCCCACCTCGGCGGTGGCCTCGACCGCAGCGTCCCAGCTGTACTTGCCGTTCCACAGCGTGCCGACGGCGGCGAAGAAGCAGGTGGTGAACATCACCAGGCCCACCCAGGCCGTCGGGACGTGGGCGTAGAGGATGCGGCCCACGTCGCCCATCATCGCCTCGGGAGGGGCGACGAAGAGGCCCATGTAGTGGGCGATGCCGATGAGCAGAATGCCGAGTCCGAGGGACCCGTGTTCCCAGCGCATGCGCGCCTCCGGGGAAGGACGTCAGGCCTCGATGACCCGGGGGAACAGCACGCCGCAGAGGCTCCAGTAGACCAGGTCGAAGCACAGCAGCAGCGTCAGCCAGGAGCCCATCTGCTCCATCGGGTCTCCGGCCATGACCAGAGACGTGGCCTTAACGGAGGCCAACAGGCAGGGCACGATGAGCGGAAAGAGCAGCAGTGGCAACAGGAGCTGGCGGGCGTGGAGCCGGGCCGTGAGGGCGGCGTAGAGGGTTCCCGGTGCGGCCAGACCCATCGCACCGAGCACCAGCACGGGCAAGAGGGCGGGCGCACCCATGGCGAAGCGACCCTCGAAGAGGGCCACGACGAAGGGCAGCGAGGCGAGGCCCAGCAACACGAGCTGGGCGGCGTTGGCGATGGCCTTGCCGTAGAAGAGCGCCGCGGGCGCCACGGGGGCCAGGATGAGGGTCTCGAGGGCGCCCGACTCCACCTCGATCTGGAAGGAGCGCGAGAGCAGCAGCGTGCTGGACAGCAGCAGGGCGAGCCACAGGTAGGCGCCGGCGTGCTGCTGGAGGGCCGCCGTGTCGGGGCCGATGGCGAAGCTGAAGAGCAACAGGATCGTCACGGCGAAGCAGGCGAGGGCGAAGGCCCGGGAGCGGGCCCGCCACTCGATGAGAATGTCCTTCTGGAGGATGTAGACGACGTCTCGCAGTGCGCGGCTCACGCGGCCCCCTCGGCCTGGGCCTCGAGCTGGGACCAGGCCCGCGAGACCTGGGCGGCGGGGCCCTGCCAGCGGGGCTGGCCGGCATGCATGAGCAGCGCGCCCTCGCAGACGGCGGCGGCGCGGCTGAGCTGGTGGGAGGCGATCAGCACGGCCCCCTCGAGCTCGCCGATGATGGCGGCCGTGTCGGCGCAGCCCTGGGGGTCGAGGGCGGCGAAGGGCTCGTCGAGGAAGACCAGGGCGGGCTGCTGGAGGAGCAGGGCGGCGAGCTGCAGGCGCTTGCGCATGCCGGCCGAGAAGGCCCGGACGGGGTCGGGGCGGTCGGGCTCGAGGCCCACCCGGCGCAGCAGGGCCCGGGGGTCGGGGCCGCGCCGGTCGAGGATGCGGGCGAGCACGCCGAGGTTGTCGAGGCCCGAGAGGTCTTCGTAGAGGCCGACGTGGTGGGAGAGCAGCGCCAGCTCGTGCCGGGCGGCGTGGACGGGGCGGCCCCCGAAGAGCCGCAGCTGGCCCACCGTCGGGGTGAGGATCGTCGAGAGCACCCGCAGCAGCGTCGTCTTGCCCGAGCCATTGGCACCGACGATCAGCAGCCGCTCGCCGGGCTGGACCGTGAGGTCGACGTGGGTGAAGGCCCAGCGCGCGCCGAAGCGGCGGCCCAGGCCGGTGGCCTCGATGACCGGGCCGGCGGCCGGAGGAGGGGAGGAGGGGGGCGACAGCGGCGGCCCCTAACCCCGGGGGGCCCGGACGG
>CAXQUZ010000739.1:0-2505 GCA_964226865.1 Myxococcota bacterium | reverse complement strand
CCCCGTCCTCCAGCGTCCAGCCGTCGCCGTCCGCGTCCACGGGCAGCTCTTCGCCGTCGTCCCCTCCCTCGTCGCCGCCGTCCGTGCCGTCGCCGCCGTCCGTGCCGTCGCCGCCGTCCGTGCCGTCGGCCCCGTCTGCACCGCCGTCGTCGTCCCCCTCGGCGCCGCCCACGGGCTCGGGGCTCTGGGCCTTGCCGTTGAGGTCGGCGCTGCAAGCGGAGAGCAGCCCGAGGGCCGCGAGGAGGGGGAGCAGGGGCGTGGCGCGCATGGAGGGGTCCGGGGCTTGCGGCGGGGGCCGGGCGGTCTGTGCGGACGGGGGCCCACACGAGCGACCCCCACGGTAACCACTCCGGGGTGCCGTCCGCGCGGGATGTCATCGGCTCGTCAACCCGCCGGCCCCGTCCGCCGGGGGCCGCCCCGCCCGCCGTGCAACGGGGACGGAACAGTCGGCCGCCCCTGCCGACCGCGGCCCGCCGTGTGTTACGGACGCGGGCCCTCCCCCTGCCTGGCTCGCCATGCGCTTTGACGCCGTCGCCATCGAGTCCCTCGCCACGGTGCTGCCCGAGACGAGGATCACCACCGCGAGCATCGAGCGCATGCTCGGGCGCACCTACCGGCGCCTGAACATCGCGCCCGGCTTCCTCGACATGCTCACGGGCATCGAGGCCCGCCGCTTCTGGGACGAGGGGGTCAAGCCCTCCGATGCGGCCACCCTGGCCGCCCGCAAGGCCCTGGCCGAGACGGGCTTCGACCCCGCGCGCATCGGCATCCTGGTCAACACCAGCGTCTGCAAGGACTACCTCGAGCCGAGCACGGCGGCCCTCGTCCACGGCAACCTCGGGCTGCCGCCCCGCTGCCTCAACTTCGACATCGGCACCGCCTGCCTCGGCTTCCTCTCGGGCATGCAGGTCGTCGCCACGATGATCGAGCAGGGCGCCGTCGAGGCGGGCCTCGTGGTCGCCGGCGAGGGCAGCCGCGACGTCATCCGCGCGACGGTCTCGCGGCTCATCAAGCCCGGCACGAGCTTCCAAGACCTGCGCGACAACCTCGCCACCCTCACCCTCGGCTCGGGCGGGGCGGCGATGCTGCTGGTGCGGGCCGACCTCGCCCAGGCCCCCCACCGCTTCCTCGGCAGCCACGCCCTGGCCGCCACCCAGCACAGCCGCCTCTGCGTCGGCACCCCCGAGCAGATGACCACCGACCCCACCACCCTGCTGCAAGAGGGCGTCAAGCTCGCCAGCCGGGTGTGGGCCGAGTTCACGGCCGAGCTCGGCCTCGACCACCCCGACTTTGCCCAGTATGCCCTCCACCAGGTCGGAAAGGCCAACCACGACGCCGTCTGCAAGGCCGTCGGGGTGCCCGTCGACCGCGCCCTGCGCATCTACCCCGACACGGGCAACGTCGGCGCCTGCGGCGTGCCCCTGACGCTCTCCCGGGCCATCGAGCTCGGGCGGGTCCAGCCGGGCGACAAGGTCGCGCTCATGGGCATCGGCAGCGGCCTCAATTCTGCGATGCAAGCGCTGCAGTGGTGACCCCCACCGGCGCCGGAGTTTCCATGTCCTTTCCGCTGCCCCCCGCCGCCGCCGCCGAGTACCCCTACGAGGGCAACTGGTTCGACGTGAACGGCGGCCGCATGCACGTCCTCGACGAGGGCCCCGCCGACGCGCCGCCCCTCGTCTGTGTGCACGGCAACCCGACCTGGTCCTTCTACTACCGCAAGGTCGTGGCCCGCTTCTCCGACCGCTACCGGGTCATCGTGCCCGACCACATCGGCTGCGGGCGCTCCGACAAGCCCCAGGACTGGCCCTACCAGCTCGCCGACCACGTCGACAACCTCGTGCGGGTCATCGAAGACCTCGACCTCCGGAACATCACCCTGATGGTCCACGACTGGGGCGGGGCCATCGGCATGGGCGCCGCCACCCGCATGCCCGAGCGCTTCAGCCGCTTCGTGGTCACGAACACGGCGGCCTTCCTCAGCCAAGACATCCCCTTCTCCATCGCGACCTGCCGCATCCCCGTCTACGGCCCCCTCGCCGTGCGCGGCTTCAACGGCTTCGCCCGGGTCGCCACCTGGCGGGCCGCGGCGCGCCCCCTGAGCACGGCGGCCAAGCAGGGGCTGCTGGCCCCCTACGACTCGTGGGCCCACCGCATCGCCACCCTGCGCTTCGTCGAAGACATCCCGCTCAAGCCGAGCCACCCCTCCCACGCCGAGCTCAGCCGCATCGACGCCGGCCTCGCCCAGCTCGCCGACCGGCCCATGATGCTGGTCTGGGGCGAAGAGGACTTCTGCTTCACACCGGCCTTCCGCGAGGAGTGGCAGCGCCGCTTCCCGGCCGCGCGGGTGCATGCCTGGAATGGCGTCGGCCACTACGTTCTCGAAGACGCCCCCGCCCGCACCCTCGCGGCCATGGAGCGCTTCTTCTCGGCCGAGCCCCTGCCCGCGGCCCCGCCCCCGAAGCGCGCGCGCACGGCCCCCGCCCCGGCCATCCCGGCCCCCGTGCC
>CAXQUZ010000738.1:0-11501 GCA_964226865.1 Myxococcota bacterium | reverse complement strand
GCCGGGGCCGCCGCAGCAGACGGGGCCGCCGCAGCAGACGGGGCCGCCGCAGCAGACGGGGCCGCCGCGGGAGACGGGGCCGCCGCCGCGGGAGACGGGGACGGCGCAGGAGCGGGCGCCGTGGTCGAGGACGGGGAGGGAGACGGCGTGACCCCGGGCTGGCCGCCCACGAAGAGGGCCGCGGCGACGGCGAGGCCGACGAGACCGAGCCCCGCGACCGGCAGCCAGCGGCGGCCCGCGGCGGACGGCGGCGGAGCGGGCGCCTGCAGGCCCCCGCCCGGGGAGTCGCCCGTGCGGTCGCCCGTCGTCTCGCCCGTGTCGTCCCCCGGCACGGCGGTCGGCGGCGAGAAGCCCTGGGCGCCGAAGTCCACCGTGGTCGACTCGGCGCTGCGGCCCCCCACCGAGACCATCTCGGCCACGTCGGCGGGCCGCGGGGCGACCATCAGCGCCCCCACCCGCTCCCGGGCCACCTGCTCCAGCTCGGGGCCCGCCAGCGACGGCAGCATCACCCGCAGCTCTTCGGCCACCGCGGCCGCCGTGGGCCGGTCTTCCCGGGCGTGGGCGACCATGCGAAGGATGAGCGCACAGAGCGCCGGGTGGTCGGCCACCGCCGCCGCCATCTCGGCCCGCTGGCCCTCGTGGGCGTCCTCCCGCAGCAGGGCCCGGCCCCGGGGCCGCCGGGCGAGGCACTCCCAGAGCACCACCCCGAGGGCATAGACGTCGCCCGCCGCCGTGTCGCCGTCCCCCATCACCCGCTCGGGCGACATGTAGGCCAGCGAGCCGAAGTTGCTGTCGCCCGTGACCGCCTCCCGGGCCTGGAACTCGGCCCGGGCGATGCCGAAGTCGAGCACCTTCACCTCGCCCTCGGCCGTGATCCGCACGTTCGAGGGCTTGATGTCGCGGTGGATCGCCCGCAGGGGCTCGCCGCCGGGGGGCGCGTGGGCGTAGGCGGCATCGAGGGCCCGGGCCACGGCCCGGGTGAGCTCGGCGGCCGCCCGGGGCGGGAAGGGCTGCTGGCGGTGGGCGAAGTCGGTGATGAGCACGCCCAGGTCGACCCCGGCCACGTACTCCATCACCACGCCCCAGCCCTCTTCGAAGCGCACGAGATCATCGACAGCGACGATGTTCCGGTGGCGCAGCAGCCCCAGCAGGCGCGCCTCGTCCCGCAGCCGCCGGGCCGCGTCCATGTTGGTCGTCACCCGCGGATCGAGCACCTTGAGGGCGACCTGCTTGCGGAAGCCCCCGAGCGAGACCATGTCGGCGAGGTAGACCCGACCGAAGCCGCCCTGGCCGAGCAGCCCCCGCACCTCGAAGCGTCGCCCCTCGCTCATCGGCCGGCGCCCGCGCCCCCTCCCCCGAGGCAGCCCTCC
This sequence comes from Myxococcota bacterium, assembly GCA_964226865.1. GTDB lineage: Bacteria > Myxococcota_A > UBA796 > UBA796 > UBA2385 > CAXQUZ01. The sequence continues at coordinate 10,131 of CAXQUZ010000738.1, read as the reverse complement.
TCGTCGGCCACGTCGAACTCGACGGTCGCCACCGACAGGGGGAAGCGGCCCTGGTCGAGGGGGCTGTGGTCGATGTTCACGAGGCTCGCCGTGAGGCGGTAGGCGCGCGACGCGGCCCCGTCCAGCTCGGCGCTGAAGTCGAGGAAGCTGTCTTCGAGGGGAAAGTAGTCGCCCGTGATGTCGTCATCGAGGTGCCAGTGGCCGCGGCCGTCTTGGGGGGTGGCCGACGCGTCGGGGGGCACGACCTCGAAGTTGTCGATGTTCACCGCGACGAGGAAGTCGGGGCACACGGGCCCGTCCAGGTCGCTGGTGGGGAAGACGAAGCGCACGGCGGGCCCCCCGTCCGGGTCCTCGGGCAGCGCCGGCGGGGCACAGCCCGCGAGGGCCGGCCCCCACAGGGCCACGAGGGCCGCACATGCCGCAGCAGAGGGCAGAGACGACGACAGGGGCGGGCGGCCAGAGGGCATGGGGCGACAGCCGGGACGGGGGAGGGCCCGCGCAGGATAGGGAGGCCCACCGAGACGGTCAAGCCACGGGGCCCCGGCGGGCCCATCGCCGACCTTTCCCGACATGATCGCCGCGAGCCGGCCCGGCCGCGTCCCCCCGAGACGGGCCCTGGCCGCCCCCCTGGAGCCCCCATGCGCACCGCCCTGCTGCTCATCGATCCCCAGGCCGACTTCTGCCACGAGGACGGCGCCCTGGCCGTGCCCGGCGCCCCGGCCGACACCCAGCGCACGGCCGCCTTCGTCGCCCGCCACGCCGCGGCTCTCGACGAGATCCACGTCACCCTCGACAGCCACCACCCCGTCGACATCTCCCACCCGAGCTGGTGGCGGGACGCGGCCGGCCAGCCCCCGGCCCCCTTCACGGTCATCTCCGCCGCCGACATGGACGCCGGCCGCTGGACCACGGCCCTGCCGGCCCGGGCCTCCCGCACCCGCGCCTACCTCCACGCCCTCGCGGCCGGCGGCCACCCCGCCCACGTCGTCTGGCCCGAGCACTGCATCGTCGGCACCCCCGGCCACGCCATCGCCGCCCCCCTGCGCGGCCCCCTCGCCGCCTGGGCCCGGGCCCGCCACCACCAGCTCCAGATCTGGCGCAAGGGCGAGAACCCCTGGTCGGAGCACTTCTCGGCCGTGCGGGCCGCCGTGCCCGTGCCCGACGACCCCACAACCCACGACAACACCGACCTCATCAGCAGTCTCGACGACTGTGATCGCATCTATGTGGCCGGCCAGGCCCTCTCCCACTGCGTCGCAGCCACCGTCGGCGACCTCATCGCCCTCGCCCCCCGCCTCGCCCCCCGCATCGTGCTGCTCACCGACGCGGCCAGCCCCGTGGCCGGCTTCTCCGCCGCCGCCGAGGACTTCGTCGCCGCCCTGAGGGCCGCCGGCGGCCACACCGCGACCACCGACCAGCCGGGGCTGCCGTGAGCCCCCGCCCCGACCGCCGCGCCCAGCTCACGGCCGCCCTCGCCCGCCTGCTGCCCCGGGTGGGCTGGGCCGGCGCCACCACGGGCGCCATCGCCGCCGAGGCCGGTCTCACGACGGGCCTCGGCCACTACCACTTCCAGCGCAAGCTCGACATCCTCATCCAGCTCATGGACGAGCTCCAGGCCACGGTGGACGCCCGCCGCACCCGCCGCCTCGCCGCCGCCGGCCCCGACGAGGCCCGCCGCCCGGCCGTCCAGCTGCGCGCCCTCGTCGACGCCCACCTCGCCCAGGGGCCCGACGCCGATCCCGGTGCGGTGGCCTGCTGGGTGGCCATCGCCGCCGAGGCCGTGCACGACCCCGAGCTGGGGCCCCTCTACCGGGGGGTGCTGGCGACCCGCACCACCGCCATCGCCGCGCTGCTCCGGGCCCTGGGCCACAGCCCCGCCGCGGCCGCCCGCCGGGCCGGGCTCGCCACCGCCGCCATCGAGGGGGCCTACCTGGTGGCCGCCACCAGCCCGGGCCTCATCCCTGAGGGCTCCGCCGCAGATGGCGTCTGGGAGGCCATTCTCGCCCCTTGAGGCCCCGACTCAGCGGGCCCGCCGGCGCGGGTGGCGGCCCCAGCGCCGCACCCCGGGCAGCATGCAGTAGAGCAGCCGGTGGTAGACCCACCGGGGCAGCAGCCGGCGCAGCATCGAGAAGAACCAGGCGTCGAGGGTGGCGGGCAAGCGCAGCGGCGGCCGGGCCCGGGTCATGGCGCGCGCGACCCGCCGGGCGACGTGGTCCGGCGTGGCCGGGGCCCAGCGCATGATGCGGCCGATGAAGCGGCTCATGTGGTCGTAGTGGGCGTGGTAGGCGCGCTCTTCGTCGTCCATGGCGTCGCGGCTCTTGGGGGTCCAGCGCACCTTCTCGAAGCCGTCGGAGTTGATGAAGCCCGGCTCGACCAGGGTGACGTGGATGCCCCAGGGCCGCACCTCGTACCAGAGCGCCTCGCAGGCCCCCTCGAGGGCGAACTTGGAGGCCGAGTAGGCCGACATGGTGGGCATGGCCATCATGCCGCCCACCGAGCTGATGTTGATGATGCGGCCCCTGCGCCGGGCGCGCATGCCCGGCAGGGCCAGGCGGATGAGCTCCATGGGCGAGCGGAAGTTGATGTCGAGCTGGGCCAGCCGGTCCGCCTCGGTGACGTGCTCGACCACCGCCCGCACCGAGTAGCCGGCGTTGTTGATGAGCACGTCGATGCCGCCGTGGTCGCGCTCGAGCTCGGTGATGCAGGCCAGGCGCTGGGCTGCGTCGGTCACGTCGAGGGGCCGCAGCAGCAGCCGGGGGCCGGCCACGAGGCCCAGGTCGGCGAAGCGGTGCATCGAGGCGGGACGGGCCGTGAGCACGAGGGTCCAGGCGTCGGCGGCCAGCAGCCGGCGCGCGATCGCGAGGCCCAGCCCCGTGGAGGCCCCCGTGATGAGCACGACCGGTCGGCGGGGGCTCACCCCGGGCTCGCCGGCCGGGCGGCCCGGATGCGGTCGAGGCTGAGGGCGCCCGGCTCGTGCCACCAGAGCTGGAGGCAGACGCCGAGCAGGCAGAGGTTCTTGACCAGGTTCGAGCGCTGGAGCACCACCCAGGCCCACTCGGTGGTGTCGGGGGGCGTCGGCTGGAGGCCGAGCACCGGCGGCAGGTGGACCAGCGCCGTGACCACCACGAGGAAGGCCCCGAGCACGACCGCCGCGGCCCGCAGCCGGTAGCCGATGGCCACGAGCACGCCCCCGCTCAGCAGCACCACGCCCGCGCCCACGCTCACGAGCCGCGGGGCCGGCATCCACGGGGGCATCAGGTGCATGATGAGGGTGTCGTCGACGATGTGTTCGCCACCGAGGCCCACGAAGATGGTGCTGAACAGCAGCCGGAACAGCAGCTCAGCGAGGTCGCGGGGGGCGGGGCGGGGGCTCACGCGGGGGCATCCGGGGCAGGGGGGGCAGCGGGCTCTGTCGTCTCGGGGGGGCGCTCCGCAAGGCCGGCGAGGGGCAGGGCGCGGCCCGCGAGGCGGGGGGCACCCGTGACGGGGTCGAGGCCCACGGCCTCCCGCAGGTCGGCGTCGTAGAGGTGGGAGGGCTGGACATTGCGCAGGGCTGCGAAGAGGTTGCCCGGCACCTTGTCGTTCTCGGCGGCGAGCTCGGCGATGAGGCGCTTGACCCGCTTGCGCTTCAGGTTGTCCTGAGAGCCGCAGAGGTCGCAAGGCAGGATCGGGAAGGCCTGCTCCTCGCTGAGCAGCTGGAGGTCGGCCTCGGTGCAGTAGACCAGCGGCCGGATCAGTGTGTTGCGGCCGTCGTCGCTGCGCAGCCGGGGCGGCATGGCCTTGATCTGGCCGGCATAGAGCAGGTTGAGCAGCAGGGTCTCGATGACGTCGTCGCGGTGGTGGCCGTAGGCGATGCGGGTGCAGCCCAGCGCCTCGGCCGTGCGGTAGAGCACCCCCCGGCGCATGCGCGAGCAGAGCGAGCAGTAGGTCTTGCCCACGGCGATCTTCTCGGTGACCACCGAGTAGGTGTCCTGGGCGACCATGCGGTGGTCCACGCCCCGCGCCCGCAGCCAGGTCTCGAGGATGTGGCCCTGGAAGCCGGGCTGGCCCTGGTCGAGGTTGACGGCGACGATCTCGAAGTCGTAGGGCAGCTGCTTCTGGAGCAGCAGGAGCAGGTGGAGCATGCCGTAGCTGTCTTTGCCTCCGCTCATGCAGGCCATCACCCGGTCGCCCGGGCCGATGAGCTGGTGGTCGTTGTTGGCGCGGGTGACGCGGCGCAGCAGCCGCAGCTCGACGCGGGAGGGCATGGGATCTCCGGGGGCTCGGCCCATCGTGGCATGCTGGAGCGGACCCCGGCGTGGGCCCTGGTGCACCCCCTCCTCTTTTCAGGTCTCGATGGCCCCGTCCACCCCCGGCTCCCCCTCCCCGTCCCGCCGCCGCCTCGGCCCCGGCTGCAGCTTTGTGGTGGCCGTCGGCATGATCGGGCTGATGCTCGTGCTGCGCAGCGTCGGCCTCGAGTCCTTCGACGTGCCCAGCGGCTCGATGGAGCCCACCCTGCGCATCGGCGACAGCATCCTCGTCTCGAAGTCCCACTACGGGCTGCGGCTGCCCTTCACCCGCTGGAACCTCACGGGCCCCGCCGTGCCCGCCCGGGGCGACGTGATCGTGTTCATCGAGCCCGGCACCCAGCAGGGCGCCCCCACCGACACCATCGACCTGCTGCCGGTCTTCCCCACCGACGACACCATCAAGCGGGTCGTGGGCCTGCCCGGCGAGACCGTGGCCGTGAAGGACGGGGTGGTCTGGATCGACGGCCGCCCCAGCGCCCGCAGCGCCCTCGGCCCCTACCGCTACGTCGACGCCGAGTGCACGCCCCACCCCAACACCCGACAGCGCGAGACCATCGGCGGCCACCGCCACGTGGTGCTCGAGGCCCAGTCCCGCCGCCAGCGCCGCCGCGACCACGGCCCCACGACCGTGCCCCCCGGCCACGTCTTCGTGCTCGGCGACCAGCGCGACCGCTCCCGCGACAGCCGCAGCTTCGGCCCCGTGCCCGTCTCGGCCATCAAGGGCAAGGCCGTGGCCGTGTGGCTCAGCGTCGACGGCTGCGACAGCGACGCGCCCCTGCGCACCCAGCGCATCGGCCGGCCCATCGAGTGAGCGCCGGCCGCCCCCGGTGCCTCAGCAGACCGCCGCCACCGCCACCGCGCGCACCCGGCCGCCCGTCTCCAGCGTGGCCTCGTCGCCCTCTTCCTTGCCCCGGAGGGCCCGGGCGATGGGCGCCCCCGGCGAGACCAGGGTGGTCGCGCCCACCGTGTCGCCCTGGGCGCCCGGGACGATGAAGATGCTCTGTTCATCGCCATCTTCGTCTTCGATGACCACGAGCGCGCCGGCCCGCACCCGGTCGGTCGGGGAGAGGTCGACCTCGTCGAGCAGCTCGAGGGTCGACCGCAGGGCGGCCATGCGCTGGGAGAGGCCGTGGGCGAGGTAGCCCTGGGTGGTCACGGCGGCGCGCTCGCCCCGGTTCGCCGGGCGGTGGCTGCCGTCGACGCGGGTGCCGTCCCGGGCGTCGCCGCTCGACCGCGCCAGGCCGTCGAGGCGGGCCGCCAGCAGCGCCCGCCAGGCATCGAGCAGGGCGCGCTTCTCGGGCACGGCCGCCGCCATGGCTCAGCCCCGGACCCGGGCCGCGGCCGCGGCGAGCAGGGCCTCCACCCCGTCCACCCCGGCGGCAGCCCGCTGGAAGATGGCGACGAGGCCGTCGAGGCCGAGGCCCTTGTCGACCCCCATGGCCAGCGACGGGGCCAGGGCCTCGGCCCCGGCCTCGGGCCCCAGCCTGGCGAGGGCGCCCATGCGCTGGTGGATGCGCGCGCCGAGCAGCGGATCGCCGCCGGGGGCCCGCATCCAGCGCAGCACGGCCACGAGCAGGTCGGGGGGCTCGACCAGGGCGTCGGCCCGGGCGGCCCGGTCGTGCACGGCGGCGGCGGTGTTCTGGACCTTGGCCACCGCGGTGGCCCAGGCGGCCGGGTCGTCCGGATCCGCCGCCTCGCCCGCCTCGCGCAGGGCGAGGATGAGCTTGCGCAGCAGCACCGCCGCCGGATCGGTGGGCGCGTCGACGTCGTGGACCAGCATGGCCTGGAGCTCGCTGGCCATGGCCGCGAGCTGGGGGCCGGCCGGGGCCGCCGGATCCAGGTCGCCGGCCAGCGCCGAGAAGCGGGCCGCGACCTCGCCCTCGCCGGGCGGCGGCGGCACCTCGACGCCCTCGGCCAGCCCGCCCTCGGTGAGCCCGACGAAGAGCTGGCCGCCCTTCCAGGGCACCTGGGTCACCAGCGAGAGCTCGGCGGCCTGGGCGGCCCGGCCCACGAGGGCATGCAGGGCGGCCTCGTCGAGACCGGTGAGTGCGGCCCCCGCCACCGGGGCCACCGGCGGCGCATCGGCCGAGCGGATCTCGGGCAGATCCCCCGCCCAGACGGCGTTGCCGGCCGCCGAGGCCCAGAGCACGGGCACAAAGCTGGCCTGGGCGATGGCCTCGCCCTCGCGGTGCCAGGTGAGGGTGCGGGCGGCCATGTCGAGCACGGGGGCGTCGTGGCCGAGGCGGGTCAGGGCGCGAAGGAAGGGATGCACGCGGGTCTCCGGGACGGCCCCGGGGCTAACCGCTCGCGGGCGGGTCGGCGGGGACCGGCGGGAGCGGGGCCCGCGGGGGCACGGCCAGCCGCAGACCACAGGCCGAGATGGCCGCAAAGAGCCGGGACGGCGCCAGGGGCTTCATGAGCACCTGGGCCGCGCCCGCCGCCCGCAGCAGGGCGATCGGCACCGTCGGCGCGCCCGTCAGCACCACCCAGGGGGGCGCTGGGCGCAGCCGGGGGCGCAGCGAGCGGAGCAAGGCGAGGCCAGCGTGGCGCTCGACGAGGCCGTCGGGGCAGCGCAGGGCCAGCTCGCTGATGACCAGGGCGGGGGGCGGCCCCCCGAGCAGCAGCTGCTGGGCCGCGGCGATGGTGCCCGCACAGTCGACCGCGAGCCCCCGGCGGGCCATCACCCGCGACAGCGCCCCACAGACCAGCGGCTCGCTGTCGATGAGCACGACCCGCGGCGCGGCGGCCGGCACGGTCACCGGCGGGCCCACGGCCGCCCCCCAGGCCCCAGGCGGCGCGGCCCCGACGGCCCGGCCAACAGACGACAACACAGGCAACGGTCCCCAGAGACAACAGCAGGCATCGGCAACTCAACATGGGGGTTTCCCGTGCCCTATCCGGGCCAGACCCACTTGTCGCCCGAATCCCCCCCCATTGGATCGCGACGGCGCGCGATCCGGTCCGCAGCGGCGCGGGTCGCCCCCTGCCAGGCCCGGGCGATAGAGCGTCCGTCCCGCCCGGAGCCCCCCGTGTCGCGCACCCCCACCCTGCTCGCGGTCGCCGCCGCCGCCGGCCTCGTCTGTCTCGGGCTCGGCTGGGTCTTTGCGGGCCTCTGGCAGGCGGGCCTCGTGTCGACCCTCGAGTCCATCGGCGTGACCGTGGCCCTCGGCGCCCCGGGCGAGGCGGCGAGCGGACGGCTCCAGACCACGGCCGCCCTGGGCCTGGCCGGCCCCCTCGGCGTGCTCGTCCACGGCCAGCTCGATCGGCTGCGCCGGGCGCCGCCCCCCCTCTGGCGGGCCGGGGCCGACGTGGCCCTGCTGCTGCTGGGCGGCAACCTCGGCCTCGGCGGCGCCACCATCGCCACGGCCCAGGTCGCCGTGCCCCACGCCCTCGAGGCCAGCGTGAAGACCGGCGCCGTCGTCGTCTCGCTGGCCGAGCTCGCCCAGCCCGGCTGGGCCCTCGCCGGCGTGGTCTCGGCGGGCATCCTGCTGGGGGCCATCGACGGCGGGCGGCTGCTCTTGGCCAGCCCCGAGAACAGCGCAGAGTAGAGCATTCTCAACAAGCTGCGCCCGACGGCTCACATGCCCGTGATGCCCTCGCTCCAGGCCAGCACCGCCGTCTCGCCCACGGCCGGCGGGGTCCAGCGCACGAGCGCGTGGCCGTCCCAGTGCAGCAGCCCGAGCCGGGGATCGTCGAGGTCGCGGGGGAAGGCGAAGCGCACGGCGGTCGGGTGGCCGTCCGGCCCCACCTCGACCACCTCGGCGGTGTAGTCGGCGGTCTCGACCGTCTGGCCGGGGGCGAAGCGGGCCCCGGGCGCCCGGTAGAGGGCGGCGAAGGGCCGGCGGTTCATGGGCATGCCCCCCGTGCGCAGCTCGAGGCTGGCGGGGCCCGTGCGGCGCACGCTGTGGTCCACGGGGGTGTGGGAGAGGGTCGTCCAGTGGGGGACCGGGCGACCGAGGGCCACGGCGGCGTCGGGCAGGTAGACGGTCAGGGCCGGATCGGAGGCCACGAGCAGCACGGCCGACTCGGTGCCCGCCAGGGCCGCCTCGGTGTCGGCGAGCAGGGCGCGGGACTGGTCGTCGCCGAGGGCGAGGAAGGCCGAGATGCCCGGCCAGGCCAAGGGCGCCAGCACGAGGTGGAAGAAGGCCATGAAGGCCCCCAGGCCGAAGATGCGGCGGTGGCGCTCGGCCTTGGGCTTGCGCCGCTCGCGCAGGAAGCCGCGCACCATGATCGCCAGGGCCGCGACCCCGGCGATGCCCGGCAGGGTCACGAGGCGCGAGGTCGGCGCGGTCGACAGGGCCGGCAGGGCCGCGAGGGCCGTGCCCAGCAAGGCGAAGGCGAGGGCCTGCTGCTCGTGGGGGGCCAGGGTCGGCCAGAGCCGGCGCAGCCCCCAGCCCACGAGGCCCAGCACCACCAGGGCCTGGACGAGCACCAGCGGCAGCAGCCCCGGATCGGCCATCAAGAGATCGGCCGGCATCGGGGCCAGCAGCAGCGCGCCCAGGATCGGCAGGTGGGCGGCCGCCCCCGCCAGCCAGGCCAGGGGATCGGAGACGGGGCTGGTGTAGAGGCCCGAGCCCGACGCGCCGAAGCCCAGGGCCGTGTAGGCGCCGAGCCAGGCCAGGGCGAGGGCCGCGGCCGGCAGCACGGGCACCAGCCGCCGCAGCCGGGGGCCCGTGCCGTAGACGAGGGCGTGGGCCGCGAGCAGCCCGACCGCCCCGAGCCCCGCCTCGCCGCCCAGCAGCCCGAGCCCCACCAGCAGGGTCGCCACCAGCGGCCGGCCCCGGTCGTGGGCCACGAGGGCCCAGGCGGCGAAGGCCGCGGCGATGAGGGCGTTGCGGTTGGCCACCCAGGCCACGGGAAAGGCGTGGGCGTCGTCGATGGCGTAGAGCGCCGCCGCGAGCAGGGCGAGGCCCCCGGTGCCGGGGGCGGTCCCCGCGCCGGCGCCGTCCGGAGATCCCGGGGCCCCGGCCCCCAGCCGGCGCGACCAGAAGCGCGCCACCCCCGCGCAGAGCAGCAGGTACCAGGCGAGGCCGTGGAGGTGGGCGCCGCGGGGCCCGAGGCCGGCCGCGGCGTCGGCGAGGTGGCTGAGGCTGGCGAGGGGGCGCCAGAAGCAGAGGCGCAGCGCCGGATCCGTCCACCACGGGTAGACCCCGGCGCGGATCCACCGGGCGCCGTCCTGGGCGTCGGCGAAGCAGAAGCTGGAGGGCAGCCCCAGCGGGTCGCGCTGGGTCTCGGAGATGGCCCACCAGTGGGCACTCTCGTCGCCGAGCCAGGCCGCATTGGTCATGAGGATGAACCAGTCGTCCATCACCCAGGGCACGGCCAGGGTCGACAGCGAGAGCAGCAGCGCGAGGCCGAGGGCCAGCGGCACGGGGCGGCGCCAGCGGGGGGGGGCGTCCGGGGGCACGGGGGCCTCGGGGAGGGGGGCGGGGCGCAGCGTAGCGCAGGGGCGCGCTGGGGTAGGCTGCCGCGCCCCCGCCCCGGAGCCCCGCATGCCCCTGCCCCCTGGCCTCGCCGACCTGCCCACCCTCGGGGTGGGCGCCAGCCTGAGCTTCGGCATGGAGCCCGATCCCGTCGCCCTCGCCCGGGCGCCCGGCGGCCCCGACTTCATCGAGTACGCCGGCGCCGTCCAGTCCGAGCTGGTGCGCGGGGCGGTCGACGCCCTCCGGGCCGAGGGCGTGCCCGTGCTCTACCACCCGAGCTGCCTCAACCTCTGCGGCCCCTGGCCCAACCCGCCCGCCTGGCTGGCGGCGGTCGACGCCCACGTCCAGGCCGTGCGCTCCCCCTGGCTCGCCCAGGACGTGGCCGTCTGCTTCGCCGGCGACACCCCCGGCTACTCCAT
>CAXQUZ010000737.1:0-3073 GCA_964226865.1 Myxococcota bacterium | reverse complement strand
CAAGAATTGGAAACTCGGTTGCAGCAACTACTTGGCTGTAAATCAAATGAAGCCCGGCAAGAAGTGGATAGCTCGATTCAACGCTGCTTCCACTATGCAGCATGGGCTGACAAATATCCGCCGTGCGATCGGTCGAGCCGTCGTCCACCACCACGACCTCCCAGTCCAGGGCCGGGCGGCCCGAGGCCGGGTCACCGCCGAAGACCGCGCGGGCGAGCTCGAGTCCCTCCGGCAGGTTGCCCGCCTCGTTGAAGGCGGGGAGGACGAGAGACAGCGAAGGGACGGACATAGTCGCTCACAGACAAGGGCAGCAGACGCGCGCCCTATCACCCGGGCGCCGCCGCTTCATCCTGGTGGAATTGCGAATCAGCGCGTGGTCACGCCAAAGTCGAGCTCGTTGCCCGCACCGGGGAACTCGGCCTCGTTGCCGGCCTTGTCGAGGGCCCAGATGTAGTAGAAGACCTTGCTGTTGGTCACCGACGCGGCCGGGATGGTGCCCACCCAGCGGCCGTCGCCGTCGGCGCTCATCTCGGACTCGGTGTGCTCGGTCTCGACGTTGGTGCGGTGGTAGATGCGCACCACATCGAGCCCGGCGCCCCCTTCGTCGGTGACGACCGCGGCGATCTCGACCGGGGTGTTGATGACCTGGGACGAGCCGATGGGGGTGTGCTCGATGACCGGGGGCGTCGTGTCCTGGTCGACGGCGGTGTCGCCCTCGCCGGTCTTGATGGCCTCGGTGCCGCCTCCGCCACAGGCAGAGAGCAGGAGGGCGGCGAGCGCGGTGCCGCAGGCGAGCTTGGTCATGGGGGGCTCCTCAGTCGATGACGGTGGCGACGAGATCGTAGTCGGAGGCGCTGGTGATGCGCACCCGGCGGAACTGGCCCGGCAGCACATCCGGCCCGGGCCCGTCCAGGAAGACCTGGCCGTCCACCTCGGGGGCCTGGGTCGCGAGGCGTGCCGACAGCACCCGCTCGTCCTCGGCGCTCGGGCCGTCGACCAGCACCTCGAGCTCCTGGCCCACCATGCCCTCGTGGAGCTCCCGGCTGATCTCGGCCTGGACCTCCATCAGGCGCTCCTGGCGGGCCTGCTTCACCTCTTCGGGCACCTGGCCCGGCAGCGCGGCCGCGGGGGTGCCGTCTTCCTGGAAGTAGGTGAAGGCGCCCACCCGGGCAAAGCGCTGGTCACGCACGAAGTCGACCAGGGTCTCGAAGTCCTCGTCCGTCTCGCCCGGAAAGCCCACGATGAAGGTCGTGCGGATGGCGATGTCGGGCACGTAGCGGCGCACCCGCTCGAGGATGCGCTCCTGGCCCGCCCGGGTCACGCCGCGGCGCATGGCCTTGAGCATCGGACCGCTGGCATGCTGGAGGGGCATGTCGAGGTAGGGGACGATCTTGTCCTCTTCGGCGATGGCCCGGAGCAGACTCTCGGGAAGGCCGATGGGGTAGGCGTAGTGGAGCCGCAGCCACCGCAGATCCTCGATGGTGCAGAGCGCCCGCAGCAGCCCGCCGAGGTCGCTGCCGTCCTTGAGGTCCCGGCCGAAGGCGGTCGAGTCCTGGCTCACCAGGTTCAGCTCGCGCACCCCCTGCTCCACCATGCGCCGGCCCTCGGTCACCAGCGACGGAATCGGCCGGCTGCGCAGCTTTCCGCGCAGCTGGGGGATGATGCAGAAGGCGCAGCGGTGGTTGCAGCCCTCGGAGATCTTCAGGTAGGCCGAGTGGGGCCGCCACGAGTTGACCCGGGGGGCCAGCTCGTCGTGGATGTACATGGGCGTGTCGACGAAGCTGCGGGGCAGCTGGCCGGCGCGCGCCTTGAGCACCTCACCGATGCGGTGGTACTCGCCCGTCCCGAGGAAGTGGTCGACCTCGGGCAGCTCGCCCTCGAGGCTCGTGCCGTAGCGCTGGACCATGCAGCCGGTCACGATGAGCTTCGAGCAGTTGCCCGTCTCCTTGTGGCCCGCCATCTCGAGCACGGTCTGGATGGACTCCTCGGTGGCCGGCTGGATGAAGGAGCAGGTGTTGACCACGATGACGTCGGCCTCGGCCGGGTCGTCGACCATGGTGTAGGGGCCCTCGCGGAGCTTCCCGACCATGACCTCGCTGTCGACGCGGTTCTTGGGACAGCCGAGGCTGATGAGGTGGACCCGCTCCGGCGGGGCACCGGAGGGCTGGATCGGGAGGGGGGCTGGCACGGGGTGCTCCTGCGGCGGGCCGGGCGTGGGCTCAGAGGCCGCCGTTCTGGATGATCTGGGTGCCTTCGGGGGGCGTGAACTGGAAGCGGTCGTCGCCGATGGTGGCGTTGAGCTTCACCGCCGCGAAGGAGAGCTCGGTGCGCGCACCCATCTGGTCCTCGAAGACCACCTTCTCGAGCCCGTACTTCTTGCGCGAGAAGGTCAGCAGGATGCGCTTGTAGTTGCCGGGGCTGCGGGGCACGGCCTCGACCTCGTAGGCCCCCTTGCCGCCGTCGCCGATGGTCATCGAGACCTTGAACTGCTCGTCGAGCTTGCTGATGTCTTCGAGCAGCGCGAGCACGTCGACGTTGCCCCCGCCCGAGGCGGCGCCCAGGTCTTCGTAGACCAGGGCCTGCTTCATGGAGGGGGTGTAGACGGTGATGGTCTTCCCGTCGGTCAAGAAGAGCGAGCCGGCCTCGCCCTGGGTCTCCCAGCGGGCCATGCGGGGCTGCTTGACCTGGACCTTGCCCTTGGCCCGGAACTCGCCCGCCACGGGCGACTTCTGGACCTGGGTGAAGCCCGCCTCGAGCGACTTCACGCCCGAGTAGGTCTGCTTGAGGGCCTCCATGAGGCTGGCCACGTCGGTGGGCTCGGCCACCTCGGCGGCCTGGGCCGGGGCGGCGCCGAGCAGGGCGGCACCGGGGGCCGCGGCCAGGGCCAAGGCGAGCAGGAGACCACGGGGCGAGCGGCAGGAGCGCAGGGAGCGGGTCACGGGAGTCCTCCAGTGGGGGGCCGCCACGAGACGGGGGCGGGCGGGGCACCATTCGGCTGGCGCCCGCGCGAGTCGAGCCGCTGTAACACCGCCGTCGGCCGCGAGGCGGAGATCGGACGAGCGTCGGGTCGGGA
>CAXQUZ010000736.1:0-4354 GCA_964226865.1 Myxococcota bacterium | reverse complement strand
GTCGGCGTACCAGGTCGAGGTGGTGGGGCCGTCGGGGTCGGCGCTGTCGATGAGGGTGTCGCAGTCGTCGTCGACGCCGTTGCAGAGCTCGGCGGCGCCTGGGTGGATGGCGGCGTCGCCGTCCTCGCAGTCGGTGGCGTCGGTGACGTGGCCGGTCGGCGCGGCACAGTCGGTGACCGTGCTGCCCGGGTCGCCGTAGCTGTCGCCGTCGAGGTCGGCGTAGTAGGTGTGGGCGGCGGGCCCGTCGGGGTCGTCCTGGTCGACGGCGCCGTCACAGTCGTCGTCGAGGTCGTTGCAGATCTCGGCGGCGCCCGGGTTCACGGCGGCGTCGGTGTCTTCGCAGTCGGTGGCGTCGGCGACGTAGCCGCTGGGCTGGGTGCAGGCGTCCTGCTGGAGCACGGTGGCCCCGTAGCCGTCGCTGTCGTAGTCGATGTACCAGGTGGGCTGGCCGCTGATGCTCGGGTCGGCGTCGTCGATGAGGGCGTCGCAGTCGTCGTCGATGGCGTTGCAGACCTCGGCCGCGGCAGGGTTCACGGCGGCGGCGCTGTCGTCGCAGTCGGTGGCATCGGCGACGTGCCCGGTGGGGGCGAGGCAGGCGTCGACCGCGGCGGCGGGGTCGCCGTGGCCGTCGGCGTCGGTGTCGGCGTAGAAGGTGGTGGCGCCCACCACGGGGGCGTCGGTGTCGAGGTCGTCGACGAGGCCGTCGCAGTCGTCGTCGATGCTGTTGCAGGCCTCGGCGGCGGCGGGGTTCACGGCCGGGGTCTCGTCGTCGCAGTCCCCGCCGGCGGCGGCGTAGCCGGTGGGCAGCTCGCAGGCGTCGGTGGTGCTGTCGAGGCGGCCGAAGCCGTCGGCGTCGCGGTCTTCGTAGAAGGTGGTGGTGGTGCCCTCGTCGGTGAGGCCATCGCAATTGTCGTCGCGCTCGTTGCAGACCTCGGCGGCGGCGGGGTGCACCGTGGCCGCGCTGTCGTCGCAGTCCTGGTCGTTGTCGGCGGCGCCATCGGGCAGGCTGCAGGCCGCTTGGGGGGCCGCGGGATCGCCGTAGCCGTCGCCGTCTTCGTCGGCCCAGAACTCGAGGGTGACGCCCTCGTCGACGCTGCCGTCGCAGTTGTCGTCGCGCGTGTTGCAGACCTCGGCGGCATCGGGCGACACCGCGGCGTCGCTGTCGTCGCAGTCGGTGGGGGCGGAGGCGTGGCCGTCGGGCAGCGCACAGGCGGCCACCGGCTGGTCCGGGTCGCCGTGGCCGTCGCCGTCGGCGTCGACGAAGAACTCCTCGAGCACCCCCTCATCGACGCTGCCGTCGCAGTTGTCGTCGATGCCATTGCACCACTCCTCGGCCCCGGGGTTCACGGTGGCGTCGGCGTCGTTGCAGTCCTCGCTCGCGTCGAAGCCGTCGCCGTCGGCGTCGGCGGTGGAGAGGCCACCGGTCTGGCCGGCCGTGTCGGCGGACTTGGGGCTGCCGGCGCAGGCGGCCAGGAACAGAGACACGAAGGGAAGCAGGCGCGGCATGGGTGGCCCTCCAGGGGCCCATGGTAGCGCGTGCTCCCTTGGCTTGGGTGGGGCTGTGACCGCGGTGCCAGGCGGGTTGACAGGGACGGGCGCCGGGGCAGGATGGGGCGTGCGGGCGCGCACAGGGGCGGGCCGCCGGCGGTGCACGCGCCGCGGGTCGCCACCGGCTGTCGTCAGAGGGTCTTCAAGATGTCGCATTCATCAACATTCTCGCGCGACCTGGCGACCGGGGCAGACGGGCTGCTGGTCGAGCGGGAGGGCCGGCGCCTCGTGCTCGCCGGCGACCTCGTGCACGTCGATCAGGTCGAGGACCTCGCGGCCCGGGTGGCCCCGGCGGGCCTGGACGAGGTCGGGCTGGACGAGCTCGACATCGACGACGGCCCGGCCCTCGCGGCGCTCGTCGGGCTGCTGCGCCGCTGGGCCGAGCCGGGGCCGCTCGTGTTGGACCGGGCCCCCCAGATGTTGGCCCACACCCTCTACAAGGTGGGGGCCCTGCGGTCGGGGCGCCTCGTGCTGCAGGCGCCGCGCATGGACGAGGGCACGACCGCCAACTGAGGGGGAGGGGCCCGGCGGGGCCCCCTGGGGTGCGCTGAACTGCTGTTCGGTTTCCGCTGGCGTGTCAAGCCGACTGGCGGACACAAAGCGTCCGGTTTGGGGTGTGCAGGGGGCGCCGAACCGCTTAGGGCAGGGGGGTCCCCGGGGACGGCTCTCCGGGTCGGGGAGGCGCAGGTGGCCAGAGGCGGGCGCAGCAAGGTCGAGCTCGACACACCCGCGGCGGTGCGGCGGGCCCTCGAGCGGGCCGACGGCCTCAACGCGCTGGCGCCGATCTTCGAGAGCCCCCTGCTGGCCGAGCTGCGCGACCAGCCCCTCTCCCTGTTTCTCGAGGCCCAGCCCTGGGACGCCCCGGGCAGCGAGCGGCTGCGGGCGCTGGCCGAGAAGCTCGCGCTCGAGACGCTCGCCGATCTGGTCGGCACCGAGCTGCGCCGGCGCTGGGTGCGGCGGCCGCCGCCCGAGCGGGCCTGGCTCGTCGACAGCCTGCGGGCGTGGGTGGGGGCCGAGCTGGCGGGGGACGCCGAGCTGGGGGCGCCGGGCCCGGCCGCGGCCAGCGGGCGGCCCGCCCCGGGCTGGTCGGCGGCGGAGCTCGGCGACTGGGCCGCGGCGGCGGGGGTGGCCCGGGCGCTCGGGCTGCCGGTGATGGTGCTCGAGTCCGCCCTGGCCCCGGCGGCCCGGCGCTGGCTCTGGGGCTGCCCGCCCGAGCGCACGGTCGGCGCCCTCTTCTCCCTGCCCACGGCGGCGCCGGGGCTGTCGCTCCAGGTCTCGGTGCCCTTTGCCGTGAAGCAGGCCGCCGTCGCCTGGCTCGAAGACCAGGCCCAGCGGGTGGCCGCCGGCCGGGCCCACGAGGCGGCGGCCCCCCTCG
Organism: Myxococcota bacterium; assembly: GCA_964226865.1. Lineage (GTDB taxonomy): Bacteria > Myxococcota_A > UBA796 > UBA796 > UBA2385 > CAXQUZ01. The sequence continues at coordinate 1,431 of CAXQUZ010000736.1, read as the reverse complement.
CCGCCCCCACGACCACGGGCCCCCTGGCCCCCCTCGCGGCGGGCCTCTGGCGCCAGTGGCAGGCCCTCGCGCCCGGGGCGCCGGCCTGGCCGCCCGACCCAGAGGCGACCCTGGCCCTCGATGCCGAGGGGGGCGCCCTGGTCTGGCAGGCCCCCGGCCCCGACTGCTGCGGGGGCGGCGCGGGGGTCACCGTCCGGGTCGCCCTCGACGGCGGGGCGCTCGAGCGGCGCTGTGCCTGTGGGCCGGGGGTGCCCGCGGGCTGTCCCCGCAGCCGCCAGGCCCTCGCCCGGCTGCTCCGCTCGCTGCCGAGTGCGGCGGCCGCCGACCGCGCCTTCTGGGCCGAGGTGCTCGCGGTGGCCGGGGTGCCGGGCTGGCAGCGGGGGCTGGATCTGCTGGCGCGCATCGTGGCGGCGCCGGCGGCCGACGCGGCGCGCACCCTCGGCTGGCGCTTCGACCGGGACGGTGCGGGCGTGCCCCGGCTGCGGCCGGTGGGCGCCCGCTGGGACGGCAGCCGGTGGCTGCTCGCGCCCCTGGGCCCCGAGCGGGCCGCCCGGGGGGAGGGCGGGCCGCCCACCGCCGCTGACCGCCGGGCGCTCGCCGAGCTCGCCTTGCTGCGCTCCGACAGCGGCGCGCCCGCGCCCGGGCTGCGGCGGGCGGTGGCCGCGCGGGCCCTCGTCGCCCTCATCGGCCACCCCCGGGTCTTCGGTGCCGCCGGGGCGCCCCTGGCCGTGGGCACGGCCACCCTCGGCCTCCACATCGGCCCGGGCCCTGGGGGCGGCGTGGCGCTCACGGCGGCCCTCGACGGTGTGCCCCGTGCGCTGGGCCCGCTGCTGCCCCGGCTCGGCGAGGGTGCCGACTGCATCAGCATCCTCGAAGACGGCGACGGCGGCGCGGTGCGCGTGATCTCCCACCCCCCGGATGTGCTCGCCTTCTTCCGGGCCCTCCACGAGCGGGGCGCGGTCTACCCCCCCGAGGGCGTCGACGCGCTGCTCGACCGGGTGCCCGCCTTCGAGGCCCTGCTGCCGGTGGTGGTCGATGCGGCCCTCGCCGGGGCGCGGGTGCCCCCCCGGTGGCGCTGGGCGGTCGAGCTGGCGCTGGTCGGGGGCGACGAGCTCCAGCTCCGGGTGGGGCTGCGGGTGCGGCCCGTGCCCGGGGGGCGCCCGCGCGCTCCGGGCCGGGGGCCGCTGGTGGCCTACGGCGCCGACGGCCGGGGCCGCATCCACGCCGACCGGGATCTCGACGAAGAGCGCCGCGCCTGTGCCGAGCTGCTCGATGCCCTGGGCCTCGATCCCGCCGGCGCCACCGGTGACGCCAACTGGCTGCTCGTGGGCCAGCGCCGGGTGCTCGGCTTCGTCTCCCACCTCGAGCGGGCCGTCACCCCGGCGCCGCCCACGGGGGAGGGGGTCGAGGTGCGCTGGCTGGGCGAGCGGG
>CAXQUZ010000735.1:0-3342 GCA_964226865.1 Myxococcota bacterium | reverse complement strand
CGAGCGACGCGCCCTGACCCCCCCGGGCGGGGGGGCGGCCCCAGGATACCCGCCCCACCCGCCTCCACTCCCCCCAGCCCCGGTCCGAGTAGGGTGGCGCCGAGCTGCCCCGTGTCCCCTCCCCCCGCCCCCACCGCCCCCGCCGCCTCCCCCGCGCGGGCCGATCCGGCCACGGGCCTGGGGCTCTTCGTGCTGTGGCCCCGCGCCCGCCCCTGGCAGGCCCGCGTCCTCGCCGACCTCGCCCGGGACTTCACGGTGGTCGACCTCACCGAGGTGCACTGGCGCCCCGAAGAGACCGCCCGAAACTACCGCCGCTTCTACAGCGACATCCCCATCCGCGGCGCGGCCCACCAACACAACAAGGGCACGGGCCCCCTGCTGGCCATCGTGGTCCGCGACCCGGCGCCCGCGCTGGGCCTGCGCGACACCACCCGCGGGCCCCGCCGGGTCAACGTGCGCATGCTCGCGGCCAAGCAGCGCCACCGCCAGTGGGCCCCGGCCCTCGGCGTGCACTGCACCGAGAACGCCTGGGAGACCCGACGCGACCTCGCCCTGCTGCTCGACCAGGACGTCGCGTCCCTGCTGGCGCGCCCCGCCTGGTCCGGCCCCCCCGCCCACCGCCGGGCCGACCTCGTGGGCGCCCAGGGCTGGTCGAGCTGGGCGGCGGTGGCCCGGGTGCTCGACCGCACGGCCGCCCACGTCTGGCTCGACGGGCCCGGGCCGCCCACCGTGCTCACCGACCGCTACCCCGATCTGCCCGTGCTGCTGGGGGCGACCCACCGCCACGCCCGCCTCGCCCCCGAGGGCGGCGCCCACCGGCTCCGGGTGGCAGAGCGCGACGACGACCTCGTGGTGAGGTTTGTGGGCGACGGCTTCCTCGATGCGGGCTGGGCCCGGGCCCTGCTCGCCCGGCGCCAGCGGGGCCCGGACGGCCGCTGGCGCCCCGCCCCGGAGGACGCCCTCGCCCTCGCCCTCTACCGGGCCGCCCTGCACCGCTGGCCCCTGGCCCCCGAGACCCGGGCCCGCCTCGCCCGGGCCGCGGGCCACGACCCGGGCGCCCTCTCCGGCCCCGGCGCCACCGCCCACCTCGCCGCCTGGCTCGACGGCCAGGGCTTCGGCCGGCCCCGGCCCGCCGACCTGCGGGTGGCCTTCGACCACGGCCACCCCCTCGCGCCCCCCGTCCCGGCGCCCGCCCTCGCCGGTGCCAGCGACGCCCTCCGTGCCCTCGGCCACGGGGCCCGCTGGCGGCTCCAGGGGCCGGCCACGGCGGGCTGGCTCGCCGCCCGGGATGCCGTGCTCACGGCCCTTCCCCAGCTCCGCCGGCTGCGGCGGGGCCCCGGCGACGCCCCGCCCGCCACGTTCGTCCGCGCCCCCTCCTGAGCCCTCCCCCCGCGTCCCGAGCCGCGCCCATGGCCCGTCCCCTCCGCCGCCTGCTGAACCAGCCGCGCTTCTTCGTGCTCAAGCGGGGGCTGCTCTTCGGCCGGGGGCTGCTCTTTCTCGGGCGCGCCCACCGCTGCCCGGTCTGCCGCTGGCCGCTGCGGGCCTTCGTGACCCGCTGGAGCCTCACCGAGACCAGCCCGGACGGCTACTGCCCCCGCTGCAACAGCAAGGCGCGCCACCGGCGGGACTGGCGCTTCCTGCTGGCACGCACCGCCCTCGGCGCCCCCCCCCCTGACCGGCGCGCCCCTGCGGATCCTCGAGGTGGCACCGGTCTGGGCCCTCGCCCGCCGACTTCGGCGGATTCCCGGCGTGGATCACACGGGCCTCGATCGCCAACACGTCGGCCCCCACACCGATCTCCGGGCCGACGTGACCGAGATCCCCGTCGAAGACAACCACTACGACGGCATTCTCTGCATCCACGTGCTCGAGCATGTGGCCGACGATGCCCGGGCCATGGCCGAGCTCCACCGGGTGCTGCGGCCCGGGGGCTGGGCCCTGGTGACGGCCCCGGTCGACCCCTCCCGCCCGACCGACGAGGACCCCACCCTGGCCGACCCGGCGGCCCGGGCCCAGCGCTTCGGAGAGCCGGACCACGTGCGGGCCTACGGACTCGACCTGGGCGACCGCCTCGCCGCCGCCGGCTTCACCGTGGCGCACGCAGACCCGGCCGCGCTCGGGGACGAAGAGGTGCGCCGCTGGGGGCTCCGGCGCGACGAGCACATCTTCTTCTGCCGGAAGCCGCCGTCTTGACCCCCCGGGCCCCGCCGGCCCACAGTCCCGCCCCCCAGCCCCGCCGGCGGCCGATCCGCCCATCCTGCAGGGTCGGGGCCCTCTTGGCCGCCGCCGGGCCCGCTTCAAGTCGGGACCGCCCGCGGCCGTGTCCCCTGCCGTCCCCCCGCGCACCGAGCAGCCCCATCGCCTCCTCCACCGCCTCCCCGTCGGCGGGCCGGTCGATCCTCGTCGCCAGCAGCATCGACCCCGCCACCCTCGACGCCCTCTCCCGCCACCACCGGGTGCGCAGCGCCGTGCGCGCCCCCGAAGACGACCTGGTAGAGGCCATCGCCGACTGCGACACCCTCGTCTTCCGCAGCGGGGTCCAGATCACGGAGCGGGTGCTGCGGGCCGCCCCCCGCCTCTCGCTGGTCATCCGGGCGGGCAGCGGCCTCGACAACATCGACCTCGCCGCCGTCGAGGCGCTCGGCATCCAGCTCGTGCGCATCCCCGAGCCCGGCGCCCGGGCCGTGGCCGAGCTGACCTTCGGGCTGATGCTCATGCTGGCGCGCCAGATCCGCGCCTCGGACGCCATGCTGCGCCAGGGCCGCTGGACCAAGGGCGAGCTCGACGGCTTCCTGCTCCGGGGCAAGCGCCTGGGCATCGTGGGGGCCGGCAACATCGGCGCCCTCGTGGGCCAGCTCGGCGCGGCCTGGGGCATGGAGGCCGTGGGCTGCACCGCGTCCCAGAGCGACGAGGACCGGGCGCGCCTCGCCGCCGCCGGCGTGGCCCTGGTGGGCTTCGACGAGGTGATCGAGACGGCCGACTTCCTCTCGATCCACGTGCCGCTCTGCCCGTCCACCCGCCACCTCATCGACGGGGCCGTGCTGGCCCGGACGAAGCCCGGCGCCTTCCTCGTGAACCTCGCCCGGGGCGGCGTCGTGGACGAGGAGGCCCTGCGCACGGCCCTGACCACCCCCGGCCGCCTGCGGGGGGCCGCCCTCGACGTGCACGCCCACGAGGGCGAGGGCCGGGTCTCGGGGCTGGCCGACCTCGGCAACGTCGTGCTCACCCCCCACATCGGCGCCACCACCCGCGACACCCAGCGCGAGATCGGCGCCCGCATCCAGGCCGCCGTCGCCGCGGCCCCGCCTCCTGCTGACCGCTGACCTCCAGACGCTGACCGCT
>CAXQUZ010000734.1:0-9034 GCA_964226865.1 Myxococcota bacterium | reverse complement strand
CGTGGTCGGCCAGCAAGACATCACCGCCAGCGACCGCCGCAACGCGGGCCTCGCCTACACCGGCGGCGTGGTGGCCTCCTTCCTGGCGCTCGCGCTGGCTGTCATCCTCGCCCGCACGGTCTTCCAGCTGCCCGTGGGCTGGGGCTTCCAGTTCCAGTACCCCGAGTATGTGGCCGCCCTGGCCACCATCGTCTTCGTCTTCGGCCTGTCGCTCTTCGGCGTCTTCGAGGTGCCGGCCTTCGGCGCGAACCAGGCCGCCTCGGCCAGCGCGAAGGAGGGGCTCATGGGCCACTTCCTCACGGGCGTCTTCACGACCCTGCTGGCCACCCCCTGCAGCGCGCCCTTCCTGGGCACCGGCATGGGCTTCGCCTTCGGGCTGCCCTCGGCCGGGGTGCTGCTCTTCTTCGGGGTCGCGGGCCTCGGCCTCGCCAGCCCCTTCCTGCTCATCGCCTTCGTTCCGGCCCTGATGCGCTTCCTGCCGAAGCCGGGCGCCTGGATGGAGACCTTCAAGCAGCTCATGGGCTTCACCTTGGTGGCCACGACCGTCTGGCTGGTCGATGTCTTCGGCGGCCTCGTGGGCCCCGACGGCGTGACGGGCTTCCTGGTCTTCCTGCTCGCCATCGGTCTCGGGGCCTGGTCCTTCGGGCGCTACGGCGGCCCGACCGAGAGCGGCCAGCGCCAGCTCGCGGTCTTCGGCGGGGCGGTCGCGCTCACGGGCATCGTCGGCTGGCGCTACCTCGACTTCGCCATCCCCGAGGCCGCGGCCTGTGAGACGGCAGCGACCGCCGATCACGCCAGCCTGGAGTTCGGCGAGCACGTGCCTTGGCAGCCCTTCACCGAGGCCCGGGTGGACGAGCTCGCCGGCACGGCGGTCTTCATCGACTTCACGGCCGACTGGTGCCTCACCTGCAAGGTGAACGAGCGCACCATCATCGAGACCGAGGCCGTGCGCTCCGGCATGGCAGCCCACGGCGTGGTGCCGCTCAAGGCCGACTGGACCCGCCGGGACGAGACCATCACCCGGTGGCTCCAGCGCTACGGCCGCGCCGGCGTGCCCTTCTACCTGGTGGTGCCGGCCGACCGCTCCCAGGCCCCGATCCCGCTCGGCGAGGTCATCACGCCCGAGTCCGTGCTCGCGGCCTTCGAGAAGGCGGGCAGCGCCTCCTGAACGGCGCTCCACACGCTGTTGGCACAGGGGACGTTGCCGGCGCCATGCGCGATGGCTAGGGTGGCGGTTCCCCGGGAGCGCAGACATGGCCGGTCGCAACAAGGGCTTCGATCCCCTCTCCAGCCTCTTCGAGGCCCCCGAACCCCAGCTGGGCGGGGACGACGGCGGGGCCGAGCCCGACGCCGAGCTGCCCGCGGACGCCACCGACGCGCCCGGGCCGAAGCTCGAGTTCACGGACCCGACCTTCAAGTCACCCCCCAGCGTGGTCGCGCCGCCGGACGTCGAGCCGCCGGCGCCGGCCCCTGCCCCGCCCCCTGCGGGCCCCAGCGACGAGGAGAAGCGCGCACTGGCCATGACCCTGGCCAAGGCCGCCGCGGCCCGTGCGGCCGCTGCTGCGGCCTCTGCTGCGCCCGCGCCCGCGCCTGCGCCCCCGAGGGCCAAGCCCAAGGCCCCGGCGAAGGCGCCGGCCGCCTCCCGCCTCGACAGCCTCGCCTCCCGGGCCCGGCGTCCCCGCTCTGCCCTCGAGGCGGCCCGGGCCGCGGCGGCCGCGGAGGCCTCGCGAAAGAAGGCCGCGCCGGCTCCGGCTCCGGCTCCGGCCCGGGCACCGTCCCCGTCTCCCGCGCCCCGCACGGCCTCCCGCAAGCAGCTCGCCCCCGCGCCGGCCCCGGCCGCGCCGGCTCCCGTGGCGGACGTCTCGGCCCTGCTGGTGGGCGCCTTCCCCCGGGCCCAGGTCGCCGTGATCGCGGTCCAGCCCGCCCGCCAGCTGCCAGTGCTGCGCTCGCTGTGGACGGCCCACCGGGCGCGCTTCCTCTCCGAGGGCGAGCTGGTGCTGGCCACGGGCGCCGCCGCGGTGCGCGGGGCCCTCGGCCACGACGGCGCCCAGCTCGCGGCGGCCCACCTGCGGGTCGACCAGGGCGAGGCCTGCGTCTGGGTGGACGCGGGCCAGGGCCGCATCCTGGCGGCCTTCCCCGAGCCGGCGACCTACCTCGCAGGCACCGGCTGAGGCGCGGGGCTCGGCGGCCCGCTGGGCGCACTGGGGCCCGGCGGCGGCGCGCCCACCGGCTGCCGGCGCGGGTTGGGCATGCCCAGCTCCAAGGCCAGCACGTGGCTCTGGACCCGGGGGTCGCGGGCGATGAAGTCCGGCAGTGCGGCGAGGTCGGCGCCCGCTTCGCCCGTGAGCACGGCCACCTCGATGGTCGAGGCAAGATCGAGGCGGCCCCGGAGGGGGGCGGGCACGAGGGGCGCCAGGGCGGTGTGGGCGGTGGACTCGCGCACGATGCCCCGCTCGTCGGCGGCGAGGCTGGCCAGGATGCGGGCCTCGTCGTCGTGGGGCACGACCGTGGCCGCCGGCAGATCCGCCAGCAGCAGCGCGACCGCGGCCCCGGGGGGCTGGCGGGGATCCGGCACGTGGAGCCGCCCGCCGCCGCGCTGGAGCAGCTGGCGCCCGTCGCCGCCCGGCGGCAGGGGCGGCCCGGCCCCCGGCCGCAGCACGACCACCAGCTCGTCCAGGGCGAAGGCCAGCCGGTCTGCCGGGGCCACGTGGCCCCCCCGCTGCAGCCGGTCCATCCAGCTGCTGTCGCCGGTGAAGACCACGGCCGCCGGGGTGCCGCTGTCGACCTGGCGGGCGACCCGGTCGGGCTGGTCGTAGCGCACCCGCAGGGCCGGGCCCTCGGTGGCGTTCCAGAGGTCGACGATGGGGTCGACGAGCGGCGCGAGGTGGGTCGGCGCCAGCACCGTGCGGGGCGCCGGCGGGGGCGGGCGATGGCAGGCCGCGGCCCCCAGCGCGAGCAGCCCCAGCCGGGCGGCCGGGCGCATCAGAGGGCCCAGCGCGAGCCCAGCCAGGCCCGGAGCACGATGAGCGACCACAGCCGCCGGCGGTGGTCGGCGGTGCCTGCGAGGTGCTCCGCCCGCACCTGGGCCACCCGGGCCGGCGCGATGTGGTCGGGCACGACGGACTCGAGGCCGTCCAGCAGCGCCCGGCCGGGCCCCCGCAGCCAGGGCCCGACCGGGCCGCCGAAGCCCTTCTTCGGGCGCGTCCGCACGGCCGCCGGCAGCTCGTCGACCAGCGCCTCGCGCAGCACGTGCTTGTCGCGGCGCCCGTGCAGCTTGTGGCCGTCGCCGATCTGGGCGGCGAGCGCGACCAGCCGGTGGTCGAGGAAGGGGCTGCGGACCTCGACGCCGTGGGCCATCGAGGCCCGGTCCACCTTCGCGAGCACCCCGCTGGCCAGGTACATGCGCTGGTCGAGGTAGAGGGCCCGGCTGGCCACCGCAGCCCCGGCCGTCGGGCGGCAGTGCTCGTCGACAATGGCGTCCAGTGCGGTGTCTTCGTCGGGAGCGGGCACCAGCTCCTCGGCGGCCCAGGCGCCCATCCAGTGGGTGTGGCGGGCGCCGAAGGGGCGGCCCAGCCCGGTGGCGAAGCGGCGGGCCATGTAGTCGGGCGTGACGCCGCCGTGGCGGGTGGGCAGGGCCTGGGCGAGGCGCTGGACGAGGCCCCGGGCCGGCGTGAGGGGGGCAGCGATGCGGTGGGCGAGCAGGGTGGGGTAGCCGCCGAAGCTATCGTCGGCGCCGTCGCCAGAGAGCACACAGCGCAGCCCCGCCGCCCGCACCCCCGCCATCAGCACCCAGCTCGGCAGCAGCGAGCTGTCGGCCAGGGGCTCGTCCATGTGGGCCAGCACGGCCTCGGCCACCGGTCCCAGGTCGTCGAGAGCCAGCGCCAGCTCGGTGTGGTCGGTGCCGAGGGCCGCGGCGGTCTCGCGGGCGCCGGGGCCCTCGTCGAAGCCGGGCACCCGGATCGAGACCGAGAAGGAGGGCAGGGGAGGCGCCCCGGCGGCCCGGGCGAAGCGGGCGGCCATCGCGGCCACCGCGCCGGAGTCGAGGCCGCCGCTGAGCAGCAGGCCCACCGGCACGTCGGCGTCGAGGCGCTGGCGGACCGCGACCTGGAGGGCCCCGTGCACCGAGCGGGCCCACCGCCCGAGGTCCCCCTCGGCGCCCGAGGCCGGCACGGGCGGCGTCCACCAGCGGTGGGTCGTCACCCCGCTGGCGTCGACGGCGAGCAGGTGGCCGGGGCGCAGGGCCTGGACCCCCCGAAAGATCGTCCACGGGGCGGGCACGTACTCCAGCCGGAGCAGGGCGCGGACCGCGGCCGGGTCGATCTCCCGGTGGTGCCCGCCCCGCAGCCCGAGCGCCCGCAGCTCGCTGGCGAAGGCGACGGCCCCGTCGTTGCGGCGGGTCCAGTACAGCGGCTTCTGGCCCATGCGGTCGCGCACCAGCCAGGCCCGCCGGTCGCGCCGATCCACCAGCGCGAAGGCGAACATGCCCACGCAGCGCTCGAGGGCCGCCCGCAGCCCGAGCCGGGCGATGAGGGCCACGAGCACCTCGGCGTCCCCCTGGCTCTCGAGCACCACCCCGTCCGCGACGAGCTCTTGGCGCAGCCGCCGGTGGTTGTAGAGCTCGCCGTTCATCACCAGGGTGAAGCGACCGGAGGGGTCGGAGACCGGCTGGTGGCCCCCGTCCGGGTCGACGATGGCGAGGCGCCGGATGCCCAGGGCCGCCCAGGGCGCGCCCGCCGGCCCACAGGTGGCCGTGCCCGCGCCGTCCGGCCCCCGGTGCCGCAGCAGCCGCAGCATCTCGTCGAGGGGGGCCGGGTCGATGCCCGACGGGCACAGCAGTCCTGCGATGCCACACATGGCCGTCTCCCGTGGCCGGGCCTGCGCTCAGTGGGCGCGGGCCTCGTCCTCGATGGTGCGGACCCCCGGCAGGTTGCGGGCGCTGCGCAGCCGGTAGGGGGCCTTCTGCTGGATCTCGTAGTGCATGCGGATGAGCACCTCGGCGATGATGCCGAGGGTGATCTCGAGCAGCCCGCTCGCGCAGAGCAGGGGCCCGATGACGAGCAGGGCCGTGGCGAGCAGGGGGCTGGCCGAGAGCCACGCCACCGCCGCGGCGAGCAGGCTGGCGAGGCCCGCGAGCACGAAGAAGAAGCCGAGCCAGCCGAAGAAGTAGATGGGCGTGACGTAGAAGTCGCGCAGGAACTTGACCGTCGTGAGGTCGAGCAGCACCTTGGGGATGCGCGAGAGCCCGTACTTGCTCTCGCCCTGGGTGCGCGGGTGGTGGCGCACCGGCACCTCGACGATGCGGGCGCCCGCCCAGGTCACGTAGATCGGGATGAAGCGGTGCATCTCGCCGTAGAGGGGGATGCCGTGGATGTACTCGCGCTTGTAGACCCGCAGGGTGCAGCCGTAGTCGTGCAGGTGGACCTTCGAGAGCCACGAGATGAGCGCGTTGGCGAGGCGGCTCGGCAGGGTGCGGGTCAGCATCGCGTCCTGGCGGTCGCGCCGCCAGCCACAGACGACGTCGTGCTCGCCGAGCAGGGCGAGCATGCCGGGGATGTCGGCCGGGTCGTTCTGGAGGTCGGCGTCCATCGTGACCAGCACGGGCGCCTGGCTGTGGTGGATGCCGGCGGTGAGCGCGGCGGTCTGGCCGTAGTTGCGCACGAAGTGGAGCACCCGTGCCCGGGGGTCGCGGGCGGCCAGGGCGTCGAGCAGGCGGGCCGAGCCGTCGCGGCTGCCGTCGTCGACGTAGATGACCTCGAAGTCGATGCCCACCATGGCGGCGACGATGGCCGCGTGGAGGGGCTCGATGTTGCCCTCTTCTTCGTAGACCGGCACGCAGATGCTGACCGCGGGCCGGCAGCGCGCGGGCCCGTCTGCGTCCGGGACGCCGTCCGCCCCTGCGGCGCCGGGAGGGGGACTACTCACCGGCACCGGCCGGCGCGGCCGCCCCGTCCGGCGCAGGCGCGCCGTCGGGCACCGGGGGGCCACCCGGGGCGCCCTCGGGGGCGGGGCCGTCGGGCGGGGGACCGTCGGGTGGGGGCCCGTCGGGCGCGGGGCCGTCCGGCGGGGGACCGTCGGGGGCCGGCTTGCCCGGTGCGGGCTCTCCGGGGGCGGGCTCTCCGGGAGGCGGGCTGTTGGGCGCGCCGCCCGGGGTGAAGCGGCCGAGGTCGGGGCTGTCGGACAGGGTGAGGGTGACGTCGCCCACGTCGGTCGCCCCGACGGCCACCGGATCGCTGGTGACGGCGGCCGGGTCGTCGCCGCCCGGGCCGTCGCCCGCCTGGTCGATGAAGGCGACGACGTAGATGTTGCCGAAGTCCTTGGGCACGCGCACCGACCAGGGGCCGGCCTTGGCGAGCTCCTTGGTGTGGACCAGGCGCGGGGGCTGGCCCTCGTCCATGGTCAGGAAGTCGAGGCGGAGCTGGCCGGTCTTCTCGCCGGCATAGACGAAGGTGCCCGACAGCTCGACGCCCTCGTCCTTGCCCACCTTGAAGCGGGCGTCGTCGGGGCGGGTCGCGCCGGGCGCCGCAGGGGCGGCACCGGGGCCCTCGCTGCCGCCGCTGGGCCCAGGCCCGCCGCCCGTGCCTTCGGTGCCCCCGTAGGACCCGGTCGGGTTGGGGTCGGGGCAGCCCACGAGGCCCACCAGCAGCCCCACCAGGGGCAGGACGGCACGGGAACGCGAGCGGCGGAGAGCGGCCGTGGACATGAACACCTCACCAGACGCCCATGGGTAGCGGCGGCCCCCCGGCCTGTCAATGGGCGGCCGGGACCGGCTGCCCCCACCGCGAGGCACCGTCATGGCCCTGGCCGTGCTGGTCCCCGCCGCGTGCCCGAGGCGCCGGGGCGCGCGCGGGGCCCGGGGTGGTGGGCCGGCAGGGCGTGCCCGCCGTCCTCCTTGACGGACCTGTGTCGGCTGCGGTACCCCTCCCGCCCACTGCTCATCCGCGCCCACGTCGCGCGAACAGGAGACGGCTTGGCCAAGGCAAGCGGCGTCACCCTTCGGGCCCACGTCTATCTCGACAGTCTTCAGCCCCAGCTCGCGGCCTTCGTCGGCACGACCTGCCGCGGCTTCCTGCCCCTCTCGGGCCAGGCCTCGCTCTTCATCGAGACGGCCCCGGGCATGATCATCAACCGGGTGACCGACGTGGCCCTCAAGGCCACCCGCGCCGTGCCCGCCGTCCAGGTGGTCGAGCGCGCCTATGGCCTGCTCGAGGTCCACCACGACGACCACGGCGAGGTCCGCGGCGCCGGTGAGGCGGTCATGGACCACCTCGGCCTCACCCTCGACGACTGCGTCCGGCCCCGGGTGGTCTCCGACCAGGTCATCCGCGCCGTCGAGCCCTACCAGGCCCAGCTCATCAACCGGAACCGCCAGGGCATGATGCTGATCCCGGGCCAGAGCCTCTTCATCCTCGAGACCGAGCCCGCCGCCTGGATTGTCGCGGCGGCGAACGCGGCCGAGAAGGCGGCGAACATCAACCTCGTGAACGTGCGCCCCTTCGGTGCCTTCGGGCGCCTCTGGATGGGCGGCTCCGAGAGCGAGATCGACAGCGCCCGCGAGGCCGCCATCGCGGCCATCGAGGCCCTCGCCCGCGGTCGCCTCTGAGCCCAGCGGCACGGGGGCTCCGGGCGCACCGCCGGGGCCCCGCGCCTCCCCACCTTCCCCGGGGCTGCCGCCTCTGGCATCCTCGTCCCCCTTTCCGTCTGGCCCCCGACCTCTTCTGCGGGGGCCCAACTCTCTGGAGTACCCGATGGCTGATGCTCTTGGCATGATCGAGACCCGCGGCTTCGTCGCGATGGTGGAAGCCGCTGACGCGATGGTGAAGGCCGCCCGCGTCGAGCTGGTGAGCATGGAGAAGATCGGTGGTGGCTACGTCACCGCCATCGTCCGTGGCGACGTGGCCGCCGTGAAGGCCGCCACCGAGGCCGGCGCCCGCCAGGCCCAGCGGGTCGGCGAGCTGGTCAGCGTGCACGTGATCCCGCGTCCGCACGAGAACATCGACCTGGCCCTTCCCCTCGGCCGCCAGCCCTCCTCCGAGAGCTGAGCCCGGCCGTCCCGGTGCGGGCCGTGGTGGCCGGCCCGGGACCGCATCCCCCTGCGCCCTGCGCGCCCACCCCAGCTGAGAGGGGGCCGGCATGAAGCTCGGCCGCGTCGTCGGCTCCGTCGTCTCGACCCGCAAGGACGAGAAGATCGAGGGCCTCACGCTCTACATCGTGCGCGACCTGTCCATTCCCGCCTCCGGGGACGGCCAGCTCGCCGACAAGGCCAGCTTCGTGGTCGCGGCGGACGCCGTCGGCGCGGGCATCGGCGAGGTGGTGCTCTACGCCGCCGGCTCCTCGGCCCGCCAGACCAAGGCGACCGACAAGCGGCCCGTCGATCACTGCGTCATGGCCATCGTCGACATGCTCGATGTGGACGGCACGCTCGTCTACAACAAGGCGGAGGCGGGATGAGCGATCCGCGCAAGGCCGACGTCGCCAGCATCGTCGAGAAGGTGCTGGCCCAGATGCGGCGGGACGAGCTCCCTGCGGCGGCCCCTGCTGCGCCCGGGCGCCTGCACGGCGTCTACGGCACGGTGGACGATGCCGTCGGGGCGGCCCACATCGCCCAACAGCAGCTGATCCAGCTGCCCCTCGACAAGCGGCGCGAGATCATCGCCAACATCCGGCGCCGCTGTGCCGAGCAGGTCCACCAGCTCGCCCGTCTGGCCCACGACGAGACGGGGCTTGGCCGGGTCGAGGACAAGGTCAAGAAGAACCTGCTGGTCATCCACAAGACCCCGGGCCCCGAGATCCTCGAGCCCACGGCCTTCACGGGCGACGACGGCCTGGCCCTGGTCGAGCGCGCGCCCTACGGCGTCATCGCGGCCATCACCCCGTCGACCACCCCGACCGAGACCATCATCAACAACGGCATCGGCATGGTCTCGGGCGGCAACGGGGTGGCCTTCAACGTCCACCCGGGCGCCCGGGAGTGCAGCGCCTTCGTCATCGACCTCATCAACCGGGCGGTGAGGGAGGTGGGCGGTCCAGATCGGAA
>CAXQUZ010000733.1:0-17717 GCA_964226865.1 Myxococcota bacterium | reverse complement strand
CACGGCCCACAAGCTGGCGACGGGCGCCTTCCGCACCTGGCACTTCCCCCGGCTCGCGATGGTGGCCCACAGCCCCGACGGCCAGCTGGTCCACACCACCGCCGTCAACGATCTCTACCTCGAGCGGGCCACGGGCCAGACCGCGCGCATCCACGTCCGGGTCGACGGCGAGGACGTCGTCGACAAGCTCATCTGCGACGGTCTGCTCGTCGCCACGGCCCTCGGCAGCACGGCCTACAGCTACTCGGCCGGCGGCGTGCCCTGCCACCCCCTCGTGCGGGCCGTCCACATCACCCCCATCTCGCCCCATGCCCCGCGCCTCTCGCCGCTCATCGTGCCCATCGGCACGACCATCGAGCTGGTGGCCCTCGACCCGGAGCGGCGCCCCGTGCGGGCCGTCGCCGACGGGGTCGACATGGGCCCCGTGACCCAGATGCAGGTCGGCCCCGCCGAAGACGACGTGAAGCTGGCCTTTCTCCACGGCCACCAGTTCACCCGCACCCTCGTCGACAAGGTGCTGCGGGGCTGAGGCTCAGGCGCCCGGGGTCCCCTCCCCTGCCGGCGCCCCGCCCTTGCGCCAGGCGCTCATGAAGCCCAGCGGCACGAGCAGGAAGCCGGCCAGGGTGACCAGGGTGAGGCCGAGCACGATGAGGTGGCCCAGCGAGCGCACCCCCTGGTGGGTGGCGGCGCTCAGGCTGGCGAAGGAGAGCACGGTGGTGGCGGCCGAGAGGCCCGAGGCCCAGCCCGTCGTGCGCATCGCCACGCCGACCCGGCCCGGCCCCTCTTCTCGGAGGCGGTGGAGCAGGTGGATGATGACGTCGACGCCGATGCCCATGAGGATGGGGATGCCCACGAAGTTGACGACGCTGAGGCGCACGTCGAGGGTGGCCATGCCCGCGCCGGCCCAGGCCATGCCCGCGGCGAGGGCCCCGACGGCACCGAGGGCCCGGGGGAGGCTGCGCAGGTCGAGCCAGCTCATGATGAGCACCAGCAGCAGCGCCGTGCCGGCGACCCGGGGAACGTCGCCCTGGACGAGGGTGTAGAGCACGGCGAGGGCCAGGTACTCCGAGGCGGCCTGGTCGTCGGGAAAGAGCGCCTCGACCTCGTTCTTGAGGGCGAGGTTGTTGCGGAGGTCCCACTGGTTGCCCTGGGGCAGCACCATCAGCCGGGGCCGCCCCTCGAGCACCCCGAGCAGGTGGCGCAGCGAGCGGGGCAGATCGGCCGGCGCCAGGGGGGCCAGCTCGGCGTCGCGGATGCGGGCGACGTTCTTCTGCACGGCCTGGGGCAGGAAGGCCATGTTGGGGCTGCGGGCGAGGGTGGCCACCTCGCGCAGCACGGCGAGGCGCGCCTCCTGATCGGCGGGCACCACCGAGCGGAAGGAGACGATGCCGCGGATGAGGGTCGTCTCGCCCGCGGCGATGGCGGCGGCGGCCTTGGCATGGCCCGCGCTCAGGGCCTCGAGATCGTCGAAGCTCACGATGACGGGGGCATAGCTGGAGACCGCGGCCTCGCGGATCTCGGGGCTCATGTCGTCGTAGCCGAGCCCCTGCTGGCGGAGGGCCGAGAGGTCGTACTCGAAGGACACGCCCGGGAGCTGGGTCGCGGCGGCGAGGGCCACGAGGACGCCGGCGATCAGGCCGAGGGGGGCCCGGCGGTAGGCGCCCACGTCGGCGCGCTCGGCGGCCGTGCGGGCGGGCAGCCGCGCCGGGGCGGGCTTGCGCCAGCGGATGAGCAGCGGCAGGCAGATGAGCACGGCGGTGAGGCAGAGCAGCACCCCCGAGGCGAGCAGGGTGCCGAGCTGGCGGAAGCCGCCGAAGCCGGCCACCCACAGCGCGCAGAAGCCGCCCGCCGAGGTGACGGCGGCGGTGAAGCAGGGCGGGCCCGCGTGGTCCCAGGCCCGCACGATGGCGAGCTCGACGTCCTCGGTGAGGGCCCGCTCCTCGCGGACGCGCGCGTAGAGGTGGATCGAGAAGTCGACGCCCAGGCCGATGAGGATGGCCGGGTAGAAGGACGTGAAGGTGTTGAGCGAGCCCACCGTGAGCGCGGCCACCCCCGTGGTCCAGATGTTGGCCAGCACGAGGGGCAGGAAGATGAGCAGCGTCGCCTTGAGGTCGCGGAAGGCCACGGCGATGAGCAGCAGCACGAAGAGGGCGCTGAGTCCCGCGGTCGAGCCCAGGTCGTGCTGGATGGTCTTCACGTCCTCGACCGAGTGGCGGTAGGCGCCGCCGACCCAGGTGACGGCCACCCCGTCCTCGTCGGTGTCGAGCTCGGCGAGCAGGGCGTCGAGGCGGGCCATGAAGGGCTGGGCGAAGCTGGCATCGTAGGCCGAGCCCGTCGGGCGGATGACCAGCCGGGCGGCCCCCTCGCCGCTGCCGAGGGCGGGCAGCGACTCTTCAGCGGCGTTGAGCTTGGCCGTCAGCGGGCCCAGGTCGAGCAGCCGGGCGGCCACGAAGGGGTTGGCCGCCGCGGGCCCGAGCGCCACGGCCCCCTTGAGGCGGTCGCGGATGGTGGCCGCCTCGGCGGGCGAGAGCTGGAGCAGCCCGAGGCGGAAGGCGAGGTCGTCCGGCAGGGCGTAGAGCGCGTAGTCGACGCCGTCCATGGCCCCCACCCGCTGCTCGAGCTGGCGCATCCAGGCGTCGAGCTCGGCGGGGTCCTCGCCGGTGACGGTGAGGGTGACGAGGTTGGTGCCCCCCTCCTCGGCGTTCAGCTCGGCGATGGCCTGGCTCGTCGGGTGCTCCGGCGGCAGCAGCTCGAGCATGTTCGGGTTGACCGTGAGCTGGGTCGCCAGGATGACGGCCCCCACGGTCAGGGCCGCAAGCAGGGCCACCCACTGACCCGAACGGGCCAGCACCGACGCCGCCAGGCGCCCGAAGACACCCGCGGGGGACGCGGCAGAATGTGTGTCAGACACGGGGGATTTCTCCTTGACCGACGCCGATCCATGGGACAGCGACCGCCGGGACCGCCGCGGCGGAGGCTGGCAGGGGCACCCGTCGGGGCCCGCGCGCCCGCCCCCGGGGGGACGGAGCCCGGTCGAGCGGTCGCCGGAGAGCAGGCGTCCATGCGTGCCTCCGCCGACCCTCCGTCGGCTCCGGCGGGCCTTAGCACGCTGCGCCCACCCCCGACCGCCGCCAAGACCGCGGATGACACCCCCCGGCCGTGTCACCAGCTACACAGTGGCGCCGACCTGTGGTCACTGGCGACACGGGGCGCCGGCGCGACACCGTAGTTCCCCGTACCCTTGAGACCATGAATGGGGCGTTCTCGGCGAATTTTTCGGCTGAGCAAGTTTGGCACGGGACTTGCTTCATGCCGGGGTGTCTCACGGAGAGGTTCCCATGTCTGCCAAGCTCGCTCGCCTGACCACGTCCCCACGCCCCCTTCGCACCGTCGGCCGCTTCGGCGATGGCTCCGAGCAGCCCGACGTCAGCGACCGCCAGGCCATGATCGAGTTCTACTACCCGCTCGTCCAGACCATCGCGAAGCGCCTCGCCCGCAAGCTCCCGGCCCATGTCGAGGTCGAAGAGCTCGTCCACGAGGGTGTGCTCGGCCTCATCGACGCCATCGACCGCTACGATGCCTCGCGCAGCGTCCCCTTCAAGTCCTACGCCGAGATCCGCATCCACGGCGCCATGGTCGACGCCCTGCGCTCGGACGACATCGTGCCCCGCTCGGTCCGCCGCAAGAACACCGAGCTCGAGAACGCCCGGGCCTACCTGTCCTTCAAGAACCACCGCGCCCCCTCCCGCGAGGAGATGATGGCCTACCTCAACCTCACCGAGCGTGAGTACGAGGCCATGCTGCGCGACTCCCACATCCGTCGCTCCGTCTCGCTCGACATCTCGACCACCGAGGACGGCCAGACCCCCCTCGTCGAGAGCATCGCCGCCGACACCGACCACGCCGAGGACATCGTCGGCGACCGCGAGCTCCGCACCGAGCTCGTCCACGCCGTGTCCTGCCTGCCCGAGAAGGAGCGGATCGCCGTCTCGCTCTCCTTCATGAACGACATGACCCTCCGCGAGATCGGCGCCACCCTCGGGGTGACCGAGTCCCGGGCCTGCCAGCTCCGCGGCGCCGGCGTCAAGCGCCTCACGTACCGCCTCCGTCGTTCCGTTCGGTGAGGCAAGGGAGCGGCACTCCCCCCCACTGGGAACGGCCAGCGGATGCACACCCACGCAATGGCAGACCTCGCAGACGACACCACCCTCACCACTGACATCGAGGCGCTGCTCCTGGCCCAGCTGCGCGCAGACCTCGAGCTTGGGCGCATGCGAGACCGGACCCGCGAGGAGCCCGTCCCGCCGATGCTCCTCCTGGACATCCTCACCGCCTGAGCGCCACCCCGTGCAGAGACAGGGGGGCCTCCCAGCCCCTCGCATGGCGGCGGCACACACCGAAGCCCCGGGCAGCCTCTCTCGGCTGCACCGGGGTCTTCTCATTCTGGGAGCGGCCCCGGCGGAGAGCGGCGCCAGCAGGCGCAGGGGCGCGGCCCGAGAGGCCTAGAAGTCGGGGTCTTCGTTCATCGCGGGGCCCGACTTCTGCTTGGCGCCGAAGGACCGGATCTGGAGCCCGACCATGAAGCCGGCGCTGACCGTGTTCAGGGCCGGCGGGCCCGCGTCCCGGTCGAGCACCCCGCCGCCGGTCGAGGCCACCTCCGAGCTCTTGCCGCCGATGGTGAGATCGATGGGGAGGTGGAGGAAGACGTCGACCTTGTCGCTGAGCCGGGCCTCGGCCCCGGGGATGAAGCCCAGGCGCCAGAGGCTCAGGGCCTCGAACTCGGGCAGGTCCGGGTCGAGCTGGAAGAACTGGTGGGCCGTCTTGCCCTTGATCCAGGTGGCGCGCAGGCCCACGACCGGGCGCGCGGGCCAGGTGGGCATGGGGGCGAAGTGGACCTCGGGACCGAGCCACATCGTCGAGTGGCTCAGGGTCTGGGGGTCGGGCGGGTTCGAGAAGGCGTCTTCGGTGACCGTGTGGGACTGCACGGTGTACTGGCCGCCGAGGGCGAAGCCCAGGCCGAAGCCCGCCTCGAGCTCGGGTAGGATGCCGTAGGAGACCGAAGCCCCCGCCTCGAAGGCCGAGGCCTGCTCGAGGGCGTGCCAGGCGTAGGTCTCGACCGTCTCGAGGGTGTCGCCGTCGAGGCCCTTCTGGCCGCGGTAGCTGCCGTTGAAGGGCCCGTTGCCCCAGCCCAGCCAGGGCCGCACCAGCATCTGGCCCTTGCGGCCGAGCTTGCGCTGGCGCCACTCGTGCAGCCGCAGGCCCGAGTTGTAGTAGCGCATGTACTCCTGGGGGGTCATGCCGACCTTCTCCCAGGGCTTCACGGCGTCGGACTGCATGGCCTCGGCGATGTCGTCCTCGGTGAACTCCTCGCGGTTGACGAAGCCGTCGGCCCGCCGGTCGACCGTGCCCGAGCCGCCGATCTCGCTCTCGAGCTGGCTGAGCTGGCGGCTCGCGAGGTCCTTGTCGACGCCCGTGTCGGTGGGGACGACCGCCGCCAGCCGGATGTCGCCGCCGAGGCTCACATCGCCCCGCGAGACCGCGAGCAGCAGCCGGGCGGTGGTGGCGGCGAAGGAGGCCACCTCGGCCGGGTCGATCTCGGCCTGGAAGGAGAGCATGTCGACGCCGTTGGGCACGTCGACGATGTGGACCTCGGCCAGGGCCCCGTCGCCGAGGGGCCAGACCGCGCCCGAGACCGCCAGCGACACGCCCGCAGCACCGCCGAGCACGAAGGCACAGCCGACGGACTGGCCGGGCGGACAGGAGGCGGCGTAGTCGACCGCCGGCAGGTTGCCGACCGCGGGCACCCGGTCGATGGGGACCAGGCCCAGCCCGTCGAGGCGCCCGACCTCGGCCACGAGGGCCTCGCTCAGGGTCGCCGACACGCCGGCGGCGCCCCGCTCCTGGGGCTGGAAAGGGGGCACGAGGACCGCGGTGTCGTCCGCCCGCACATCGTGCGAGAAGCCGAGAACCGCGAGGACAGCCAGGGGGACGAGGGTGCGCTTCATGGCGCGCACCTTAGCACCAGCGACTCAGTCGCGGTCGGGGCTGCCCCGGCGGGAGACGATGCGGCGCTCGGGAGCCCGCCCCTCGGCCTTGGGCTGCTCGGCCGGGCGCAGCAACGCGAAGGTCTCGACGTGGGAGGTCTGGGGGAACATGTCGTAGGCAAAGACCCGATCCACCTGCCAGCCCTCGTCGAGGAAGCGGCGCAGGTCGCGCGAGAGGCTGCGCGGGTTGCAGCTCAGGTAGCCCACGGCGGAGGGCTTGAGGTCGGTGATGGCCTCCATCACGCCGTCCTCGAGGCCGCGGCGGGCGGGGTCGACCAGCACCACCGGCGCCTTGCCCGCGACCCGGGCGCCCAGCTCGGGCAGCCGCTCGGCCACGGCGCCGGCGAAGAACTCGGCCTGGAGCCGGTTCGTGGCGGCGTTCTTCCGGGCCCGGGCGACCGCCCCCTCGCCGTACTCGACGCCGAGAAGGTAGCCATGGGCCCGGGCGAGGGCGAGGCTGAAGCCGCCGACGCCGCAGTAGAGGTCGACCGCCGGCCGGTCCTGCCACGGGGCGAAGGCCGCGAGGATGTCGGTGGCGATGCGCTCGGCCATGGCCGGGTTGGCCTGGTAGAAGTCGCCGGGCCCCACCTCGAGCTTGTTGCCCGCCAGCTCTTCGGTGATGGTGCGGTCGCCTTCCATGCGGGTGAAGCCGGGGCCCATCGGGTCGCCGTCGGCATGGAAGATGGCGTTGCCGGGGTGGGTGTTGATGTGGAGGTGCACGCCCACGATGGCCGAGTCGACGGTCATGATCTGGGCGCAGAGCTTGTCGAGGAAGCGGGTCGAGCGGCCGACGACCAGGGTGCAGAGGACCCGCCCGGTGACGCGGCTCTGGCGCAGCACGACGTAGCGCAGGGTGCCGCCGTGCTCGGGATCCCAGGGGTGGATGTCGAGGTCGATGATCGCCCGGGCCACGATGCGCATGGCGGCCCGGAGCTGGGGCGTGGCCACGGTGCAGTCGGGGATGGCCACGATGTTGCGGCTGCCGCGGCGGAAGGCGCCCACCCGCACCCGGCCCCGGTCCGACATGCCGACCGCGAGCTTGACGACGTGGCGGTAGTCCTCTTCGCCCTCGGGGCTGGGGACGACCTCGTCGGGGGTGAGGTGCTCGAGGCCGTTCTCGGCGAGGGCCTCCCGGACGATGGCGAGGCGGGCCCGGCGCTGGGTCTCGGCCTCCATGTGCATCAGCGGGCAGGAGCCACAGGCCCGGTAGCGGTCGCAGGGCGGGCTGCGGCGGGCCGGGTGGGGCTTGCCCGCGGGGGCCTTGAACTCGGCGCGCACGCGGTTCTGGCCGTCGAAGCGCACCTGGACCCGGGCGGGCTCCCCGGGGATGCCCTCCCAGATGAGCATCTGGCGGTGGCCCTTGATGATCTCGGCAAAGCCCTGGTGGTGCCACTTCTGGGGGGTGACCGTCAGGGTCTCGCCCCGGAGACTGCCCGGCCCGCGCCCGCGGGGACCGCCCCGGCTGTTGTCGCGGCGGGGACCGCCACGGGACCCGGAGGCCTGGGGCTGAAAGCGACGGGGAGGACGGGGCCTGGGGAACTCTCGACTGGCGGGCCGCAAGACCGGAATGGGCACACGATGGGCCGGGGCGCCTATCCAGGCCCGGGCCCGGGCGGGGGCAGCCGGCCCGCATCGCCGCAAGACTGCCCCGCACCGGGCGCTCCGGCTCAGCGGGTGAGGCGCCGGTAGACCGTCTGGAGCCGCTGGGGCAGCAGCTCGACCCGGTCGATGACGGTGTAGGCCCCCGTGCCGTACATGCGCTCGAGGTAGCGCTGGCCCTGGGGATCGACGGTGATGCAGAAGGGGTGGACCCCGGCCGCCCGGGCCTCGTTGAGGGCGGCCCGGGTGTCGTCTTGGGCGTAGCGGTCGGCGTAGTGGTCACAGCCGCAGTCGAGGGGGCGCCCGTCGGAGAGCAGGATGAGCAGCTTGACCCGCTGGCGCCAGCCCTCCATCTTCGCCACCGCGTGGCGGATGGCCGCGCCGTCGCGGTTCTCCATCTTCCACGAGATGCGCCCGACCCGCTCGCGCACGGTGTCGTCCCAGGGGTCGCCGGGCTCCTTGGCCACGTAGAAGGCGACCTGGTCGCGGCCGTAGCCCGAGAAGCCCCAGATGGCGCAGGCGTCGCCCACCGCGTCCACCGCCTCGGCCGTGAGCACGAGGGCCTCCTTGGCCACGTCGATGACCCGCTTGCCCTGGCCGTCCACCACCTCGTTGGTCGAGGAGCTCATGTCGACGAGAAAGGCCACGGCCACGTCGCGCTCGCGGGGGCGGCGGCGGGCGTAGATGCGGCCGTCGGCCGAGCTGCCGGCCCGGAGCTGGATGCGCTCCTGGATGGCCCGGTCGATGTCGAGCTCGTCGCCGTCGAGCAGCCCCCGCTCGCGCCGCAGCCCGGCCGGGCGCAGGGCCTCGAAGGAGCGGCGGATGCGGGCGACCAGCGCCCCGTGCTCGGCCCGCACCTGGTCGACGAAGGCGTGGTCGCCCGGGGCGAGGCGGTACTCGCGCACCCGCACCCAGTCGGGCTTGTGGTCGCCGATGGTGGCGTCCCACTCGGGGTAGAGGGCGGTCACCCCCGTGTCGGTGGCGTCGGCCGAGAGCGGCGCGGCGGCGGCCCCCTCGGCGGGCCCCGGGGGGGCGGCACGGCCCGCGTCCTCGGCCTGGCCCTGGACCGGGCCGCCGGGGGCGTCCATGCGGTCGAGCATCGCGGCCATCTGCTCGTAGCTCTCGCGCTCGGCGCGGGCCCGGGCCCGGGCGGCGCGCAGATCGGCCGCCTCGGCGTCGTCGGCGGACTTGAGGGCGTCGAGCAGCGACCGGGCCCGGGCCTCGAGCGCGCGCTCCTCGGCGCTCATGCGGTCGAGGCGCAGGGCCGGACCGAGCGCGTCGCCCTCGTCCATGGGGGTGTAGGGCGCGGGCGCCGCGGAGGTGGAGGCCTCGGGCGCGGCCGGCTCCCCGGTCTCGGGCTCCGGCGGGGTCTCGGGCGCGCCGTCCCCGGGAGCGGCCCCCGCCTCGCGCGGCGGCGCCCCCCCTCCCCCACCGGGCGCGGGCGGCGGCACCCGCGACAGGTCCGCGTCGTCCACCCGCCGCAGCAGCCCGTCGAAGTCGGGGTAGGCCGCGAGCACCGCCCGGGCCGTGTCGTCCACCGCGGCCCCCGGGGTGCGCAGGGCGGCGAGTGCAGCGGCCGCGCCGAGGCCCACCGCCCGGGCCGCGTCGCCCTCCGGGTGGGCCGCAGCGGGCAGGAGCGCCAGCCCCAGGGCGGTGCGCGCGAGCACGTCGACGGCGAGCTCGGCCGGCCCGCGGCCCGAGGGCGGCGCACGCTCGGGGCGCCAGGCATCGGCGAGGGCGTCCATGTCGCGGGCCACCCCGGGGTACTCCGCCCGCACCTGGGCCTCGACCCGGGCCGACTCGTAGATCATGAAGAGGTCGCGGGCCAGCGAGCGGTTCGGAAAGCCCCGGAAGAAGCGCTCGAGCTCGAGCTCGCCCGGGCGGGTCGCGGGCCAGTCGCCGGGCAGGGCATCGAGGGCGATGTCGAGGGTGCCGAACTCGAGGTAGCCGGCGTTGCGGGCCGTGAGCACCCGGTAGACGAGGAAGTCGCGCCGGTCGCCGAAGCGGTCGATCTTCGGCGGCAGGTAGAGGTGGCGGCCGTCGGTGAAGGCGCGGGCCCCGGGCGGGGCGGGCACCACCAGCACGTCCTGGCCGCAGTGGGCCCGGGCGTAGAGCGACAGCGTGCGCTGGACCTCGGCCAGGGGCAGCCCCCGCTGGAGGGCCGCCGCGGCCTCGATGCCGGTGCGGCTCTGCTGGAGCAGGAAGCTCTCGGCCTTGGCCGCCGACTCCCGGTGGAGCGCGAGGGCCCGGGAGAGGTAGGTGGCGAGGCTGGCGTCGTCGAGCTGGTCGAGCAGCCCGGGCAGGGCGCGGCTCACGAGGGGCAGGGCCTCGACCCGCTCGGCGGCGACCACCCCGAGCAGGCGGAGGGCGCGCCGCCGCCGGGGGGCGGGCAGCCGGGCCAGCTCGTCGGGCAGCGCCCGGGCCACCGTGCGGGCCAGCGGCAGATCGCGCCCGGCCACGTCCACCACGAGCGCCGTGTAGGCCGCCGCCGTCTCGGGGCCGAGGGTCGCCTCGAGGGCCCCGGCGTGGGCCAGCCAGTCCCGGGCGAGGCCCACGTCCCGGCGCGCCAGGCGACCCAGGGGCGCCAGGCGCCCGCCCACCCGGGTCAGGTCGGGGGCGAGGAGGCGCGAGAGGCGAGAAGGCTTCGCCAAGACACCCTCCTGTGGAGCATTCTCACAAGAAAGGCAGGCCCCGGGGACCGGCGCAGATCAGAAGTGGTCTGCGACCAGCTCGCGGATGGAGGCCTGAAGATCCGGGTCGTCCGAGAGGCTGCGCACGAGGGCGGCCTCGGCGGCGACCCGGGGGGTGCAGCCCTCGGCGATGAGCCGGGCGGCGTGGACGAGCAGCCGCGTCGACACCCCCTCCTCGAGGCCCCGGCTCGTGAGGTGGCGGATGCGCCCGCCGACCTTCACCAGCGCGGCGGCCACGGGCCGGTCCACCCCCGACTCGGCCGCCACCACGTCTTCCTCGACCCCGGGGGGCGGGTAGGCGAAGTCGAGGGCGACGAAGCGCTGGCGGGTGGACTGCTTGAGCTCCTTGAGCACCGACTGGTACCCGGGGTTGTAGCTGACCACGAGCATGAATTCGGACGGTGCCGGCAGCACGGCGGCCAGCTTCTCGATGGTCAGCACCCGGCGGTGATCGGTGAGGGGGTGGATGACCACGATGGTGTCTTTGCGCGCCTCGACGACCTCGTCCAGGTAGAGGATGGCGCCGTGGCGCACGGCGGCCGTGAGCGGGCCGTCGACCCAGACGGTGTCGTCGCCGTGGAGCAGGTAGCGGCCGACGAGATCGCTGGCCGTCAGGTCTTCGTGGCAGGCCACGGTGACCAGCGGACGGCCGAGCTTGTGGGCCATGTGGGCGACGAAGCGGGTCTTGCCACAGCCCGTCGGCCCCTTGAGCAGCACGGGCACATGCGCCCGGGAGGCCGCCTCGAAGAGGGCAACCTCGTCCCCCACCGGGAGGTAGAATGGGGCGGTCCCGATGCGGAAGTCGTCCACCGGGGGGGTGAGCACGGTCGTGGTCGGTCTCGACATGCGCCCGCAGTAACCCGCCCACGGGCGCGCGGGCCCCGTCCCCGCCCCCTCACGCCCAGGAGCCACCGTGGCTGCCACCCCTCCCGTTGCCCCGCCGCGCCCCGCGCCGGCCGCGGCCTCCCTCTCCGGGCTCGACCCCACGGCCCAGGAGCAGTGGGCCACGCTCTGCGACACCCACCCCGCCGCGGCCGCCTGCCTCTCGGCGCGGGGCCGCCGGCTCTACTACCCCCGGGGGGTCACGGCCCAGGCTGCCGAGGCCGCGGGCTGTCCGCTCAACGCCACCGTCGGCCAGATCACCGACGGCCACGGGCACGCCGTGCCCCTGCCGGCCATCCGCGAGGCCCGGGGCCCCCTGAGTGCCGAAGAGCTGGTGCTCTACGCCCCCCAGGGCGGCGTGCGTGCGCTGCGCTCCGCCTGGCAGGAGCGGCTCGCGGCCCGGGGCGGCCCGGTGTCGCTGCCCGTGGTCACCTGCGGCATCACCCACGGCCTCGCCACCGTCTCGGATCTCTTCGGCGGACCGGACCGCACCGTCCTGCTGCCGGCGCCGGCCTGGGGCAACTACGCCCACATCTTCGGGCGGCACGGCGGCGCCCGGCTCCAGAGCTGGAAGCTCATCGAGGGCGCGGGCCTCGACCTCGGCGCCCTGCGCGCCGCCGTCCAGGGCCTCACGGGGCCCGCCACCGTGCTGCTCAACTTCCCGAGCAACCCCGTGGGCTACAGCCCCCGCCCCGACGAGCGGGAGGCCATCGTCGAGATCATCGCCGCGGCGCCCCACCCCATCGTCGCCGTCTCCGACGACGCCTACCTCGGCATGGTCTGGGAGCCCCCGGAGCGCGCCGCCAGCGAGAGCCTCTTCCACGCGCTCTCGGGCCTCGACCCGGCCCGGGTGCTGGCGGTGAAGCTCGACGGCGCCACCAAGGAGCTCTTCTTCTTCGGCGGCCGGGTCGGCTTCATCAGCTTCGGGGCCACGGGACCGGCCGCCGCCGCGCTCGAAGACAAGGCCATCGGCGCCGGGCGCGCCACGGTCTCCTCCGCGCCCGCGGGCTCCCAGGCGCTCGTGCTGCGGGCCTTGCGGGATCCAGACATGCCGGCCCACCAGGAGGCCCTGCGCGAGACCATCCGCGCGCGCTACCGGGCCCTGCGGGACGGCCTCGCGGCGGCCGGCGTCTCCACCTTCCCCTTCAACAGCGCCTTCTTTGCGCTCGTGCCCGTGCCGGGCGACCCCGAGCGCGCACGCCGGACCCTGCTCGCCGCGGGCGTGGGCGTCGTGGCCGTGCCCCAGGCCCAGGCCATCCGGGTCAGCTACGCCAGCGTCGCGCTCGACGACATCCCGCAGCTGGTGGCCGCCATCGCCACGGTGGCCCGCCCCTGAAGCGCCGAGAGCACCGGGCGGGCCGGTGCTCAGCGGGGGTGGGGTCGGGGGCCGGGCCCCCGCACGGCTCAGTCGCGGCGGCGGCGGGCGAGCAGGCCCAGCCCGAAGACCGCGAGCAGCGACATCGAGGAGGCGCCCGAGACGGTGGAGCAGCCGCCCTCTTCGTCCTTGAACTCGGAGATGCCACGGTCGGGAGCGGCCTCGTCGGCCACCGGCACGTCCGGGTACTCGGCCTCGATGGGGTCCGAGTCGGCGTCGGCATCGGCGTCCGCATCGGCGTCAGCATCCGCATCCGCATCGGCGTCGGCATCCGCATCGGCGTCAGCATCCGCGTCGGCGTCCGCATCAGCATCCGTGTCGGAGTCGGCGTCGGCGTCGGCGTCGGCGTCGGCCTCGCCGGTGTCGCCCATGCCCGAGTCGGACCTCGCCGCGGTGTCGTCGGTGCCCGTGTCGGTGGTCAGGAAGCTGACGCCGGCGGCCCCGACCACGTTGACGGTGAGCATCAGCACCATGGCAACCACCATCGAGACGACAGGGACGGTGCTGGTGGACGGGGCGGACGGGGTGGTGTTCTTCGGGTCCATGTTGGGTCCTTCCATCGCGCAGCGCCGAGCTCGACCGGTGCGGGCGGCCTGGAGGCTCGATCCTCCAGGTGCCCGGGGCGTCCGTGGGGGGCTGCGACAAGCTGCGCCAGGACGCAGCAGACAGACGGGTTCACGGACGGACGAGCGCGCGCGCGGCTCCTCGGGCGGGGACTCTACACCGTCCGGCCCCGAAGCGCGAGTGGCGGGCGCGTGGCGGCGCCTGGCCCCCCGGGGCGCCCCGCTGGCATCGCGCATTCCCCTCGGCTACCCTCGCCGCCCCCGAGGAGCCCCCATGCCCCTGACCATCGCCCGCTTCTCGCTGCTGGCCGCGCTGCTGCCCCTGGCCGCCTGCGAGATGACCCCCAGCCACGTCGAGGCCTCCGACATCGACGACGCCCTCATCCGCGACCGCTTCGCGACGGTCTGTGTGGGCCTCGAGATGAAGGACGAGGACGTGCGCCGCTACGCCGCCGAGAAGCTGCAGGAGGTGCGCGATCCCATGGCCGCCGAGTGTGTGTGCAAGGCCCTGCCGCACGAGACCCGGGGCTGGGACTCCGCCGTCGCCAACGGCCTGCGCACCACCTCCCGGGACGACCTGGCGGGCTGCTTCGCCGAGCTGGTGAAGCGCCCCGACCTCCCCAAGCGGGTCGAGGCGGTCGTCGTGCTCGGCACGATGTCGGCGCCGGCGGCCCGGTCGGCCCTGGCTGCGGTGGCCGGCGAGACCGGCGCGGCCCCCGAGGTGCGGGCCAAGGCGGTCGAGGCCCTCGCGGGGGATCCCGAGTCGGCCGCGCTGCTCGCCAGCATCCTCGACTCCGACGCCGATCCGAGCGTGCGCCTCGCCGCGGCCGCGGGCCTCGAGATCAAGAAGAACAAGGTCGCCAAGGCGGCCCTGCGCAAGGCCAGCAGCGACAGCGACGGGGCGGTCCGGGGCACGGCCCTCGTGGGCCTCAAGAAGATCGGCGCATCGGACGCCGACGAGCTGCTCTGCACGGCCATGCTCGAGGACGAGAGCCCCGAGGTGCGGGTGCGGGCCGTGGGCGCCTACCGCGGCACCCGGCGCAGCTCCGCCATCGCCTGCCTGCGCAAGAAGGCCCTGAGCCGCGAGGACGACGCCGGCGTGCGCACCAAGCTCATCGAGGTGCTCAAGTCGTCGCCGAAGGACGAGGCGGCGGCCGTGCTCTGCGACGCCATCCCCTTCTTCGCCCGGAGCTACCTCGACCGGGCCATGCCCGACAAGGTGCCCGGCACCGACATCATCAAGGCCCAGAACGACCGCGACTTCGAGAACTCCTACGCCTGTGTCGAGAAGGCCGTGCGCGCCGGCGGCTACAGCTGCTTCGGCAAGGCCTATGTCGGCCACTGGTTCCGCGAGCTGGGCGGCTCGACCCACGTGCCCCGCTGCCCCGGCTACGAGTAGGTCGGCGCCGGTGGGGGGGCCGCGGTCCCTCCGCCCCCGACGCCGGGCCCCGTGGCCGCTCTGGCGCGGGCCCCACCCGTCCCCCCACCCCGGGGGGCAACCTCCCCACAAGGATGACCACATGGGATCTCTCGTCGAGGTCGTGAAGGACCCCGCCCGCCGCAGCGCCGTGCTGGACGACTGCGTGAAGCTCATCGACAGCGAGGTCGCCAGCAAGGGCGGCCTCACGGGCATCGCCGTCAAGGGCGCCTTCAAGTCGGTCAAGAGCCTGCGTCCCGGCATGATCCGCAACTCGATGGACGCCCTGCTCGACGACTTCAGCCTCCAGCTCGACCCCTTCTGGCAAGACTGCCAGGCGACGGGCGCTGAACCCCAGGCCTACTTCGTGCGCCGCAAGGTCGACGTGGCCAACGCGCTGCTCAGCATCACCGACCAGCGGGCCCGCACCAGCTCCCACCGGGTGCTGGTCAAGGCCTACAAGGGGCTGCGGGGCAAGGCCATCGAGCACATCGGCGCCGCCATGCCCGGCTTCGCGAGCCTGGTCCAGCGCCACGCCTCCTGAGCTGCGCGCCGCCCGGCCGCGCCGCCCGCCCCCACAATCGGGGCGCGACCGCGGCCGCCGGGTGGCATCCGGACCGCCGTCCCCTCCCCGCCCCCCGCCGCGACCGCCCGTGCCCCCACGGCGCCCGCCGTCCGCCCCGGAGATCCCATGACCCTGCGCCCCCACCCGCTCCTCTCGCTTCCGGCCCTCGCCCTGGCCCTCGCCGTGGCGCCCGGCTGCTCCGACAAGTCCGCCAGCAGCGACAGCGGCTCGGCCTCCGCCGCCGACGCCGACGCCGACGCGGATGCCGACAGCGACACCGACGCGGACGCCGACGCCGACGCGGATGCCGACGCGGATGCCGACGCCGACGCCGATGCCGACGCCGACGCGGCCGCCGCCTCCGGCCAGGTCATCTGGGCCGACGGCTCGCCCGCCGCCAATGTGCAGATCCGCATGTGCGACGAGGCCTGCTACACGGCCAGCTCCGACACCAGCGGCAACTGGTCCTTCTCGGGCCTCACCCCCACCGACTACACCTTCCAGGCGGTCGTTCTCGGCGACACCAGCTACGCCGTTCCGAACGCGCTGATCCCCCTCGGGCCGAGCGCCGACGTCACCCTCGGCGCCCCGGTGGTCGTGCCCGCCTTCGCCACGGACGCCGTCGACATCACGAGCCCCGGCCAGGCCATCCAGGTCGACGGCATGGAGCTCGTGGCCAACCCCGACACCCTGAGCGCCGGCACCTACACCCCCGACTACGCCGAGGACTTCACCTCGCCCCTGCCCTATGTGCGCGGGGTGCGGATGGATCCGAGCACGGCCGGGCTGCCCTTCGAGGAGCTCGAGGGCACGGTCGTGGCCATGTGGTACCTGGGCAACTTCGACGTCCAGCTCTCGACCCCCTGGCCCTTCACCACGAACTTCGACAGCGGCCTCGCCGAGGGCGACAGCGTCGAGATCTACACCCTGGTCAACGGCGCCCACGCCTGGGTCAGCGGCGGCACGGCCACGGTCGGCCCCGGCGGCACCATCGCCTCCGACCCGGAGGCCGGCATCCGGGCGCTCGGCACCGTCGTGCTCGTCTCCCCCTGAGCCGCTGCGGCCCCGGGCCCGCTCCGCTGGACGCAGGCCCGGGCGCCCGCGGGCGCAGATCCGCGGGAAGGTCGCGTTGACCGGGCAGTGGTCCGAGAGCTTGGGCTCGCGACCGGTGATCCAGCAGCGCTAGGCCCGGGCGGCCAGGTCGGGCGTCACGAAGATGTAGTCGAGGCGCCAGCCCCGGTCCTTGGCCCGCGCCTGGCCCCGGTTCGACCACCAGGAGTACTCCTGGGCCTCGGGGTTGAGGTGGCGGAAGAGGTCGACCCAGCCCTGGTCGAGGAAGCGGCTGAGCCACGCCCGCTCGTGGGGCAGGAAGCCCGAGTTCTTCTTGTTGCCCGTGGGGTTGTGGATGTCGCGGGGGGTGTGGGCGATGTTGATGTCGCCCGTGATGACGGCGGGGCGGCCGGCGTCGAGCAGCCCCTGGGACACGGCGAGGAAGTCCTCCATGAAGCCGTCCTTGTTGGCCTGCTTCTCGGGGCCGGAGGAGCCGCTGGGCACGTAGAGGCTGACGACGGTGGCCTGGTCGGTGTCGAGGCGCGCGAAGCGGCCCTCGTGGTCGGCCAGGGGGATGCCGCATGCGGTGGTGCCCGGCCCGTCGACCGGCAGCCGGGACCAGACCGAGACGCCGCTGTAGCCCTTCTTCTCGGCATCGCTCTGGATGGACTTCCAGCCCCGGGGGGCCCGGTGGTCCGCGTCCATCTGGTCGGCCTGCATGCGCAGCTCTTGGAGCGCGATGACGTCGGCGCCGCAGCGGGCCCGCCAGTCGCGGAAGCCCTTGCGCACGGCCGAGCGCAGCCCGTTGCAGTTGAGGGTGGTGAGCTGCCAGGTGGTCTTCGACATCAGCGGTCTCCGTCGGTGGCGATCCGGCGGTAGCGGGCCGAGACGGGGGCGCCGGGACGGGCCCGCACCCGCACCAGCCGGGCCTCGAGGTCCATCGAGCAGCCCGCCCGCACCCGCTCGCCGGGCAGGCCGTCGATGGCCACCTCGAGCGTGCCGGTGTCGCAGTGGATGCGGTAGGCCCGGGGGGCGCTGCCGCGGAAGAGGGTCTGCCAGCCGTCGTCCCCGTCGGTCGGTGGATCGAGGCGCAGCTTGCCGGGCACACCGGCGCCCGCGAGGGGCTTGCGCATCACCCAGCGCAGGCCCGGGGTCAGGGGGGCGGCGGGGGCAGGGTCGGCCTCGGCGGGCGGCGCGGCGACC
Organism: Myxococcota bacterium; assembly: GCA_964226865.1. GTDB lineage: Bacteria > Myxococcota_A > UBA796 > UBA796 > UBA2385 > CAXQUZ01. The sequence continues at coordinate 329 of CAXQUZ010000733.1, read as the reverse complement.
CGCAGGCCCGGATCCGGGGCCGCCGCGCGCGGAGCGTCCTCCTCGCGGCCGCCCACCACCACGCTCAGGCTGGGCTCGGACGCGGGCGCCCGGCCGAGCAGGTCCTTGCCCACCATGCGGAAGGCCGCCCGCAGCTCAGCGGCGAGCTGGTCACGGGCGGGACCGAGGCTGAGCTGGGCCTCGTCGAGGGCCCGCTGGACCTGGTCGACGACCTCGTCGACCACGCTGTCGCTGGGGGGACCATCGTCGCCGGGGGGGCGTCGGGCAGACATGCGGGACTCCTCGGGGTGGCGGCAGTGCCAGGAGCCCCTCCTCTAGCCCGACGCCCC
>CAXQUZ010000732.1:0-3893 GCA_964226865.1 Myxococcota bacterium | reverse complement strand
AGCACTACGGCACCGACCACAAGCCCTACCTGGCCCTGCTCCGCGAGGTGCGCGCCCTGCCGGGCATCAAGCGGGTCTACGTCAACTCGGGCATCCGCTACGACCTCGCGGCCCTCGACGACGAGTTCGTCGAAGAGCTGGCCCTCCACCACACCCCCGGCCAGCTCAGCGTCGCCCCCGAGCACGCCTCCGAGGCCGCGCTCAAGATGATGAAGAAGCCGGCCATCGGCTACTTCACGGCCTTCATGGACCGCTTCCGCAAGGCCAACGCCGACGCCGGCAAGAAGCAGTTCCTCGTGCCCTACTTCCAGTGCGCCCACCCGGGCACGGGCCCCGAAGAGTGCATCGCCCTGGCCCTCTACATGAAGGAACAGAAGCTGCGGCCGCGCCAGGTACAGCTCTTCATCCCGACCCCCGCGACCCTCGCGACGGCCATGTACGTGAGCGGCCACGATCCCCAGACCGACCAGCCGGTCTTCGTGGCCAAGGGCGACCGCGAGCGCTCCCGCCAGCGGGCGCTGCTCTTCTACTGGAAGAAGGAGGAGTGGCCCCACGTGCGCGAGGCGCTCCGGGCCTGGGGCCGCACGGATCTCATCGGCCGGGGGCCCCACCACCTCGTGCCGCCGGGGCCGGCCCACGGCGCCTGGGCCCGCCGCACCACGGGCCGCAAGGGGCTGCGCTACGACACCCACATGGGCATGAAGGTCGAGCGCGCCAGCGCCGCTGAGCAGCGGGAAGAGAGCTGGGAGGCCATCGCCGCCACCTGAGCCAAGATGGCCACCATCACGCCATCTTGGCTCAGTTCAGGCCTGCGGGCCAGCCGCCCTTGCGGGGGTCGCTGGCGCCCCGGTCGCCGTCGGCGCTGTGGTGCACGACCTGGACGGCCGAGAAGAAGGGCATGACCTTGAGGGTGTGGCCCCGGGCCTCGAGCAGCCGCTGGGTGTCGGGCGAGATGCCCGCGTCCAGGAACAGCAGGGCCGGCGCCCACTGGTGGTGCATGCGCGGGGCCGCCACGGCCGTGCTGGGGTCCATGCCGAAGTCGATGATGTTCAGGATGACCTGGAGGGTCGACGAGATGATGAAGGGCCCGCCGCTGGCGCCGACCACGATGCGCTCGCCCTCGGGCGAGACGAGCACGGTGGGGGTCATGCTCGACAGGGGCCGGGCGCCCGGCGCGACGGCGTTGGCGGCGCTGCCCACGAGGCCGTAGGCATTGGGCTCGCCCGGGCGGGCCACGAAGTCGTCCATCTCGTTGTTCAGCAGCACCCCGCCCTTGGGGCTCACCACCCGCGAGCCGAAGCCCGTGTTGATGGTGGTGGTCAGGGCCACCGCCCCGCCCTCGGCGTCGACCACGCTGAGGTGGAGGGTGCCGCCGTCCTTGCCGATGTCGAGGCGGGTGCCGTAGGCGCTGTCGGGCAGGGTGCGCATGGGCACGATGCTGCGCCGGATCTCGTCGATGCGTTCCGGGGCGAGCATCTGGTCGACGGGCACGGCCACCCGGTCGGGGTCGCCCATGTGGTTCGCCCGATCGGCGAAGGCGTGCTTGCTGACCTCGGCGAGCAGGTGGAGGTACTCGGCGCTGTTGTGGCCCAGCGCGGTGACGGGCAGCCCCTCGAGCACGGAGAGGGCCTGGGTCAGCACGACGCCGCCCGAGCTGGGCGGGGGCATGGTCACGACCTGCCAGCCCCGGTAGCTGCCGACGATGGGCGCCCGCGCGACGGGGGTGTAGGCCGCGAGGTCGGCCGCGGTCATGATGCCGCCCGCAGCTTGCACGGCCCCGACGATGTCGTCGGCGAGGGCGCCCGTGTAGAAGGCCTCGGCGCCCCGGCGGGCGACCAGATCCAGCGAGAAGGAGAGGCTCGTGCGCTTGGCCCGCTCGCCCTGGCGCGGCGGCGCGGGCAGGTCGAAGAGGGCACGGGCGAGGCCGGGGCCCGCGGCGCCGAGCTTGTGGAGGGACTCGGCGAGGTGGGCCTCCACGGGCCCCCCCGTGCGGGCGAGGGCGACGGCCGGCTGGACGACGGCCCGCCAGCCGAGGCGGCCGTGGGCCTCGTGGAGGGCCGCGAGCCCCCGCAGCTCACCGGGCACGGCCACCGCGAGGCCGCCGATGCGCGAGGCATCCACGGCGGGGGGCTGGCCGTCGGGACCGGGCGCCACGAAGAGGTCCTGGGTGGCGGCCGCCGGGGCCGTCTCGCGGAAGTCGAGCACGTGGCGGGCACCGTCGGGGGCCACGTAGACCGCAAAGCCCCCGCCCCCGATGCCCGAGCCGGCGGGCTGGACCACCCCCTGGGCCAGGGCCGTGGCCACCGCCGCGTCGACGGCGTTGCCGCCCTTGCCCAGGATGTCGCGCCCCACCCGGCTCGCGACGACGTGGTCGCCCGCCACCATGCCCCGGCGGCCCAGCTCGGGCGGCGGCGCCGCGGCCAGGGACAGCACGGCCGAGAGGGCGACCATCAGGGCGGCGGGACGCAGGGCTCGGACGGTCATGGGGCACTTCCTTCGTTGCGGGACCGGCGGCCCCATGCCGCCAGCAATAGCCCCGTGGCGCCCGCGCTGCCCAGGGCCCAGGGCGCGGCCCCGGCCTGGGCGCACCAGGCGGCGGCCACCACGGGCCCCGACAGCGGCCCCATGGCCAGGGCCAGGGCGGCCCCGTGGCCGAGACCCGGCGAACCGAGCTGGCCGTGGAGGGCATCCGGAAGCCCGACCAGCACGGCGACCTGGGAGGCAGCCAGTGCGGCCAGCACCGTGCCCGTCGGCCGCCGGTCCGGCCAGAGGGCCACCGCCACGGGCCCCGCCACGAGCAGCCCGAGCGGCCGCAGCCAGCGCCGCCGGCCCGCCCCCTGGTCGCGCCCCGCCAGCATCAGGCCCACACCAAGGGGCAGCAAGAGCCCGCTCGCGTGGCGCAAGAGTCCCCCCAGCACGAGATCTTGCCAGACCAGGGCCCCCCGGGCGAGGGCGAGCCCCAGCCCGATGCCGAGCAGGGGCGCCCCCGCCCGCAGGGGCAGCCGGCCCACGAGGCCCGCGAGCACGAGTGCCCCCAGGGCCGTGGCCTGGGGATCGGTGATCACGCCGGTGGCTCCCCGGCCTCCACCGGGTTCTCGAGCGCCCCGATGCCCTCGATCTCGACCCGCACCCGCTGGCCGGCGGCGAGGGGGCCGACCCCGGCCGGGGTGCCGGTGGCGATCACGTCCCCGGGCAGCAGGGTCATCACCTGGCTCACGAAGGAGATGAGCCGGGGGATGCCGAAGATGAGGTCGGAGCTGCGGCCGTCCTGGCGGAGGACCCCGTCCACGTGGGCCTGGACCCGCAGGTCGCGGGCGTCGAGGCCGGTCACGATCCACGGCCCGAGGGGGCAGAAGGTGTCGAAGCCCTTGGCCCGCCCGAAGACCGTGTCGGCCTTCTGGAGGTCGCGGGCGGTCACATCGTTGGCACAGGTGTAGCCGAGAACGTAGTCCAACGCGTCATCTTCGCGCACATTGCTGCAGTGCCGACCGATGACCACGGCCAGCTCGGCCTCGTGGTGGACGAGCGCCGACATGGCCGGCAGCCGGATGGGCGCCCCGTGGCCGATGACCGCGGTCGACGGCTTGAGGAACATCTTCGGCACGGGCGGCAGGGGCCGGCCCAGCTCGGCGGCGTGGGCCCGGTAGTTCGAGCCGATGCCCACCACCTTCGCGGGCACGACCGGCGGCAGCCAGGTCAGGCCCGCCCGGTCGAGCGGGGCGCCGTCGTCCCAGTGCTCGCCGAAGAGGTCGCCCACGAGGGGCTGCACGTGGTCGTCCTCGACCCGGACCAGCCGGTAGCGGCCCGCCGGATCGAGGACGCGGGCGAGCCGCTCACTCACCCTGTGCCGCCGTGATGGCCGCCTTCATCCGAGATCGGAAGAGCGTCGTGTA
>CAXQUZ010000731.1:0-5508 GCA_964226865.1 Myxococcota bacterium | reverse complement strand
CCTACACGACGCTCTTCCGATCTTTCAGAACATCGGCGACGGCGAGTTTCGGGACGAGGAAGCCCACATCAGTGAGGAGCACTTCGAGCGCCTCCGCAAGCATGAGGTTCGGGCAGGCGATCTCGTCATCGCTTCCCTCGGCGAGGTGCTTCCTCGCGCGTGTGTCGTTCCAGGCTGGTTGGGACCTGCACTGGTTAAAGCAGACTGCATCCGGTTCCGGCCGACTCCCAATGCTGCTGGTCTGTACCTTCGGCTCGCGCTCAACTCCCCACCAGTCCGTCAGCGGACCACAGACAAGATCCACGGGGTCGGTCGCCCGAGGCTGGGCTTGACGGGCATTCGGGAGATCGCGCTTCCGCTTCCTCCACTCGCCGAACAACACCGCATCGCCGCCGAAGTCGACCGCCGCCTCTCCGTCCTCGACGCCATCGACACCACCCTCGACGCCAACCTCGCCCGCTGCGAGCGTCTGCGGCAGTCCATCCTCAAGCGGGCCTTCGAGGGCTATCTCACCCCCCGAATTGACCCGCACGGAGTACCAACATGTACCTGAAGGCCGCGACCATCGAGAACATCAAAGGACTATCGAGCGTTGAGCTTCGGTTCGACGACGAGAATCCTGCTGGGTGGCACGTAATCCTGGGGGACAACAGCGCGGGCAAGACCACGTTGATTCGCTCCCTGGCCCTCGCCTTCGTGGGGCCCATGGAGGCCGCCGCACTTCGAGAAGACTGGTCACGCTGGATTGCGCACGGAGAGGAGACCGCTCGGGTAGCCCTCGACCTGCGCTTCGCCACAGCATGGGACACCGCGAGTGGCACAGGCCGTGTGCCCAAGAACCGGCAGACCAAAGCAAATATCGAGATCAAGCGCACAGCCGCGCCCAGTGGTCAGCCGGGCGTACCGGGCCAGGTCAGTCTGGACGGTCGGCCGAAGAACGCGGTGCGCATGGCGTGGGGCACCGGGCGGGGGTGGTTCTCCGCATCCTTCGGTCCAGCACGACGGCTCACGGGGGGAAGCGGCGACTATCAGCGGATCTTCTTCTCCAACCCCCGAGCGGCCCGCCATTTGTCGGCCTTCAGCGAGGAAGTCGCCTTGTCGGAGGCATTGGAGTGGCTCATCGACCGGAAACGTCGAAGGCAGGACGAACAGGTTGCAGCGATCTCGTCATTCATCAACAACTCCGAGCTCCTCCCGCACGGTGTGACCCTCGAAGAGATCACCGACCAGACGCTACGCTTCGAGGACGGCGAAGGCGTATCCATCGACGTGCGGGAGCTTTCTGATGGCTATCGCTCCATCCTAAGCCTCACGCTGGAGCTCCTGCGCCAGATGGAGCTGGCGTATGGACTCGACGGCCTGTTCGACGACGATGGGAGTGCGGTCGAGGCGCCCGGGGTGGTCCTCATTGACGAGGTAGATGCTCACCTCCACCCATCTTGGCAGGCATCTGTGGGGGCGTGGTTCACGGCTCGGTTTCCCAAGGTTCAGTTTATCGTCGCCACCCACAGTCCATTGGTCTGCCGTTCAATTGGCGACTCCGGCAAGGTCTTCCGTCTGCGCACGCCAGGTACGGAGGGGCGCCAAATGGTCGAAATCGAAGGTGAAGCCCGCGACATGCTCTGGTACGGCAGCCTGGAGCGGGCTCTGAGCTCGGAGGGCTTTGGACTTGAGCTGGGCCGGTCTGAGACCGGGTGGGAACGGGTGGACGAACTCCGCCAGCTCAGCAAGGCGGCGCGTACGAGGGACCTCGAAGCGGGAGAGCGGGCCCGCTTGCAACACCTCCGATCCGTGCTGGCAGACGTAGCCGAGGCGAGCCCATGATGGCATACACCCCGCGGGCACTGACCTCGACCGAGGTAGAGCGTCTCGCCAGCCTGACCCAGGCCATTGCCGACAGCGGTGACTACCCCGACCAGGTCGCGGCCATCAAGAACGCGTGGAGCGCTTCCAAGCTGGGCACAGCCCGCGAGGCTGCGATGGCTGCCCGTCCTCGACAGGACCGCTGCGTCTACTGTCAGGACAACCAGGGACGGGAAGTTGACCATCTCCGGCCAAAGACCCTGCATCCATTGCTGGGCTGGTGCTGGACCAATCACATCCCGGCCTGCTCCACCTGCGGAGGCGCGGATCACAAAGGAGCTCGTGACGCAATCTTGGACGACTCACAGGATTCGGGATGGCAGGAGGTCAGCCGCCCCCGACGACGCAGGGGAGACACCACCCCCGTGAGTCCACCCACCGCCGGACCCACCGCATGGTGGAATCCACGTTTGGCGGATCCTCTACGCGCTATGAGGCTCGACATTGTCGATGATAGCTTTCAGTTCTTGGTCACTGCTGTACCGGGAACAGCGGACTATGCGCGTATCACGTGGACCCTAAGAGTCCTCCGCCTCAACCGACGCCAGACTCTTGTTCGCCAGCGCCGTTCCGCGTACCATAGCTACCTTGAGTGGCTTGATGCCGTAGCAGACGCCAAAGCAGTTCGAGACAACAGCCGAATCAACCGGCTTCGGGCAGACCTCACATTCCGCAACCAGCCTGTTGTTTGGGTCGAGATGAAGCGTCAGCGCGGCGCTCTGCCTGCTGTGGATGCACTGTTAAATAGAGTTCCAGAGGTCATCTCCTGGTAAGCGTTCCCTCAATAGGCTTTACTGGTGCGGTAATGAGCGGAACCCCGTAGAGAGAGCTGACCACTAGGGGTCCGAGCTTGCCCATTCCGCATGCCCTGAACGACTAAAATCTTTGCCTATTCCTCATCAGAGAGGCCCAAGATGCCCCCCTACGCCACCTTCGCCCAATGGATGGAAGCCGAAGCGCTCCCGCTCCGAGATCAGCTTCGCCTTGATGGCATGACCACCGGAGGCAACCGGAGCGTTGCAGGGCGGTTTCGTCATCAAGGCAAGACCTGGAAGGTGCATTCGGATTCCCACCTCGAGCCACTCCTGCTGGCCTACGAAGCAGCGTTGACTGGCCGGGACCCCTTCGTGGTCGGCGAGTCCCGTTCGGGCCAAACCCTCGCGCTCGTCGACGACCTTCAGCAGCGCCGAAAGACCCGTCACAAGCACCTCTACATCTACGAGCAAGTCTGATGAGCGCCGACGCCTCCCGCATCGTCAACAAGCTGTGGTCCTACTGCCACGTCCTTCGGGACGACGGCCTGTCCTACGGCGACTACCTCGAGCAGCTCACCTACCTGCTCTTCCTCAAGATGGCCGACGAGCAGACCCGGCCGCCCTGGCGCAAGCCCTCGCCCGTGCCCGAGGGCTACGACTGGCCCAGCCTCGTCCGCCGCGACGGCGCGGACCTCGAGCAGCACTACCGGGCCATGTTGGAGCACCTGGGCAAGCAGCACGGCCTGCTCGGGCTCGTGTTCCGCAAAGCGCAGAACAAGATCCAGGACCCCGCCAAGCTCAAGCGCCTGGTGAGCGACCTCATCGACAAGGAGCGGTGGGTCACCCTCAAGGCCGACGTGAAGGGCGACGCCTACGAGGGCCTGCTGGAGCGCAACGCCCAGGACACCAAGTCGGGCGCGGGACAGTACTTCACGCCCCGGCCCGTCATCGACGCGATGGTCGCCTGCGTGGCCCCCAAGCCGGGCGAGACCATCATCGACCCGGCCTGCGGCACCGGCGGCTTCCTGCTCGCCGCCCACAGCTACCTCACGCGCGAGCACCCCGACCTCACCCGCGAGCAGCGAGAGCACCTGCGCCTCGATGCCCTACGGGGCGTCGAGATCGTCCAGAGCGTGACCCGGCTGTGCGCGATGAACCTCATGTTGCACAACGTCGGGCCCACGCCCCAGGAGCTTGAGAAGCTGCGCGCCGGCCTGGTCGCCGAGGGCAAGGACCCTGCCCAGACCACCCCCGAGATCGACCGTCGCCTGCCCGTCCGCACCGACGACGGCCTGCGCGAGCTGGGCGCCCAGCGCTTCGACGTGGTGCTCACCAACCCGCCCTTCGGCCGGAAGTCCAGCATCATGGTCGTCGCCGACGACGGCACCACCGCCCGCGAGCAGATCACCTACGAACGCGACGACTTCTGGGCGAGCACCACCAACAAGCAGCTCAACTTCGTCCAGCACGTCAAGTCGCTGCTGTCCATCCACGGCCGCGCCGCCGTGGTCGTGCCCGACAACGTGCTCTTCGAGGGCGGCGCCGGCGAGACCATCCGCCGCAAGCTCCTCGACGAGTGCAACGTCCACACCCTGCTGCGCCTGCCCACCGGCATCTTCTACGCCCAGGGGGTCAAGGCCAACGTCCTGTTCTTCGACCGCAAGCCGGCCAGCCCGAACCCCTGGACGCGGAAGCTGTGGGTCTATGACCTGCGGACCAACAAGCACTTCACGCTCAAGACCAAGCCCATGAAGCGGGCGGACCTCGACGAGTTTGTGGCGCTGTACAAGGCCGGGGCGCTGGACGAGCGGGAACCGACCTGGAGCGAGAAGGCGCAGGACGGGCGGTGGCGGGCGTATGACTACGCCGAGCTGGTGGACCGGGACAAGTGCAGCCTGGACCTGTTCTGGTTGAAAGACGACAGCCTGCTGGACGCCGAGAACCTGCCCGAGCCGGACGTGATTGCGGAGGAGATTGCCGAGGATCTGCGGAGTGCGCTGGAGCAGATTGAGGAGATTCTGGGTGACCTCGGAAATGAGGCGTAGCCCGACGTAGATGGGCAGGGCTCAATGATGGGGCGCAGGAGGAGCGCAATGGGGCGCCACTCGCATGTACACGTTAGGCCGGTTTCTGGTGGGCTATGTCCTCAGGGGGTACACGTTGCCGTTGACTTTTCGTGAGTTTCTTCAAGTCGAAAACCGTCATGCGCTGCGCGAGGGCCCGCGCGGGCGACCGATCTACAGCTACCGCTGCACCGAATCTGAGTATCGGGAAGCTACCGCCGCCCTTTCGGGGGCACTCACTCGCCGCAGTCTCCGGCAGCTCTCCGATGACGAGTGTGCGATGCTCTGCATCGTCTGCGCGGAGTGGTGGCGGCGCGAGTACGAGAGCGGCGTCTGGACTTGGGCCGGGCCCCAGAAAGCGCTCGGGCTCCGGCCAGAGCATGTCGTATACGCAGATTGGCGGTCGGCGGTCGAGCGAGGGTTGGTCGCTCTCGGTCGCGAAGTCCACGAGACCGAACACGGCCGCCTGTACCTTATGACGCTTGCATGTGAGGGTGGCCTGCCCCTTCGATTGGTCTCAAGGAACTCTCCTCTCCGGCGGTGGTTCCGCGAGATCCTTCGGCACCTCCAGGCCCTCGGGATGAGCGGTGAAGAGGATCCCGCCGAACTGACACTTCTGGCGCAGCGAAACGCATGGGCCGTGCAGAAGTCGCTTCGCCAGGAAGTCGCACAACGACTGGTGGGCGAGCTGGTTGGAAAGGTGTGGGCACTACACCAAGCCGTCGGCGAATTGAATGCCGACAACCCCCTCGACCAGCTCGACCAACAGCACCCCGGCTGGCGTGACTCACTGCCTCTGCGGCTCGACGATGCGGGCGCAGATCGGA
>CAXQUZ010000730.1:0-21396 GCA_964226865.1 Myxococcota bacterium | reverse complement strand
TCGAGATCAACGAGCACGGCAAGGCGGGCCTCCAGGCCACCATCGACGAGCTCGTCGCCGAGCGCGAGGCCGTCAAGGATCTGCTCGCCTGAGCAGCGGGCGGCGGCCTCTCGGTCGCCGGGCCCCTCGGGGCAGAGGGCGGGGCCACGGCTCCGCCCTCTCTCGTTCTCGGGTCCGGATCTTGACGGAGGCCCCCAGCTGAAGAGAACCTTGCGGCGCCCAGGTCCAACACGACAGCGTGACATCGCTGTGGCATCATCTCGGCGCTCGCCTGCGAGATCATGGAACGCCCGCGTCGGCCCCCCGCGCGATGGCCCTGCCTGCGCGTCGCGACGCCCCCTCGCCACCTCTCGGAGGTCCCCCATGCGGCCCCTTCTCGCCCCCCTTCCCGTGCTGCTGCTGCTCGCTGGCTGCAGCGACCACAACTTCGCGAAGATCCCCGAGGGCGAGGGCAACGGCCTGGCCCGCATCGAGGTGAGCCCCGGGCTGCTCCAGTTCGGCGAGCTCAGCTACGGCGAGGATCCGGTGGTGCAGTCCTTCACCATCAAGAGCGTGGGCGACATCGACCTCACGGTCTCCGATCTCTTCATCGAGGGCGAGCACGCGGGCTCCTTCACCCTGCTGAGCGACACGGTGAACTTCGTGCTGCCGCCCGGGGCCGAGCAGACCGTCGACGTGGTCTTCGAGCCGCTGGGCGCCAACGACCAGGTCGCCACGGCCTATGTGGCCTCGGACGACGAGGAGTACCCCCTCGAGCCGGTCGAGCTCTACGGCTCCGGCTCGGTGCCCGAGCTGCAGATCTCGCCCGATCCCCTCGACTTCGAGAGCGCCTACATCGGCTGTGACGACCGCGAGGTGGTCGAGCTGAACAACGTCGGCACCGACACCCTCGAGATCACCGAGGTCGGCTTCGAGGGCGACAGCCCGCTGGCCCTGGTCGACGACTACAGCCTGCCCATCACCCTCGAGCCCGGTGAGGCCACCTGGCTCAGCTTCACCTTCACCCCGCGCGAAGAGGCCACCTTCACGGGCACCCTGTCGGTCACGAGCAACGAGCCCCTCGGCACCCGCACCGCCGACCAGGCCGGCGAGGGCCGCTACGCCGGCTTCTACACCGATCTCTGGGAGATCCCCGAGGACCCGCCCACGGACCTCCTCTTCGCGGTGGACCAGTCCTGCTCGATGGACGACGACTCCGCCGCCCTGGCCCGCAACTTCTCGACCTTCATCTCGCTGCTGGGCGGCTACTCCAACGACTGGCAGGTGATCGTCTCGAACGACGACGACGGCTGCAGCCGCACGGGCATCCTGACCCCGACGACGCCCAACTACGAGTCGACCTTCTCGAGCCAGGTGACGGCGGGCGGCGGTGCCTACACCGAGGCGCTGCTCACGGTGGCCAACAACGCCATCCACAACGCCTACGTGCCCGGCGGCTGCACCTCCGGCTTCATGCGCGAGGGCGCTGCCCTCCACATCATCGTCGTCAGCGACGAGCGCGAGCAGAGCCCCCAGTCCTGGTCGACCCTCGTCTCGCAGATCCAGGGCTACAAGGGCGACCCGGGCATGGTCAAGATCTCGGCCATCGCCGGCGACTACCCGGGCGGCTGCGGCAGCGCCGACGCGGGCGACGGCTACTACCAGGCCGTCACGGGCACGAGCGGCGAGTTCCTGAGCATCTGCTCGGACTGGGCGAGCGCCGCGAACCTCGAGCGGCTGGCCTCGGCCTCGGTCATCCAGACCGACTTCGAGCTCCAGAACACCCCGCTGCCCGACACCATCGAGGTGGTCCACAACGCCGCCCCCGTCGCCGAGACCGAGTGGAGCTACGACGCGGCGAGCAACACCGTCAGCTTCGCCACCCTCAGCCCGACGGGCGGCGACACGGTCGAGATCAGCTACGCCGGCCTCGCGGCCTGCGACTGAGCGGCGGGCGCCCGGCGCTGTCTGTCGGGCGCAAAGATTGCGGCATCTGCGACCGGGCCCGTTAGCACCCGCTCTCCCCGCTGGTACCTGACGGGTCCATGTCGACGCCCTCCTCCCCGCCTCCCGCCGGGTCGGCGCCCGGCGCAGCCCTCGCCCGCATCGACCGTGCCGCCGTCTGGCTGGCGGACGGCCGGTGGTCGCGCCGCTGTGCGGGCCAGCGCTAGCTCGCGGCGCTGCGGGCCGAGACCCTGTCGGCCGAGGCCGAGGCCGAGCTCGCGGCCATGCTGCGCGCGGTCGCCGCCCAGCGGTCCGCGGCGGGACGGCGGCGCCTCGCCGGGGCGGCCCGAGACCTGGCGACCGCCACCGTCGCCGCGGGCATCGTCGTGGCCCTCTTCGCGCTCACCTTCTCGGGGGTCGAGCAGGGGCGCTTCGAGGTGAGCGAGCTGGCCGCCGTGCCCGACCGCTTTGCCCGGGTGGTGCTGGAGGCGCCGGCCGCCGAGGAGGAGGAGCCGCCGCCGCCGGTCGTGCCGGTCGTGGTGAGCAAGACGGCGCCCGAGGCCCTGCCTGAGGCGCCCGAGCCCGGCCCCGAGCCCGAGGCGCCGCCCCCGCCGAGCCCGCCGAAGGATCCCGGTCCAGCGCGCTCGGCGGCTGACGCGGCCCGCAAGCTCGCGCGCAAGACCGAGGCCGGTGCCGACAACGGCATCGTCGGGGTCGAGACCGGCAACAAGGAGGTCATGGGCGACATCGCCGATGCCTTCGGCGACGCCGCCGTCGCGATGGATCTCGAGGAGGCCGCCCTCGACCTCGACCAGGGCGACGCCCCCGTGCTCGGCGACGGCTCGGAGGCGACGGCGAAGAAGAAGGCCGGCGGCCGGGCCCTCAAGAACGTCGGCGGCAGCGGCAAGGCCGCCACCTGGGTGGCCGAGACCGAGGTGACCCAGCGGGAGTGGACGACCGTCATGGGCACCGACACCCGCGTCACCAGCGGCAAGTGGAACCTGCCCGTCGACCAGGTCAGCTGGTGCGATGCGGTCCGCTTCGCCAACGCCAAGTCCCGCAAGGAGGGCCGCACGCCGGCCTACCGCCTCGAGGGCAGCTGCGAGAAGGGCGGGGCCGTGCACTGGGACGTCACGGCCAGCGGCTACCGCCTGCTCAGCCAGGCCGAGTTCGCGCGCCTCGCGGCGACCGGTGGGGTCTCGCGCCGGGTCTCGCTCTACCAGAACAACAAGGATCTGGTCGACGTCGACGCCGACGCGGTCGCCACGCCGGACGGCCTCAAGGGGCTGCACGACAACGCCCGGGAGTGGGTCTGGAAGGGCAGCGGCGCGGGCGGGGACCCCGTCCACAGCGGCGCCGCCTCGATGGCCCTGCACGTCGGCTGTCGCTCGGGCACCGACCGCAAGAACGTCTGCCCGACCCCGACCGACGCCACCACCCGCCGCCTCGGCGTGGGGCTGCGGCTGGCCCGCGGACCGGTGCGCGAGTAGGGCCCCCCGCCCTCAGGTGCGGGCGCGGTCGAAGGCGAGAATGGCCTGTTCCACGTCATCATCGGTGATGTCGAGGTGGAGCACGAGGCGCAGCTCGTGGGGGCCCACGGCGCCGCAGCGCACCCCCTGGGCCGCGACGGCGGCGACCACGTCGGCCGCGGGGCGGGGGCCGGTGTGGACGAAGACCATGTTGGTCGCCGGGGGCGCTGCGCCGTAGCCCTGGGCGGCGAGCGCAGCGGCGAGGCGCCGGGCCCGGGCGTGGTCGTCCGCGAGCCGGGTGACGTGGTGGTCGAGGGCGTGGAGCCCGGCAGCGGCGAGCAGGCCCGCCTGGCGCATGCCGCCGCCGAGGGCCTTGCGGAAGCGACGGGCCCGGTGGATGAGGGGGGCGGGGCCCGCGAGCAGCGAGCCGACGGGGGCGCCGAGGCCCTTGCTGAGGCAGAGGCTGACCGTGTCGAAGGCCCGCACCCGCCGCGCGGCCTCCACCCCGCTGGCCACCACGGCGTTCATCAGCCGGGCGCCGTCGAGGTGGGCCCGGGCGCCGCCGGCGTGGGCGGCAGCGGCGAGGGCGTCGAGGGTGGCGAGGGGGTGGACGGTGCCGCCGCCCCGGTTCGCCGTGTCTTCGACGGTGAGCAGGGTGAGCGGGGCGTTGTGGGGGTCGTCGGGGCGGAAGGCGGCCGCGACCGTCTCGGGGGCGAGGATGCCCGCCGTGCCGGGCAGCAGCCGGGTCGTGACCCCCGAGATGAGGGCCGCGGCGCCGGCCTCGTGGTGGAAGGGGTGGGCGGTGGCCTCGCAGGCCATCTCGTCGCCGGGCTGGGTGTGGACCCGGATGGCGAGCTGGTTGGCCATGGTGCCGCTGGGCACGAAGAGGGCGGCCGCCTTGCCGAGGAGGGCGGCGCCCCGGGCCTCGAGCGCGTTGACGCTGGGGTCTTCGCCGTAGACGTCGTCGCCGACCGGCGCCGCGGCGATGGCGGCCCGCATGGCGGCGGTGGGGCGGGTGACCGTGTCGGAGCGCAGGTCGACGACCCGGGGGGCCGGGGCGCTCACGGCTGGCTCCGCTGCACGAGGCTCGGGTGGTAGTCGGCGGGCACCGCGACGCCGGCGAGGGTGAGGATGGTGGCGCCGATCCGGGCGATGGAGCCCTGGACGGCAGGGCCCGCCGGGGCGGCCAGCGACCAGCGGCCCGTGGGGTCGACCAGCACGAAGGGCACGGGGTTGAGCGAGTGGCTGGTGGAGGGCACGGGGCGGCCGTCCTCCTGCTTGGGCTGGCCTGTCTTCTTGTCGAGCTGGAGCATCTGCTCGACGTTGCCGTGGTCGGCGGTGACCAGCAGCACGACGCCCGCGCGCTCGGCGGCGGCGACGAGGGCGGCGAGGCAGTGATCGAGGGTCTCGACCGCGGCGACGGCCGCCGCGAAGTTGCCCGTGTGGCCGACCATGTCGCCGTTGGCCAGGTTGATGCGCAGGCACTGGGCCGGCCCGGCCATGGCCCGCTCGGCGGCGGCGGTGATCTCGGCGGCGCGCATCTCGGGCGCGGCGTCGGCGGCGCCCGGCAGGCTCGCGATCTCGGTGCGGCCCTCGCCGGCGGGGGTGTCGGAGCGGTTGCCGTTGAAGAAGTAGGTGACGTGGCCGAACTTCTGGGTCTCGCTGATGGCGGCGCTGGTGCGGCCGGCGGCGGCGAGCTGGGCGGCGACCGTGCCGTGGATGGCCGGCGGCTGGACCAGGTAGCGCCGGGGGACGTGGAGATCGCCGTCGTACTCCATCATGCCGGCGAACTGCACCGCCGGCCGGCGGCCCCGGTCGAAGGCCGTGCGGTCGAAGTCGGGGCCCGCGTCGAAGGCCCGGCTGAGCTCGATGGCCCGGTCGCCCCGGAAGTTGGTGAAGACCACCGCGTCGCCGTCCGCCATGCCGGCGTAGTCGCCGACAACGAAGGCGGGCAGGTACTGGTCGTCGACGGCGGGATCCGCCGCGTAGGCCGCCGCGATGGCCGCGCTGGCCCGGTCGTGCCGGGGGCCCGCGCCGTGGACGTGGAGGGCCCAGCCCCGGGCCACCATGTCCCAGTCCGCCTCGTAGCGGTCCATCGTGATGTGCATGCGGCCGCCGCCGGGGGCGATGGCGGCGTCGACCCCCTGGTCGCGCAGGTCCGCGAGGCGCTGCTCGAGGGGCTCCACCCACTGCAGGGCCGTCCGGGGGCCCACGTCCCGGCCGTCGGTGAGGACGTGGAGGCGCAGCCGCGTGACCCCCGCCGCCACGGCCTGCGCGATGAGGGCCTCGGTGTGGCGCACGTGGCTGTGGACGTTGCCGTCGCTGAGCAGCCCGATGAGGTGGAGGGTCGACCCGGCGCGGCGCACCCCGTCGACCAGCTCGGTCCAGACCGCGCCCGCGAAGAGCGCGCCGCTCGTGATGGCCTGGTCGACGAGCTTGGCGCCCTGGTCGAAGATCCGCCCGGCGCCCATGGCGTTGTGGCCGACCTCGGAGTTGCCCATGTCGCCGTCGCTCGGCAGCCCCACCGCCGTGCCGTGGGCCTGGAGCAGGCACCAGGGGTGGGCGGCGAGCAGGCCGTCCCAGGTGGGGGTGGCGGCGGCGTCGATGGCGTTGCCGGGGGCGCCCGGAGCCCAGCCGAAGCCGTCGAGGATGCAGAGCAGGTGGCGGTCTTGCGCCATGAGAGCCTCGGGTAGGGAGGGAGCGGGCCCTAACCCCGGGGCGGCGCCGGCGCTCAGTCCGGGCCGGTCGCCTCGGCCTCCTTCTCCCAGCCCCGGGGGGCCACGGGGCGCCGCACCCACCACGCGCTCAGGCCCCCGCCCGCGACGGCCAGGGGCCCCAGCCAGGCCCAGTAGGTGCCCACGACCACCTTGGCGGACTTGTGGGCCATCAGGCGGTCGCCCTGCCAGGCGTGGGGAAAGAGCACGAAGTAGAGGTAGACCCCCGTGATGCAGGCGATGAGCCCGAGCAGGGCCCCGAGCCAGGCGGGGGGACGCGCGGCCGCCCAGACGGGGCCCCAGACCGCGCTCAGCAGGAACCCGGCCAGCCCGCCCCGGAGGTTTGCGCCGTCGACCAGGGCGGCCATGGCGCTCACCTCGTCCTCGGTGGCGGCGATGGCCACGCTGGAGAGCCACCCCACGACCGTGAAGACGGCGACCACACGGCCGATCTGGCGCCACCTGGGACTCATGCGCGCGTGTCCTGGGGTCGGGGAGGGGAGCCGGAGCCGACACGGGAGGTAGCATGTTGCCACGCTGGCGGGTCCAGCGCTGGCAGGAACCGGACGGGACGGAGGTCTCCATGGCGACGCGGGTGGTGGTGATCGGCGGCGGCATCACGGGCACGCTGACGGCGGTGAAGCTGCAGCGTGCGGGCTTCTCGGTCGTGCTGGTCGAGGCGCGCCACATCGGGGCCGGCTCCAGCTCGCGCACGGCGGCCGGCATCCGCCAGCAGTTCTCGACCCACGAGACCGTGCTCGGCATGCGCCACGCCGTCGACGTCTACCGCCGCTTCCCCGAAGAGGTCGGGGGCATGATCTCGCCCATCGTCGAGAACGGCTACCTGTTCCTGATCGCCGACGAGGCCGGCATGGAGCGCGCGGCCGCCCGGGTCGCCACCCAGCACGGCGCGGGGCTCCACGAGGTGGCCCTGCTCGACGCGGCCGAGACCGCCCGGCGCTTCCCCTTCGTCGACCCGCGCACCATCGCCGGGGCCACCCACTGCCCGAGCGACGGCTTCCTGCGGCCCGAGGTGGTCTACGGCGAGGCGGCCGCCTCGGCCCGCGGCTACGGCGTCGACATCCGCCAGGGGGCCCCGGTCGACGCGGTGCGCACGGCCGGCGATCGGATCACGGCGGTGCGCGCGGGCGGGGCGTGGATCGAGGCCGCTCTCTTCGTCGATGCCACGAACGCCTGGTCGCCGCGGCTGGCCCGGGTCTTGGGGGCCGAGCCGCTGCCCATCCGGGCCGAGAAGCGCTTCCTGTGGTTCCTGGGCCGGGGCACGGCCTTCTCGCCGGGCGAGATGGTGGGCATGCCCATGGTGATCGCGCCCGGGGGCGCCTACTGCCACCCCGAGAACGCCGAGACCCTGATGACCGGCTGGGCCCACGACGCCGCCGACGAGCCCGACTTCACCCACGACGACCAAGACCACATCCCCGCCGCCTTCCACCACCGCAGCGGGGTCGAGGGCCGGGGCTACGAGACCTGGGCGGCCCTGGCCGAGACCATGCCCGTGCTGGAAGATCTCGACGGCATCCACGCGACCACCTGCGGCTTCTATGGGGTCACGCCGGACCACAACCCCTTCTTCGGCTTCGATCGCTGCCGACCCAACCTCATTCGGGCTGTGGGCTTCAGCGGCCACGGGGCGATGTTCGGTCCCTTCACGGCCACGGTGGTGGCCGCCCTCGCGGCCGCCGGGCGGGATCTGGACGCCGTCGAGGTGCTCGGAGAGGCCGCCTCCCTCGCGCCCTTCAGGCTCGGCCGGGCCTTCGAGAAGCACGAGTCCATGGTGATCTGAGGACGGTCCTCTGGGGCGCTCTGGCGATGGCCCACATGGGCTGGAGATTGGCACCGTCTGCTCACACGTCACCGCCGACCGGCCCGGCACCGGGCGTTACTTGCGACTCCCTCTCGAACCGACGGAGTCCGGATGAGCGTCTCGACCTCCCCCGCCCAGGACGCGCCCAAGGGTGCCCTGCCCGCCTACGACGACGGCGCGGCCGACGAGCACGCCCCCCTCACCGCCGAAGAGCTGCGCATGGCCTACCGGGTGGCGGCGCGCTCGCGCTCCACCGAAGAGCACATCGTCCGCCTCGCCAGCCGCGGCGAGGTGAAGTTCGCGATCTGGGGCCCGGGTGAGGAGGTCCACGGCACGGCCACGGCCCTCGCCCTGTCGAAGGTGGTCGGTCCCGAGAAGTTCGGTCTCATCCCCCACTACCGCTCGGGCGCCCTCTGCTCGATGTGGTGCGCCCTCCAGGGCCGCGAGCACTTCACCCGCGACGTGCTCCGCCAGCAGTTCTCCAAGGAGACCGACGCGATGTCGCGCGGTCGCCAGATGGTCTACCACCTCGACGTCTCCGAGGTCGGCATCCTGCCCGTCCAGAGCCCCGTGGGCATGCAGCTCGGCAAGGCCGCCGGCTACGCCATGGGCTTCCGGGCCAAGGGCGTCGAGGGCTCCATCTCGATGGGCATCGTCGGCGACGGCACGACCGCCGAAGGCGACATGCACGACACGATGAACGCCGCCAGCGTCTGGTCGCTGCCCGTCATCGTCATGGTCACCGACAACGGCATCGCCATCTCGACCCGGGCCGAAGACGGCCGCGGCATCCGCGACTTCGCGGCCTATGCCGAGGGCTTCGACATCCGCTTCTTCGCCTGCGACGGCCGCGACTTCTGGGACGTCTACGAGACCACCCTCGCCTGCGCCCGCTACGTCGCCGAAGAGGGCAAGCCCGCCTTCTTCCACGTCCACAGCCTGCCCCGCTTCAACGGCCACAGCTCCGCCGCCGACATGAGCTTCGACCTCAGCCAGGAGGATCCGCTCGTCAAGTTCGGCGAGAAGCTCGTCGAGATGGGTGTTCTCGAGGACGGCGACCAGCTCCGCCGGGTGCCGGGTGAGGGCCGCGACTTCTTCGCCCACCACGAGCTCGGCCGCCTGATGGGCCAGGAGGACGAGGTGGTGCGGTCGCTCTTCGACCAGGTCCGCGCCGAACCCGATCCGCCCCTCGACAGCGTGATGACCAAGCTCCACGCGCCCTACCCCGACGTGGTCGAGACCCCCGCCTCGGGCCAGACCAACATCACCTACGGCGGCGCCATCCGGGCCGCCCTCGACCACGTCATCGGACGGGGCGACGGGGTGATGTGGGGCCAGGACGTGGCCCAGCTCGGCGGCGTCATGCAGGCCAGCGCCGGCCTGCTCGCCAAGCACCCCGGCAAGGTCATCGACGCGCCCCTCAACGAGCCGCTCATCGTGGGCACGGCCTGTGGCGCCGGCCTCCACAAGGACCTGGTGGCCCTGCCGGAGATCCAGTTCGGCGACTACTCGCTGAACGCCTTCCACTGGCTCGTCCACATGGGCAACCTCTACTGGTGCACCAACGGCAACAGCAACTTCTCGGTCGTGCTGCGCATGCCCACCGACCCCTTCGGCGGCGGCGCGGTCTACCACTCGATGTCGGTCGACGGCTACTTCACCCCCATCCCGGGCCTCGTCGTGGTCATGCCCAGCACCAGCTGGGATGTCTACGGCCTGCTCATGACGGCCGCCGACTACAAGGGCCCCGTCATCGTGCTCGAGCCCAAGTGGATGTACCGCCAGACCCTCGGCCCGGCCTTCCCCGGTGAGCCCACCGACAAGGAGGCCATCAAGGCCCTCAAGAAGGACATCATGCGGGGCGGCATCCCCGAGATCGACCCCGACCTGCGGGTGCCCTTCGGCAAGGCCGCCACCCGCCGCACCGGCGATGACGTGACCATCGTCTGCTGGGGCCGCGCGGTCTGGACGGCCATGGACGCCGCCCAGCGCCTCGCCAGCCAGGGCATCGAGGCCGAGGTCATCGACCTGCGCACCCTCGTGCCGCCCGACCTCGACACGGTCTACGCCAGCGTCGAGCGCACGGGTCGCCTCGTGGTGGCCGCCGAGGACCGCTCCTTCGCGGGCTTCGTGCGCACCATCCAGGGCCACGTGGTCGAGCGCTTCCCCGGCATGCCCACCCGGGCCATCGGCCAGAAGAACGTGCCCGGCATCGCCCAGAACCTCCAGCTCGAGAACGCCACCATCCTCACCGCCGACGACGTGGTCGCGGCGGCCACCGAGGTGGTCGGCACCGAGACCAAGGGCAAGGGCGACTGGGCCTGGATCCCGCCCCGGTGGTTCCTGAACTGAGTCCCGCGCCGATCGGGCCCCCCGGGGCCCGGCCGCTGCTGCATGGCGCCGCCGTCTCTCGTCCCCCCCACCGGGGCCGCGGGAGACGGGGCGCCATCCTGCGTTCTCGGGGCTGGTGGTGGGGCTCTCGGTGACGTCTGGGGCGGCGGGGCGGGGAACGCCGTGGCGGATCTCGCGCCCGCTGGGGCATTCTGATGTGGAACACCCTGCAGGCTTCGCAAAACTGCGCCAGACTGGGCACTTTGGTTGACACAGACCGTGCTCGACCGGATAATCGGCGACCCTCCGCACGTGCGTGTCTGTCCCGGCGCAGTTCCGCTCCCCCTGGAACACCCCCCGCGCCCCTCCCTCCTCCGACGCGCCCCTCCCTCCCCCCCGTCCCCCTCCTCCCCCATGTCTCTCGACCTGTCCGAACTTCGCGCCAAGCGCATCACCGAGCTGGTCCAGGCCGCTCGGGACCTCGGCATCGACAACGCTGCCGGGCTGAAGAAGCAGGAACTGATCTTCGAGATCGTGCGCCGCAAGGCGGGCCCATCCGGTGGCTCCCGCGGCATGGGCGTGCTCGAGACGCTGCCCGATGGCTTCGGCTTCCTGCGCTCGCCCGACTGCAACTACCTGCCGGGCCCAGACGACATCTACGTCTCGCCCTCCCAGATCCGGCGCTTCAACCTGCGCACGGGCGACCTCGTCGGCGGACGGGTGCGCGCCCCCAAAGAGGGCGAGCGCTACTTCGCCCTGATCAAGATCGAGACGGTCAACGAGCGCTCTCCCGACACCGAGCGCCACAAGCTCCTCTTCGACAACCTGACCCCGGTCGTGCCCGATCGGCTGCTGCGCCTCGCGGGCGACGGCCCCGCCCTCCAGCTCTTCAGGCGCTACCTGCCCCTCGCCCACGGCCAGCGCATCGCGCTGCACGCCCCTCCCCGGGCGGGCCGGTCGACCCTGCTGCGGGCCCTGGCGAACGGCATGGTGGCCGCCGACCCCGAGGTCGCCGTGCTGGTGGTGCTGGTCGACGAGCGGCCCGAAGAGGTGGGGGCCATGGCCGGCTCGGTCTCGGCCGAGGTGCTCTCCTCGACCTTCGACGAGCCCCCGGCCCGCCACGTCCAGGTGGCCGAGATGGCCCTCGAGCGCGCCAAGCGCATGGTCGAGCAGGGCCGCGATGTCGTGCTCTTCATCGACTCGCTCTCGCGGCTGGCCCGGGCCTACAACGCCACGGCCACCGGCGGCGGCCGCGAGCTGGCCGGCGGCGTCGACCTCGCCTCGCTCCAGAAGGCCCGGCGCCTCTTCGGTGCGGGCCGGGCCCTCGACGAGGGCGGCGCGCTCACGGTCATCTCGACCCTGCTCACGGGCACCGACCACCCGGTCGACGAGCTGCTCCTCAAGGAGGTCGAGGGCTCGGCCAACGCCGAGCTCCACCTCGCCATGTCGCTGGTCGACGCGGGTCACTGGCCGGCCCTCGACATGCGGCGCTGCTTCGTGCGCGGGGCCGAGCGGGTCGTGGGCGACGAGCTGGCGACCGCCCTCGCCGACGAGCTGCGGTCCCTGCCGGTCGAGCCCGAGGCGGCCCTCGAGGCGGCCCTCGACGCCGCCGCCAAGCCCGTGGCGCCGACGGCCGAGCTCTCCGCCCGGTGAGCGGGGCCCGGCGAGCTGGGCCCGCTGCGGCCGAACGGTGACGGCTGGCCCGCGTCCTCGGCATCCTGGGGCGCGGCCCGGCCGCCCGGCATAGGGGGGCGCCCAGCAAGGAGCGCGCCCCATGTTCCGTTCTCTCGAAGAGGCCCAGCTGCGCCTGGAAGAGCTCGACCGCCGCCTGATGGATCCGGAGGTGCTCTCGGATGCGCGCCGCATGATGGCCGTGACCCGCGACCGCGCCCACCTGGTGCCCATCGTCGAGCGCTTCACGGCCTTCGAGACGGCCCGCCAGGAGCTCGACGAGGCCCGCGAGCTGCTCGACGACCCCGAGATGCGCGACATGGCCAGCGACGAGGTCAAGCGCCTCGAGGCCGCGCTGCCCCGGCTCCAGGAAGAGCTGCGGGCGGCCCTCATCCCCCCGGATCCCTTCGAGGGGCGCGACCTCATCCTCGAGGTGCGGGCGGGCACGGGCGGCGACGAGGCGGCGCTCTTCGCGGCCGACCTGTTCCGCATGTACACCCGCTACGCCGACAGCCGGCGCTGGCGGGTCGAGGTGCTCGACAAGTCCGAGATCTCGGTCGGCAGCGGCGGCGGCCGGGCGGCGGTGGGCTTCAAGGAGATCATCTGCCAGGTCTCGGGCGAGACGGCCTATGTCGAGCTGCGGCACGAGTCGGGGGTCCACCGGGTCCAGCGGGTGCCGCTGACCGAGACCCAGGGGCGCATCCACACCTCGGCGGCCACCGTGGCCATCATGCCGGTCGCCGACGAGGTCGAGGTCGACATCGCCGACAAAGACCTGCGCATCGATGTCTTCCGGGCCTCGGGCCCCGGCGGCCAGTCGGTCAACACCACCGACTCGGCCGTGCGCATCACCCACCTTCCCTCGGGCATCTCGGTCCAGTGCCAGGACGAGAAGTCCCAGCACAAGAACAAGGCCAAGGCCATGAAGGTGCTGGCCGCGCGGCTGCTCGAGGCCAAGCAGGCCGAGGTGCACGCCGAGGCCGCCGAGAAGCGCCGCCAGCAGGTCGGCTCGGGCGACCGCAGCGAGCGCATCCGCACCTACAACTACCCCCAGAACCGCATCACCGACCACCGCATCGGCCTGACCCTCTACCAGCTCGACCGCATCGTCGAGGGCGACCTCGCCCCGGTCATCACCCCCCTCAACGACCACCTCCGCGAGCAGCTCATCGCCGAGATGTCGGGCGACGACAGCGAAGACTGAGGTTCAGGGGCGGCCGAGGAAGATGGCCGAGGTGGCGGCCCACGCGGGGCTCTCGACGACCGGCGGGTTGGTCTCGCTGCCCCAGGCGACCGCCAGCACCCAGTCGAGCGCGGGATCGAGGGACAGCTCGGCCTCGAGGCGCAGGGCCTCGTCGTCGGGCAGCTCCCACCGCACCAGCTCGCCCTCGGGCCCGATGAGGGCCGCGTGGGTGAGGGGAATCCACCGGGGGGCCTCGACCCGCAGCAGGGTGCGGCGCAGGGGCAGGTCGGCGATGTTGCCCCCGGGCAGTGCATCCTCGACACGAAGGGTCAGCAGCGGGCCCGTGGTGGCGACCGTGCGGGCCTCGAAGATGGCGGCCTGGGCGTCGACCTCGGAGAAGGCCGCCGGATCGGTGCCGTCGAGCCAGGTGAGGGGACCGACAAGGGCCGGCTGGCGCCAGCGGTCGAGCAGCGCGGTGTAGGCCGGCAGCTCGTCGAGGGAGCGGATCTGGACGGCGTCGGGCACCGTGAGCCAGAGGTCGGGATCGCCGGCGGCGTCGAGCCAGTCGGGGTCGACCACCGTGAGCCGGCGGCCGAGGGGGGCCATCACCGTGAGCAGCTCGTTGGGGTCGAGCTGGGCCCAGGGGGCGGCGCCGTGGGCCGGCTCGCGGCTGTTGGCCGTCCAGGGGAAGGCGTAGGGGCGCCCCATGTCGTCGGTGTTCGCCCGGGAGGCGGGGGAGGCGGCGCTGCGGCGGGCGTTGTGGCTCGACACGTCGTCGCGGGGCACCTCGTCGTCGGCCACGGTCACGACATACTGGACCCCGGCGGCCGCGGCCGAGGCGACGACGCTGGCGGCGCTGCTGCGGTTGGTGGCGTCGGGCCAGCTCTCGACCCCGAGGGCCGCGAGCAGGGGCGGGTCGGCGATGGCGGGCTCGAGCACGGCCGACAGGGCGATCTGGCCGTAGACCTCGGTCTCGGGCAGGGTGGCGAGCTCGTACTGGGGGCCCGCCGAGACGATGCCGCTGGCCAGGCCGGGCCCCGGGTAGATGATGCCGAAGCCCGTGCTCAGGTACCAGCGGGCGCCGTTCCACCAGACCGCCGCGGGCACCCGCTCGCCGTCCCAGGTCTGGATGTCGAGGTCGACGATGCCCTCGCGGCCCACCTCGAGGCGCACGTTGTCGCCCGGCGCGACGAAGTCCCCGGGGGCGTGGCCGGCCTTCGTGGCCCGCAGCCGGTCGACCGTCGGTGGCACCCACATGCGGAAGGGGCTGTCGACGCTGGAGCCGACCCGCACCCGGTGCACCAGGGCGCCGCTCGACCAGGCCTCGACGTAGTCGCCCGTGGCCACGCCGCCGTAGCTGATGCCCCAGCGCGCCGGCAGCAGCCCGTGGAGCTCGGAGGGGCTGCAGAGGGCCAGCGCCTCGACGTCGGTCCAGCGGGCCCAGCCGCCCCGGTCCTCGTCGAGGGGGCCGTCGGTGGCGAAGAGCAGGTTGCTGTCGTCGGGGCTGACCATGGTCTCGCCCGCCATGCCGGCGCCGTTGTCGGCGGCCAGCTCGAGCCCGTCGACGTCCTCGAGCTCGAGGCGACCGGCGTCGGCCCGCAGCAGGTAGCGCATGCTGTCGCTGCGGCCGCCGGGCATCGTGCCCGCCACCTCGATTCCCGCGAGGCCGTCCTCTTCGAAGGGGGTGACTGTGGCGTCCTCGAACCAGTCCTGCTCGGGGCCGAGCAGCGGGGTCGCCTCGAGCACGAAGTCGTCCGAGCCGGTGCGGACGAGGTCGACGATGGTGCCGCCGGCCCGACCGAGGCGGGTCAGGGCCGCGCCCTGGTCGCGGATGCCGACGCGCAGGAAGGCATTCTCGAGGATCCAGTGGCCCCGGGTGGCGTCGCCGTTGGGGATGGCCTCGTCGCTGCAGGGGATGCGCCGGACCCGCACCTCACCGAGCTCGAGCGCCCGGGCGTCGCAGGCGACGGGGTTCTCGAGGGGCTCGAGGGGGGCGGGCCGGCAGGCGACCAGCGCCAGCAGCGCGAGGCAGGACCGAGGGGACATGTTGGGGTCTAACCCGGGGCATGGGGCCCGGGGCCGCGTGCCGCCACGGGGCGCCCGGGGGCGGGGATCCGGCACGGGCGCGCCCGGGTCAGTCGACCAGCTTGATGTCGGTGGGCACGAGCGCGACCTTCTTCGACCAGCTCGCGGGCAGGTCGCCGGTGGTGAACTCGAAGCCGCGGCTGGCGCCCGGGGGGATGGGGTCGGAGAAGCCGTCGGGCTTCGGCATGTTGCCGGGCAGGGCCTTGGCGACCACGGGCCACGACTCGCTCGAGATCTTCTTGCCCTCGCTGTCGAGGTACTGGATCTCGAACATGAGGTGCTCGATGGGCGTGTCGCCCTTGTTCTCGATGTCGGCGCGGAAGCCCCAGCCGTCGAGCGGCCCGTCGGGGTTCTCGGCGAGGTTGACCTGCTCGACCTCGACGGCGCCGATGCCCACCCGGTCGAGGTTCTTGGCCATGTTCATGCGCCGGCGGGCCTCTTGCTGCTGCTTCTTGTTCCCCTTGGGGTACTCGTCGAGGAAGGTCTGCCAGGCCTCGGCCGTGTTGGTCTCGCCCGCCCAGGCAAAGAGGTACTCGCGGCGCTCTTCGATGGCCTTCTCGCGCAGCTTGCCCTTGGGGAAGCGCTCGAGGTAGGCGTCGTAGTCGGCGAGGGCGCGGGTCTCGCGGGCCTTCGCGAGGAACAGCTCCTCGAGCATGCTCTCGGCGATGATGCGCTGGGGGTGGTTGGGGTTCTCCTTCAAGAAGCTCTCGTAGGCCTCGACCGTGTTGGCCTTCTGGGCCTCGGCGAGGGGGTCGCTGCAGGCCACCACGGCGGGCAGGGAGAGGGCGAGCAGGAGCGGCCACTGGGACAGGCGAAGCATGGGGCCTCCACGGCAGGGTGGGGCAGCATACACCCGGCGCCCGGACGGCTCAGGGACCGGTGACCCCCCGGGCGGCCTCGACGGCGGCGAGGGCGGCGCCGAGCTCGGCCCGGGCCCCGGCGGTGGCGACGGCGGCGGTCTCCCACGCGGCCCGGGCGGCGAGCAGGGTGGTGAGGTCGTCGACCCCCGAGCGGTAGCGCACCTCGACCAGGGAGAGGGCGGCGTTGCTGGCCTCGAGGGCGTCGAGCTGGGCGCGGAGGGCGTCTCGGGCCCCCACCAGCCGGGACTCGGCGCTGGCCAGGGCCGCCCGCAGCCGCAGGGTCTCGCCCTCGAGGGCCAGCCGGGCCTCTTCGCGCAGGGCCGTGGACTGGTCGACGCCGGACTGGGTGGCGCCGGAGGCGAACACGGGCAGGTCGAGCTGGGCGCCCGCAGACCAGCCGGGCCCGCCGCCCTCGTCGGCCCGGTACCAGGCGGCGCTGCCGTCGACGGTCAGGGTCGGCGCATAGGACCAGGCGGCGCTGGCGCGGGTGGCCGTGGCCGCCTCCAGCGAGAGGGCCGCGGCGGCGAGGGCGGGGTGCTGGGTGGGGCCCGGTCCCGGGGTGGCGCTCTCGAGCGCGGGGGCCTCGAGGGCACAGACGGGCGCCCCCTCGAGGGTGCGGAGCAAGGCCAGGAGCTCGGCACAGCGGGCGTCGGCAGCGGCCCGGGCGGTGGCCTCGGCGGCCCGGGCGGTCGCCACGTCGGCGTGGGCCCGGATCAGCTCGGCGGGCGCACGGAGCCCCTGCTTGACGAGAACGGCAATGGTGCGGGCGATCTCGTCGGCCTGCTCCCGGGCCCGCACCCGGGCCTCTCGGGCCTCGGCGGCGGCGTGGGCGGCCGTGAAGGCCGTGGTGGCGCTGGCGCGGGCCTCGACCCGGGCCCAGTCGGCCATGGCGGCGCGGCCGTCGGCGGTGCGGCGGGCGGCCGTGGCGGCGCCCCAGGTGGCAGGCGCGACGAGCACCCAGCTCGCCCCGAGGCCGATGCTGGCCTGGCGCTGGACGGGGCGGGGGAAGCCGAAGGCCGTGAAGCCGGCCCCCAGCGAGGCGGCGGCCGAGGCGGTGACCGTGGGCCGGGCGCCGGCGCGCACCCCGACCGCGGCGGCCTGGGCCGCGTCCGCCCGGGCGGCCGCCTGCTCGACGGTGATGGCGCGCTGGACGGCGAGGGCCCGGGCCCCGTCGAGGGTGAGGGGCGCGGCTGGCTGGGCGGCGGCCGGGGAGGCGAGCAGCAGGCCGGCCAGCACTCCGGCGGAGCGGCGGGACCAGGGGGACGTCATCGGGCACCCCGCAGTCGCCAGACCAGGGAGAAGAGGGCAGGCACCACCACCAGGGTCAGGGCCGTGGAGAGCGCGAGGCCGCCGAGCACGATGGCGCCCACCCCACGGTACAGCTCGCTGCCGCTGCCCGGGAAGAGCACGAGCGGCAGCAGGCCCACCAGTGAGGTGAGGGAGGCCATGAAGATGGGCCGCACCCGGGCCCGCACGGCGTCGGTGGTCGCGTCGGTGAGCGGGGCGCCCTCCCGCAGCCGCCCCAGCGCCCCGTCCACGATGAGGATGGCATTGTTCACGACCACTCCGATGAGGATGACGAAGCCCAGGGCCGACATCATGTCGAGGGGCTGGGGACCGAGCAGGGCGTCGACGATGCGCAGCCCGAGCACGCCGCCCGCCCCGGCGAGGGGCACGGTCACGAGGATGACCAGCGGGCCGAGGAAGTCCTCGAAGAGGGCCGCGAGCAGCAGGAAGCTGATGAGGGTGGCCAGCAGCAGCACGTCGAGCATGCGCCCCTGGGCCTCCTCCAGCTTGCCGCCGGCGCCGCTGATGCCCACGGCGACGGTGTCGGGCAGGGTGATGTCGGCGATCACCTGGTCTTGGAGCAGGGCCAGGGCCGCCTCGATGGCCATGTCGTCCGGCGGGGTGACCTCGAGGGTGATGGCCCGGCTGCGCTCGATGCGCCGGATGGTGGTGGGCGACAGCGTCTCGATGGCCTCGGCCACGGCCCCCAGGGGCACGGCCGGCCCGGCGGGGGTGGCCAGGGGCGTCGCCAGCAGCCCGGCCGAGGAGGTGGCGGGCGGGTCGCCCATGACGACCACGTCGAGCCGCGGGTGGCCGGCCGGTGCGAGCTCGCCGACGATGCGCCCGTCGACGAAGGCGTCGACCGCCTCGCCGATCTGGGCGGCGTTGAGGCCCATGGTGGCCGCCACCTGGCGCCGGGGCAGCACCCGCAGCTCGGGGCCCCCGAGGTCGAGGGCCGGGTTCGGCCGCACCCGGGCGCTCGGGATGACCTCCTGGATCTTCGCCGTCACCACCTTGCCCGCGGCCACGAGGGTGGGGGTGTCGGCGCCCGCCAGCTCGACCTCGACGCCGCGTCCGCTCGACAGGGAGCGTCCGAAGAGGCTGGCCTGGGAGCCGAAGCCCATGACGCCGGGGATCTTGTTGAGCATGCCGTTGACGAGGCCCACGACGGCCCCGATGTCTTCGGGATCCTGGGCGCCCACCCCCATGAAGCCCCGGCCGGGCAGGGCCGCGAAGAAGGAGCGGTAGACCACCGGGCTCTTGGCGTCCGGGCCGTTCTCGGCAACGTGGGGCCGCAGCTCGGCCTGGACCTGCTTGCCGATCTCGTACATCTCTTCGACGCCGTAGCCGGTGGGGGGCACGACGACGGCGAACATGAAGTTGCGGTTGCCCGTGGGCAGGTACTCCATGGGCGGGATGAGGGTGGCCCCCACGGTGGCGGCCATGCCGAGCGCGAGAACGACGACAGCGAGACTGTTTCGGGGGACGGCCACGAGGCGGTGGACCCCGCTGACCAGCCACTCGCGGGCCGCGTCTGCCCGCTCCCCCAGCTTGCCCGCCGACCGGGCCTCGCCCCGGAGCAGCCGGGCGCTGGCCGAGGGAATGACCAGCACCGAGACCACGAGGCTGAGCACGACGGCGACCGTGATGGCCACGGCCACGTCCCGCAGCAGCTCGCCCACCTCGTCCTGCCAGGCGACGATGGGCAGGAACACGGCGGCCGTGGTGGCGGTGGACGCGACCAGGGCGCCCCAGACCTCCTGGGTGCCGGCGTGGGCGGCATCGGCGGGGCTCGCGCCCTTGCGCCGCCAGGTGTCGATGTTCTCGAGCACGACGATGGCGTTGTCGACGACCATGCCGACGGCGAAGGCCATGCCCGCCAGCGAGACCACGTTGAGGCTGCGGCCCAGCAGCGACATGCCCAGCATCGTGCCGACCACACAGGTCGGGATGGCCGTGGCGACGATGGCCGAGGCCGAGACGCTGCGCAGGAAGAGCAGCAGCACCCCGACCGCCAGGGCGCCGCCCACCAGCAGGTTCGAGCGCACGAGGTCGAGGGCGCCGCGGATGTAGCCGCGCTGGTCGCTGACCACCTTGATCTGGAGGCCGCGGGTCTCCATCAGCTCGCGGTCGATGGCCTCGGCCTCGGCGATGAGGTTCTCGGTGACCTCGAGCACGTTGGCGCCGGCCTCCCGGTCGAAGAGCAGGGCCAGGGAGGGGCTGCCGTCGTTGATGACGTAGCGGTCGGCCTGGCGCAGCCCGATGCGGGCCTGGGCCACGTCGCCGACCCGCACGGTGGTGCCGTCGGCGGTGGCGCGGATGACGATGTCTTCGAGGGCGGGCACCTGCTCCGGGGCGACCTCGGTGCGCACGATGAAGCGCCGCTTGCCCAGCTCGACGTCGCCGCCCGAGATGTCGACCAGGCCGGTGCGCACGGCGGCGACCAGCTCGGTGACCGCGATGCCCCGGGCCGCGAGCTCGGCCGGGTCGAAGCGCACCTGGACCTCGGTGTCGCGGCCGCCGAACATGCGCACCGAGGCGACGCCCGGGATGCGCTCGAAGCGCGGGATGACCTCTTCCTCGACCCAGGTGCGGGCGGCGATGGGGTCGCGGGTGCCCCGGCCCGTGATGGTGAGCACGGCCATCGGCGGCCCGGCGGTGTCGGCGGTGGCCAGCACGGGCTCGCGGGCGGCGTCGGGGCGGTCCGAGATCTGGGCCAGCCGGTTCGACACCCGGACGAGGGCCTCCTCCATCGGGGTGCCCACCTCGAACTCGAGGGTGAGGGTGGAGGCGCCGTCGGTGGCCTCGCCGATCATGCGGTCGAGGCCGACGACCGACTTGAGCACCTCTTCCTGCTCGAGCAGCAGCTCCTGCTCGACCTCGGCCGGGGCGGCGCCAGGCCAGGTGGTGGTCACGGTGATGGTCGGGATCGACACATCGGGGGTCAGCTGGATGGGCAGGTCGCGGATGCTGAGCAGGCCGAAGAGCAGCACCAGCAGCAGACCCACCACCACGCCCACCGGGCGCTGGATGGCGAGGCGGATCACGGCTGGGCCTCCGCGGCCGGGGCCTCGACCCGCACCTCCTGGCCCGGCCGCACCCGCTCGTTGCCGCGCACGATGACCTGGTCGCCGGGGGCGAGGGCCGGGGCCCGCACGAGGGCCTCGGTGGCCGTGGTGGCGAGCAGCTCGACGGGCACGGGCTGGGCCTTGCCGTCGACGACCTCGACGACCGAGGCCTGCTCGGGGTCGGCGATGATCGCGTCACGGTGGACGTTCACGGCGCCGGCTTCCTCCCAGTGGAGGGGCACGGTCAGCCGGAGGGCCTGGCCCGGCCGCAGCGCCAGTGCCGCCGCGGGGGCGATGCGGACGAGGGCGGTGCGGCTGGTGGCGTCGAGGGCGGGCAGCACGGCGACCACGGTGCCGTCCCCCTGGGCCCCGTCGCGATCGGCAGCGAGGCCCACGGTGGTGCCGGACGAGAGCCGGGCGGCGATGGCCCGGGGCACCTGGGCCCGCACCTCGATGTCGGCGGTGGACAGCACCGAGAGGAGCGGGGTGCCGGTCGAGACCCAGTCGCCGGGGTCGGCGCTGCGGGCGGTCACCACCCCGTCGAAGGGCGCCCGGATCTGGTGGCGGCCCAGCATGGCCCAGGCCCGGGCGGCGGTGGCCTCGGCGGCGGCGAAGCGGGCGGCCGCCGCGGCGTGGGCCTCGCGGGCGTCGTCGAGCTCTTCGTCGGCCAGCAGCTTGTCGGTGAGCCCCTCCCGGCGCTCCAGGGCGGTCCGGAGGCGGCGGAGCTCGGCGGCCGCGGCGTCGGCGGTGGCCTGGGCCTGGCGGTGCTCGGCCCGGGCGACGCTGGTGTCGAGGGCGAGCAGCAGCTGTCCTTCGGCCACCCGGTCGCCCTCGCGCACGAGCACCCGGGCGACCGGTCCCGCGGCCCCGACCGCCAGCTGGGCGTCGTCGAGGGCCTGCACGCTGGCGAGGGTGGTCCAGGGCTCGGTGAGGGTGCCCAGATCGGAAGAGCGTCGGGTAGGGCAAGAGTGTCTTAAGAC
>CAXQUZ010000729.1:0-8998 GCA_964226865.1 Myxococcota bacterium | reverse complement strand
CCCTCTCCCGCCACGAGGGGGGCGCAGTCGGCCGCGAGGGGGGGCGCCGTGGCGAGGGGCCGCCACGCCGCCGCCAGCCAGCGCTGGACCGCCGTCGGCCAGCGCACCACCGTGCGGGAGACGACCGGGTGCCCCTCGCGACAGCCCGGCCGGCGCTGCTCGCCCGTCTCTTCGTCGACCTCGATGACCGCGTGCATCGCGCAGCGGTCGGTGGGCCCCTTGTGGGCGAGGGCCAGGGCCGGGCGGCGCAGGGGGCAGGCCTCGGTCGGCAGCCGCCCCGAGAGCGCACAGAGCGAGACCTCCTTGAGCTCGGCGGGGGGCGGGGGCAGCCGGCCCGCGAGGCCCTCCTCTAGGCCCTCGAGCAGGTCGAAGAGCACGGGCCCGGCGGCCTGGGCCCCCACCAGCCAGGGGCTCGCGCGGTTGTCGAGGTTGCCCAGCCAGACCGCGGCCGTGAGGGTGCGGCCCGAGCCCACGCTCCAGGCGTCCCGGTTGCCGAAGCTCGTGCCGGTCTTCCAGTGCAGGTCGCGGGGCACCGCCGAGAGCTCACGCCGGGCCGGAAAGTCGGGCCGATCCCGCAGCCGCAGGGCCCGGCGGGTGAGCCAGGCGGCCCCGGCGCTGCGCACCCGCCGGGGGGGCAGCCGCCCGGCCTCGCGCCAGTGGATGCTGTGGGCGACGCCGTCCTCGGCAAGTGCCACGTAGAGCCCCGTGAGCTCGAGGGGGCTCAGCTCGATGCCCCCGGCGACGAGCGAGAGCCCGTAGTGGCCCGGCCGGGGGTCGAGGGAGCGCACCCCCATGGCCTGCAGATCGGCGAGGAAGGCGGGCACCCCGACCTCGTGGAGCAGGTTCACGAAGGGGATGTTGAGGCTGCGCGACAGGGCCCCCTCGGCGGTGACCATGCCGTCGTGCTGGCTGTCGTAGTTGCGGGGGGCGTAGCTGCCGAAGCGGACGGGCACGTCCTCGACGAGGCGCTCGGGCAGCAGCAGCCCGTCGTCGATGGCCCGGGCATAGAGCAGCGGCTTGAGGGTCGAGCCTGGCGACCGGGGCACCGCAAAGGCCGGGATCTGGCTGCCGGGCCGGTCGCTCCAGAAGTCGAAGCCCCCCACCAGGGCCCGCAGCGCCCCGGTCTCCCGGTCGGCCACGACGATGGCCGTGTGGGCCACCCCCGCACGCCGCGCGGCCTCGCGCACCCCCGCCGCCGCCCGCTCGGCCTGGCGCTGCACGCCGCGGTCGAGGGTCGTGCGCACCCGGCTGCCGGGCGCCAGGGCCGGCTTCTGGGCCCGCATCCACATCGCCGCGTGGGGCGCCTCCCGGGGCAGGGGCGCGAGCCGCGTGGGCACCGGCGCCGCGGCGATCTCGGCGAGCACGGCCTCGGCGCTGTGGGCGGGCCCCGTCCCCGGCAGGGCCCCGGCCGCCGCCAGCAGCCCGGCCACCTTGTCGCGGGCCGCCCGGAGGGTCTCGGGGTCGCGCGCCGCCGGAGACCGCCGGCCCGGGTCCTGGGGAATGGCCAACAGCAGGGCAACCTCGGCGGGAGAGAGCGCCTCGGCGCCGTGGCCCAGACAGGCCCAGGCGGCGGCCTCGACCCCCTCGAGGTTGCGGCCATAGGGCGCAAAGCGGAGGTAGGCCTCGAGCAGCTCGCGCTTCGAGAAGCGGAGCTCGAGCTGGAGCGCGCGCAGGGCCTCGACCGCCTTCGAGCGCAGGGTGCGGGGCCGGGGCTCGACCAGCCGCACGAGCTGCATGGTGAGGGTCGAGGCACCCGAGACCACCCGGCCCGCGGCGAGGTTCTGGACGGCCGCCCGGGCCACAGCGAGGGGGTCCACCCCCGGGTGCTGCCAGAAGCGGGCATCCTCGAGGGCGACCAGGGCCGCGACGTAGTCCGGGTCGACGTGGCCCGTGCGGGTGGGCAGCCGCCAGCGGTCGTCGGGCGCGAGGAACACGTGGGCCACCTCGCCGTCCCGCCAGGTGAGCACCGTCGCGTCCGGCACCGAGAGCCGGGCGGGCAGGGGCACGGTCCAGGCCAGGCCCAGGGCGAGGCCGGCGACCAGCACCAGCCCCGCCAGGGCCCCGCCGAGGCGCCGGCCTAGAGGAAGGCGTCCGCCCACGGGCCCTGCACCTGGATCTCGGGACCGGTCTCGCGCGCCCACTGGTCGGGCTCGTACATCGCCTCGGCCGTCACGTCGGGGATCTGGAAGGTGCCCGAGGTGACCGCCCGCACGACGTAGACGGTCGAGACCGTACGGCCGCCCGGGATGCTGCCGAAGATCTCGAGCCGGTCGTCCCGCAGGTTCATGTGCTCCCGAGACCAGGGGCGCAGCTTGTCGGCCCAGTCGGGCAGCGCCCCCCGTCCCAGCCGCGGGTTCTCGATCTCCCAGCCGGCGGGGATGCGGTCGACCAGCGCCACATTGGAGATGGAGGAGCGGGTCGTGTTCGTGAGGTGGACCACCACGTAGACGGGCTCACCGAGGGCATGGGCGGCGAAGTCGACGGGGCTGCCGTCGGCCCGGCGCCAGCTGCGATCGACCTTGAGGCCGCTGCCGCCGGTCGGCAGGTCGTCGGTGGCCCGGGCGCCGCTGGTGCGCACCACCAGCCAGGCCCCGTCCGGGGCCGCGCCGTCGAGCTTGAGCTGGAGCCGGTCGAGGCTGGTGGCCCCGCGTAGGGTCCAGCTGCGGTCGCCCTTCGCGCCGGTCTTGGCCGGAGACAGGGACCGGCCGTTGGCGAGGAGCTCGGCCGCCGGCAGGGCCTTGCCCGCCGCCTGGACCCGCTTGCCCAGGGCCGACATGCCCCAGGCGAGCTCTTGGGTGGTGTAGTGGCGCGAGGCCCGCGCCGCGATGCTGCTGGCCACCTCGCGGGCCACGATCTCGACCGCCGGGTCGGCCCCGAAGAGATCCTGGTGGATGCCGAGGGTCATCGCCCGGCGGCGGAGGCCCGAGTAGAAGCTCCAGCCGTTCTCGCGCTCGACCGTGAAGGGCCGGGCGGCCAGCGCCCGCAGCTCGGCCTCGTGGCGGTGGTCGCCACCGAGGTGGATGGCCGCCATCAGCAGGTAGTCGGTCTCGAGCTCGCGGCCCCGCCAGTCGCCGCGGGCCCGGCCCTTGGCACTGGCGACCAGGGCGTCGAGCTGCTGCTGGGCCTCGGCCGGGCGGCCCTTGCCCGCTCGGGCGAGCACGTAGTGGACATAGGCCGTCGTGCCGCTCGGCTCGCCCCCGCCGCTGGTGAGCGAGCGCTCCAGCCAGTCGATGGCATCGGCGAGGGGCCCGGCCGGCACCTCGTGGCCCGCCTGCTGGGCGTCGAGCAGCATGTGGGTGGCGTAGGCCGTGCCCCAGCGGTTGGGGTGGGTCGCGCCCGGCCAGTAGCCGAAGCCGCCCTCGGGGGTCTGCATCGAGAAGACGCGCTCGATGCCCGCCGCCACCATGTCGTCCACGCCGCCCTTGGCCACGAGGCTCGCGTCCACGGACTCGACCAGGTCGCGCACGTAGAGCAGGGGGCGGGTGCTGCTGGTGGTCTGCTCGATGCAGCCGTAGGGGTAGCGGATGACGTGGCCGAGCTGGGAGAGCGCGGGCGCGTAGGGGTTCGCCGTCACCCAGAAGGTGGTGGTGTCGGCGCCTTCGAGCCAGCCGCCCTTGTCGAGAAGGGCCGCCAGGTCAACATCACCGGAGAGGGCCAGGGTCTGGCTGCGGCGGTCTTCCGGCAGGTCGGGCGCGATGGGCAGCTCGAGCTCCTCGACCGAGCGCAGCCCTCCGCTCTTGGCGACGACCCGGAAGCGCACGGCCCCGGGCGCCGTGTCGGCCCGGACCCTGAAGGCGACCGTGCCGCTCTTGCCGTCGGCCAGCGAGATGCTGCCCGTGCGGCCGCCGACGACGCGCACGGCCTCGTCGAGGGCCACAAAGGAGGGCCGGAGCTTGGCGAGGGGGTCGAAGGCCTCGACCTCGAGCGAGACCTCGACCTCGCGGTCCTTGCCGCTGACGTTGCTGACGAAGACCGGAATCTCGGCCGTGTCGCCCCGCACGAGGAAGCGCGGCAGCGTGGTCTGGATGACGATGGGCTCCTTGACCGTCACCTTGGCCTCGGCGTGGCCCGTGCGGGTGCGCTCGGCGACCACGGCCATCACCCGCAGCTCGCCGCGGTAGCCGGGCACGTCCACCGAGACGGTGGCCTTGCCCGAGGTCGGGATCTCGACGGGGCCCTGCCACAGGGCGACGGGCTTGACCATCTGCACCCGGCCGCCCGCGCCCGGGCCCTCGCTGTCGCCGCCCGTGTGGGAGGTGGGACCGCGGGGCTCCGAGAGCACCGTCCAGCCGACGGTCTCGTAGGTGTCGACCTCGAGGCGCCGCTGGGCGAAGAGGGCGTCGTTGGGATCGGGGCTCTCGAAGCGGGTCAGCGACAGGATGCCCTCGTCCACCACGGCGACCGTGGCCGTGGCGGGGGCGTCGAGGGGGCCGACGTCGAGAGAGATCTCGAGGGGCGACCAGGGCCGGATCTCGGCGGGGAGGTCGAGGGCCACGGCCCGGGTGTAGGCGGTGGGCGCGACCCGCACCCCCCGGACCCCGAAGGCCCGGTCGGGGAGGAAGGCGTCCGGCGACTCGAGGTGGGGGTCCTTGATGAGGAAGGCCGTCACGTAGAGGTCCGGCGCGAAGGCCGCGACCGGGAAGCTCCAGGAGATGGGGCCCGCCTCGACCTCCTGCCAGACATGCTCGACCAGCTCATCGGTCTCGACCGTCCAGAGCACGCTGCCGGCGAAGGGCGCCGTCGTCTGGACCGTGACCGTGTCGCCCACCTCGACCCGGGCGGGGGCCGTCAGCTCGAGGGGCTTCGGCCGCCGGGGCCGGGGGGTCTGGTCGACGGTGGACTCGCTCGGCGACCACCAGTAGCGCCGGCCCTCGCCCTCCAGGTAGAGCTCGGAGCGCGCGCCGTCCGCCTCGAAGGCGAGCAGCCAGCCGGCCGCGGAGGCCGGGGGGGTCCAGCTCAGGGCGAGGCGACCGTCCTTGCCGGGCAGGGCCAGGGTGTCGACCTCCGAGCGCCGCAGCAGCCGCTGGTAGGTGCTGTCGCCGGCCTCTTCGTCCCACCACCAGCCGTACTCCTCGTCCATGCGGAACACGGTCACCTTGACCTCGGCGGTGCGGGCGTCCCGGCCGCGCTTGTCGACCACGAGGCCGTCGATCTGGACGGGCACGCCCGCGCGGACCTCGCGGGTGCCGGCCCGCAGGCCCAGGTAGATCTCGGCGGGGTGGACGGGGGCCCGGGTGGTGGCCCGGGTGGTGCGGCCCGAGTCGCCCTCGAAGACCGAGACCTCGGCGATGACGGCGGCGGCCCCGAAGTCGGTGCCCGAGCGATCGGCGGGGGGGCAGCGCAGCTCGGCGTGGCCCTCGGCGTCGAGGCGTCCGCTCACGGCGCCCAGCGAGAGGGGCCGGGGGCCGCGCTGGTCGACGAAGGCGGGGCCGAAGTGCCAGCCCGCCCGGCCCTCGGGGGTGAAGGGCGCGGGCTCGATGCGGCAGTCCACCTCGACCTTGGCCCCCTCGGCGCTGCCGCCGAAGAGCCAGCGGGCGTCGCCGCCCACCGGCACGGGATCCGTGAAGCGGTGGCCGTCGCCAGAGACGGCGGCCTCGACCGCCATGCGCTCGGGCACGAACTCCTCGACGTTGAAGGAGACCTCGCCCACCCGGCGCTCGGCCACCTCGAGCGCGGCGCGGTAGCGCCCCGTCGTGGCGAAGTCGGCGAAGGGCAGCGCCACCGAGAGCATGCCGTTGGCGTCGGCCTCGACGACCCGGCGCCGCAGCTCGGTGCCGTGGGGATCGTCGACCCGGAGCACCGCCCGCAGCCCGCTGTCGGGGGCATGGAAGGCGGCGTCGCGCACGACGGCCGAGACATGGGCCACGTCGCCGGGCCGGTAGACGCCGCGGTCGGTGTAGACCGAGGCGGTGTAGGGGGCGTCGCTGGCCCCCGTCCAGGCCACCCCGCCCACGTCGCCGTCGGGCTCGAGCCGCAGGTCGGAGAAGTCGAGGAAGGTGAGGTCGTCGCCCTTGCGGCCCACGAGGGCCACCGGTGCGGCCTCGTCGAGGGCCTCGGCGGGCAGGTCGATCCGGCAGCCCCCGTCCCCGGCGGTGGTGCAGCGCCCGAGGGCCTTGCCGCTCGGCCGCACCAGGGCCAGCTCGACCCCGTTGACGGCCTTGCCGCTGTGGACGTCGCGGGCCCAGCCGTGGAGCGCCTCGCCCCAGGGCGCGCCGGGGTCCGGGCGGTCCATCTTGGCGACGAGCTGGAGGTCGGTGAGCACGAGGCGGGCGGTGTCGCGGGCCCGGCCGTCCTGCTCTTTCACGGTGATCTGGTAGACGCCCCGGCCAGCGGAGGGCACGAGGTCGGCCACGTCCACCCAGCTCTTCGCGGCGGCGTCTTCGGCGCCCTGGAGCCAGAGCTCCTTCTTGGCCACGATGTTCGAGGTGCGCGGGCCGGCGTTCTCGTCGCCGGTGAGCCAGAACACGAGGTTCTCGGGGGGCACGTGGCGCACCTCGAGATCGACCATGTTCACGTTGACATGCTCGATGGGCAGCTCGCGCCAGGCCGAGCGGGGCAGGTAGCGGCCCTTGTTGATGAAGCTGACCCGGGGGCTGCGCTTGGGCACCCGCAGGGCGACGGTGTGGGCCTTGTTCAAGACGCCGCCGTCGACGGTCTTCAGGCCCGCCCCCAGCGACACCTCGTAGCGGCCCTGGTCGAAGTCGCCGAAGATGCGGAAGCCCGAGGGCGCCTCGCCGATGCTCAGGTTCTCGACCGCGGGGGTCACCGAGACCTGGGCGATGCCCCCGGCGCCCGGCATGCAGCGGTTGCTCAGGTACCAGCCGTCGTAGGTGTCGCGGTCCCAGTACCAGCGCTCGCCCCCCGAGGAGGGGTCGCTGCAGACCACGTCGAGGTAGAAGCCGTTCGTGCCCTCCTTGACGAGCACCCCCTTGATCTCGAGGGGCTTGCCGGTCTTGAGCCCGACCTCGGCCTTGCCCGCCGGGGCCACCACCGCCGCGTCGTGCTGCCAGGGCACGCCGGCGGCGAGGGTCGCCGTGAGGGTGCCGTCCTTCATGAGGGCCCGGCCCGTGAAGACGGCCCGCAGGGTGTTCGCCCGGGCGACGGTCTCGATGCGATCCGGGCGCAAGGTGCGGCCGTGGAGCGTGAAGCGCACCCGCTCGCGCACGGCCTCGACCGGCACGGGGCCCGTGAAGGCGAGGTCGATCTCGGCGCGCATGGCGAGGGCGTCGTAGGCGTGGGTGGTGAGCTGGCGGAGGGCCAGGCCCGGCACCTCGACCTCGAGCCGGCCGTCGGCCTCGGGCACCGGCAGCGCGCTGTCGGCGTCGGCGCCGACCTGGGAGAGGGCGAAGGTCAGGGCGGTGCCCGGCCGGAAGCCCGTGGCGGGGACGAAGGTGAGCTCGTCGACGTCGGTGATGCGCAGCTCGCCCGGCACCTCGGGGCTGAGGGACCAGACCGTGGCCGGCGGCGCGGGCCGGCCCACCCGATCGCTGGGGAAGACGTCGCGGCCGAGCTGGATGACGAGCTCGCCCGGCACCGCACCGGCCGCACCGACGGCGCGCATGCCGACGACCACCGGGGCCTCTTCGGCGGCGTCCACGGCGCTCTCGACCGCGCCCTCGCCGTCGGGGGGCACCAGTGCCGGGTCGGTCGGCGTGTCGGCCCCGCCCCCACAGGCCCCGAGCAAGATCCCGAGGGCCACGGCACCGGCCACGCCCCGTCCCCGGCCCTGCTCGGCGTCCCGCCGTCCGCCACCCCGCCATCGCATCTGCATCCCGACTCCCCTGCCCTGCCGCTGTGGCGTTCCACGTCCGCAGTTCCCCGGCCCGGTATCCGATCCGCCGCCGCCTGACCGTCACAGGCCGCACCGAATGCCGAATCCGCGCCAGGGCCCCTCCCGACCTCGGTGCGCGGGCGCGGTTCCCGCAGATCCGCCGCCCCCGATCCGGCCCCTCCCCGCGGCGGCCGCCAGCGCGCTAACGGCGGTGCAGCGACCAGCGGCGTGCGGCACCCCAGCCCGGAGCGCAGACGATGGCCGAGGCCCGAGCAGCAGCCCGCACGGCCCGTGGCGA
This sequence comes from Myxococcota bacterium, assembly GCA_964226865.1. Taxonomy (GTDB): domain Bacteria; phylum Myxococcota_A; class UBA796; order UBA796; family UBA2385; genus CAXQUZ01. The sequence goes on along the minus strand of CAXQUZ010000729.1, from coordinate 929 downwards.
CGCGGCCCTCGTGCGCGATCGGGCCGAGCGCATCGTGAACCTGGTGCGCCTGGGCGCCGGGCTGCTCTTCCTGCCCGTGCTCGTGCTCAACGGGCCGGTGCTCGGGGTGGATCCCCCCCGCCTCAGCCTCCAGCTCGCGGGCCTGTCGCTGCTCATCGCCGGCTCGGCGGCCCTGCTGCTGTGGCGCCCGACCCGCTCGGTGGGCGCGGGCCTCGCCGCCATCGCCGTGGACGTCTTCGCCATCGCCGCCGCGGGCACCCTCTCGGGTGGCATCCAGACCCACATGGGCGCCCTGCTGCTGGTCATCATCGCCCTCGCGGGGCTGCGGCTCGACGCCCGGGCCGTCGTCTTTGCCGTGCTGGCCGTCACCCTCGGCTACATCGGCATGGTCTGGGACGGCCCCCAGGCCGAGGGCCTCGACCGCCACGTCGTCTACCTCAGCATCGCCTGGATCATGGCCACAGTCGGCATGGGCACTGTGCGCATGAGCCGCTTCCTGGCGACCCGGGCCCTGGAGCGCCAGCGCGAGCGCCTCGCCCTGGAGCGCACGGTCGGCCGCTACTTCTCGCCCCAGGTGGCGGCCCTGCTGCTCCAGGGCGACGGGCCCCTCGTCCGGGTCGAGCGCGAGCTGACCGTGCTCTTCGCCGATCTGGAGGGCTTCACCGAGCTCGGCGAGCAGTGCACCGGCGCCGAGCTCTTCGACACGGTCGAGGCCCACCTCGGGGCCCTCGCCGACGTGGCCCTGGCCCACGAGGGCACCGTCGACAACTACCTGGGCGACGCCCTGCTCGTGGTGTTCAACGCCCCGGTCGACCAGCCCGACCACGCCCGCCGCGCCCTCGACTGTGCCCGCGAGATGCAGGCAGATCGGAAAGCACACGTCTGAACTCCAGTCACCGCATGCTATCTCGTATGCCGTCTTCTGCTTG
>CAXQUZ010000728.1:0-2589 GCA_964226865.1 Myxococcota bacterium | reverse complement strand
AGGCTGTGAACGATCCGGCCGTGCGCGTCGTGGACGCTGCGGTGACGGCGCTCCTGGCCCGACCACCGGCCGGAGTGGAGCCCGCCGAGGTCGCAGGCTTCGTGCGCCGGCATCGGGACCGGCTGATCGCCCTTGTCCGCGCACAGGTGGCGCCCCGGAGGCCGCGATGAGCCGCCCCCTCCGAGCGGCGCTCTACGCCCGAGTCTCGACCACGGGCCACGGACAGGACGTGGGCCTCCAGCTCGATGAGCTCCGCCAGGTGGCCGCCCAGCGGGGCTGGGAGGCCGTCGCCTACATCGACGAGGGCGTGTCGGGCGCAAAGGACTCGCGGCCGGCGCTAGACCGGATGCTGGTCGATGCCCGCGAGGGGCGGCTGGACGTTGTGGACATCTGGAAACTGGACCGCCTGGCCAGGAGCGTCCGGCATCTTCTGGAGTTGAGCGACAGTCTCAACGCCTGGGGGGTGGGTCTGGTCTCCATCCGAGACGCGCACATCGACACGACCACGCCGTCGGGGCGGTTCACGCTGCAGATCCTCGGTGCCGTAGCTGAGCTCGAACGCGGCCTGGTGCGCGAGCGCGTCATCGCCGGCGTCCGGCGCGCCCAGGCGGCCGGCAAGCACTGCGGGCGGCCGAAGGTCGAGCTGGACCTGCGACCGGCGCTCGCGATGCTTGGGCAGGGGCACGGGCTCAAGACCACGGCGAAGGCGCTCGGGGTGTCGCGGGCGACGCTCCGGCGCCGGCTGGTCGAGGCGGGGGAGTGGCCGCGCGCCACCGAGGGGGTCCATAAGTCGCCCGGCGAGGAAGCCGCGTAGCGGGGACCAGAAGCGGGTCCAGATGGGGTGGCCAGAAGGAGGTGGTTTCGACCCTACTCGCCATCAGCTGCAACGACACCAAGTCCTTCCATGGATAGCCCCACCAGAGCAAGGGTGCCGTCTGACGGAGGGAGCAGCGGGCCCCCGAGAGACTCCTCGTACCACCTGCCGCTTCGCTTGATGGCCCGGACAAGTCTTGAAGGTCGCTTGGTTACTGGATGGTTCCTGAGAAGACCCACAGCCACTCTCGCTCCTGGCCCGAACTGCTGGTGGTGTTCAGGGGTTGCGACGAGTTCCAGCAGAAGACGAAGTGCACCGATGGTACCCATGACATCCACTCCCGCAGCCACGATGACAAGGCCCCTCTCACACCATGGGTTCGAAAGGGCGGCGAGTACCCCCACACAGCTACCATTCTGGAAGGGCCCGTTCGCAACCGCATCTACAGGCATAATTGTGGATGTCTCAGGTCGGAACGGACCCGGTCTCACCGTACAGTCACCACCAGTCGATGTGTAGGCGGCGAATGCCTCACGGGTAACTGCATTTACGTTCCCCATACCGCAGGTCACCACGTGTACGATCTTATCCTCGTTGATGGACTCAAGGTATGGCAAGGCATCGCAGTCTAGCAGCGTCTTCACCTGCATCGCTGGTAGTCCCGCCCGCGACAGCTGCTCGCAGACAGCTATCGCAATCTGGGGCAAGAACAGACCGTCGCCAGCAAGCGCGGTGTGACGGGCGGCACGGGTCACTCCACCCTCTCCCCACACGGGCACTCTTGAAGTGCCAAGAACAAATACCAGCTCGATTCTTTGGCCATCGGAGGCGCTTTGCGCAAGGTGGTCCACCAAGCGGTCCAGAAGGATCGGACGACCATATGTGCTCCACCATTCGCGAGGAGAAACCATGGTGCGCCTTCTCCGCTCGGTCACCACCTTGCAGTCTCCGCCCAGACGCCATCCAACGCCGCGGACTGTCACAATTCCATTCTGGGAATCGTCGGCGGGGACTTCCAGCTTCTTCCGGAGACCTCGCACGAATGCCCGAGGGGCTGAGCTGTCGTACGAGAGCCACGCAGGGCTGCCCAGAGCCTGAGCCATCTCCTCGAGTGTGACCACGCCTGGGAACGAGCCAGCCAGACGCTCTAGGAAGGCGAGCTGCGCTCGAGTCAGGCTCACCGGATCTTCGTGGCCCCTCAGACGGCAGAGCCTTGTTTGAAGGTCAACGTCAACCCGCCCGTGATCAATCAGAAGTCTCATCTGGCCACACTCCGAATCACGGACAGATGCCTATCTGCTAACGGGAGCGAAGTCTCCTGCAAGTGCATTCGGCCCCGAAAGCGATGAGAATCGCTTATTATCGGACCATATCGATGAGCGATGCCGCCATTGCCGGGCTCTCAAGGCACGAATCCGGATCACGAAGCAATCACGGAAATTATCACGGAAGTACCTCGATGGAGGCACGGCGCACCGGGCGCGCGAGCCGTACTGTGGAGTCAACCCCGGACAGTGGGTCCGGGGCCTCCAATCCCAGCCTTGAGGCTTCCCATGCGCAAGTCCGCCCTCTTCTTCACGGCCCTGCTTCAAGCGTGCCTTCCGGAACCGACGAAGTTCCCTACCACGGAAACGCCATGATGATCCACGTCCTCACGCTTTCGCTCCCCATCTCCCTGTCGGTCGCCCACGCGGGCGCCTTTCGGTACCCCGTCGGCGATGGGTCCCTGCACAGCTACTACGACTCAAACCCCTTTGGCGAAGATGGGCACGACG
>CAXQUZ010000727.1:0-2475 GCA_964226865.1 Myxococcota bacterium | reverse complement strand
TGCGGTGACTGGAGTTCAGACGTGTGCTCTTCCGATCTGCGCCGGTGGCCAGCACGTCAACACCACCGACTCGGCCGTCCGCATCACCCACCTGCCCACGGGCATCGTGGCCGCCTGCCAGGCCGAGCGCTCCCAGCACAAGAACAAGGCCAAGGCCTGGAAGATGCTGAAGGCGCGCCTCTACCAGCACGAGCTCGAGAAGCGCCAGGCCGAGGTCGACGCGAAGAACTCCGAGAAGAAGAGCATCGAGTGGGGCAGCCAGATCCGCAGCTACGTGCTCCACCCCTACCGCATGGTCAAGGACCTGCGGACGGGCGTCGAGTCGGGCAACACCGACAAGGTGCTGGCGGGCGACCTCGACCCCTTCATGGAGGCCTGGCTGGTCCAGCGCTCGGGCAGCGAGAGCGAGACCGAGGCCTGAGCCGGGGCCGCTGCGCCCGCGCCGCTCTCTGCCGGTGGGCCTGTCGGTGACCGCGCCGCTGTGGGATTGTTCCCCAGCGGCCGGCGCCGGCGGGATACCCTGGCGCGCCGGCGACGCTGCCGGATGGAGAGACGCATGCGACCCACCTCGATGCTCGCCCTGGCCGCCCTGGTGGTCGGCTGCAGTGGCAAGAGCGAAGACGACTCTGGCGCCGGCGCTGGCGGTGCCCCCGACCCGCTGATCGTGGGCACGGTCACCCCCGAGACCGGCGGCGTGACGGGCGAGTTCCGGATCTACAAGGCCTTCGGCTTCGACCAGGGCGGCTCGCTCATCATGTACCTGAGCAGCACCCCCGAGGCCTCCTGCGACACGGTCACCGAGTACCTCAACGTCGGCCGCGGCAACCCGGTCGACCCGGTGAACGTCTTCACCGGCGGCACCTGCAACATGCTCATCGAGGTGCCGGCCGAGTCGGTCGGCTACGAGGGCTCGCTGTCGTGGACGCGGGGCGCCGACGAGGGCGGCATCGACGAGATCTCGGCCGCCTCGGTCATCGAGTGCGCCATGGGCGAGGGGGCCTTCGAGGTCACGACCCTGAGCGCCGGCGATGACCCGGACTACTACTGGACGGGGCCCAACTCCCACTGGTGGCAGGGCACCCAGGTCGCCTACAGCCTGAGCATCACGGGCGGCAGCGGCAGCGCCTATGCCGTCGACATCGACATCACGGCCCTGCGCGGCGGCTTCCCCCGCGAGGGCTTCTCGGGCAACGACCCCGCCACGGGCGACATCAGCGGCAGCATCGAGGCCGAGTGGTGCACGGCCCTCGGCAGCACGGGCCTCTTCGGCAGCTGAGCCGCGCCGCCCCGCTCAGGCCCGCACGAGGGTCTCGAGGGGGGCCACCGCGCCGCTGCCCGGGAACACGGTCTCGGCGAGCACCGCCTCGTCGAGGCCCATGTGGTCCCGCAAGACCCCCTTGAAGACCGCGCGCAGGTCGAGGGCCGGCGCGAGGTCGCGGCCCTCGTGGAGGTGGCGCGGGGCGAGCCCGGGCCAGTGCCCCAGCGCCCGGCCGCCCTGGACGGCGCCGCCGAGGGCCAGGCTCATGCTGGCCGTGCCGTGGTCGGTGCCGCGGGTGCCGTTGGGGGCGGCCGTGCGGCCGAATTCTGAGACCACCAGCACGACGGTCTGGTCCCAGGCGGGCCCGAGGCCGGTGCGCAGGGCGGTGAGGCCGGCGGCGAGGGTCGACAGCTGGCGGGCGAGGCGGCCGTTGGTCAGGCCCTGGGTCGCGTGGGTGTCCCAGCCCGTGCTGTCGATGACGGCGACCCGCGGGCCGTCGGGGGCGCCCATGACCCGCCCGGCCGTGCCCAGGGCCGCGGCGGTGCGGGCGCTCCGGCGGCCGGCCCCCTGGGCCGACATGCCGGCCATCGCCGCGTCGCCGGGGGCGGCCTCGCGGCTGGCCTCGACCTGGGCCCGGGCGGCGATGCCCTGGGCCAGGGCGGGCCCGAGCACGGGGTCGTCGCCGTAGAGCGCGGCGACCTGGTCGACGAAGCCGTCGGGGGGGCTGCTGTCGCGGCCGGGGTCGACGCTGGCCACCGGCGCGGGCCCCTGGAGCACGAGGGGCAGGGCGCTGCCGAAGCTCATGGCCGCGGGCGCGCCCCCGTGGGCCACCAGGGCCCGGTTCAGCCAGCCCTCGGCGGCGCCGTGGGGGGTGGCCGTGCCGTTCTCCAGCAGGTCCTGGGCGTCGAAGTGGGAGCGCCCCCGGTAGGGCAGGGCCGTGGCGGGCAGCAGGGCCAGCTCGCCCCGGTCCCAGAGGGGGCCGAGGGGCCCCAGGGCCGGGTGGAGCCCGAAGTGGCCGTCGAGATCATGCAGCCCGTCGCGCTCGTGGGGGCCGGGCAGGGCCAGGCTGGCCCGCACCCGCCGGTAGTGGGGGTCGCCGTGGGGCGGCACGGCGGCGCGGCCGTCCATGCCCCCCCGCAGCAGCACCAGCACGAAGCGGGCGGCGCCGGGGGCCTGGGCCTGGGCGGGGCCCGGCACCCCCGCCGCCGCGGGCCGGC
>CAXQUZ010000726.1:0-4265 GCA_964226865.1 Myxococcota bacterium | reverse complement strand
GTGAGCCAGGCGTAGGGGGCCTCGGCCGGCCGATCCCACCAGCGCCCGGCCGTGCCCGCGCCCACGAGGCCCGCCGACGCGGCGGTGGCGCCCATCAGCGCGAGCAGGTGGCGGCGCGTGAGCAGGGGCGGGCGGGGACGGTGCGCGGGGTCCGACATGGAGGGGACGTAGCGCAGCAGGGCCCGGCCCACACCCGTCGGGCCCCACCTTGTCAGGACCCTGGCACGGGCGCGGGCCCGGCGGGACGGCGGCGGCCCTTCAGCCCAGGCTCGGCACCACCCGCCAGCCGGGCTCGAGGGTGACCCGGTGGCCGGTGATGGCGGCGAGATCGGCGCCGGCCGCGGCCGCGGCGCGCAGCCCGGCGAAGGGCCCGTCCACGTAGGCCTGGTGGTCGGCGGCCGTGCCCCAGAGGGTCGTGACCAGGTAGCGCGCGGTGGGGGCGGCCAGGGCTGCGGGATCGACCGCTCCGGAGAAGGCGCCGCCGAGCATGCCCGGGCAGCGGGCCATGCCGGGGGCCCAGACCCGGAGCTGGGCGCCGACGAAGTGGGTGCGGCGGGCGGCGGGCACGGTGCAGTCGGCGACCCGGAGGAAGGCCGCCTTGGCGAGGGCGTCGCCGAAGCGCCGGGCGGCGCCGGGCATGCGCAGCAGCCGGGGCAGCCGCAGCACGGCCATGTGGTCGTGGGTGGCGCCCTGGTCGCTGGCCTCCGTGATGGCGTCGTGGGCGTGGGCCATGAAGGCGGCGAGGGCCGCGGCGTCGCGCCAGGCGCCGAGGATGCAGGCCCGGCCGTGCTGGTCCCAGCCGCCGACCTGGCCGACGAGGCCGTCGCAGTGGGCGATGGGGGCCCACTGCTGCTGGGCGGCGTCGAAGGCCGCCCGCCGGTCGGGGGCCACGGTGCCGACCATCCACTTCAACAACATCGGAGGCTCGGGGGCGCGGGGGCTCGGAGGGGCGGGCCGGGGGGCTCAGTGGCAGACGTCGGAGCTGGCGTGGGCCAGGCGGTAGACGCCGTCGTCGCCCATGGCCACGTAGACCATCAGCCAGCCGTCGCCCCAGGGCACCACCGAGGGGTCGCGGGTCGACCAGGCCTCGACCCCGCTCTCGGTCAGCGGCAGCGAGACCCGGCGGCTGCCGTCGGGGGCCAGCATGCCCACCCGCCAGGGCCCGGGGTTGGCGATGACCGTGTCATAGCCGCCGTACCAGACGTGGGTGGTGCCGGCGTGGGTGACGACGGCGGGCATGGCCACCGCGGCGTTGTCCCAGCCCGCCGGGTCGGCCTCGAGCACGAGCGCGCCAGTGGTCCAGGTGGCGCCCCCGTCGGTGCTCTCGGAGCGGCCGATGGCGAAGTCGACGCCGTCGTAGCCCGTGTAGTAGAGCGCCAGGGGCCCGTCCTCGCCCTCGGGGGCGTGGATGTGGGGGTAGAGCAGCGAGAGGCTGTCGAAGCGGCCCGCCTCGCCGGCGCGGATGGCCGTGCCCTGCTCGCGGAACGCGAAGCCATCGGTGCTCTCGGCCATGTCGATGCTGCCCGAGCCGTACCAGAGCCGAAACCCCGCGGCCGTGGGCAGCAGGCTCGGGTAGTCGGTGGTGCTGGGCTCCAGGCCCGTGGCCTCGACGGGGGGCGTCCAGCTCGTGCCGTCGGTGCTGGTGCTCACCCAGAGGGTCTGGCCCGTGCCCCGCTGCCGGCTGAACAGCAGGTGGAGGCCCGTCTCGGTGCGCACGAGGGCCGGCGAGAGGTCGCCGTCGCCGTAGCCGAGGGTCTCTTCGTCCGCGAAGAGCAGCCCGAGGCGGGTCCAGCGCCAGCCGTCGCCCGGGTGGCCCTCCCGGGTGGGCGCGGGGTCGGCGTCCGGGGGGGCACAGTCCGGGCCGTCCGTCCCGTCGGTCCCGTCAGCACCGTCCGTTCCATCGGTCCCGTCAGCGCCGTCCGTGCCGTCCGTCTCATCGGTCCCGTCAGCGCCGTCTGCCGCGTCCGTGCCGCTGGCCCCGCCCGCGCTGTCCCGGGCCTTGGGGTCGGCGCCGCATCCTGTGAGAATGCTCAGCAGCAGGGCGTTTGCGAGGAGGGTGGGCTGGCGCAAGGGGGCTCCCGGGGCCGGGGGGAGGGGGCGCCTATCCCCTGGCCTGGGCCCTGTCCCGCGGGCCTCAGAAGGCGAAGTAGATGAAGTCGTTGGTGGTCACCCGGGTGAAGGTGAACATGCCCAGGGCCATCACGGTCCAGCTCGTGGCCCTGAAGGGCGCCTCCCAGACCGTGTCGCGCACCCTCTTGAGCACGAGCTTCTCGACGATGAGCCCCCCCACGAGGATGCCGCCCGTGGCCGCACACATGCCCAGCAGCACGGCCGTCGCGATGTTCTGCTCTTCGGTGGCCGCGAAGGGCGAGAGCTGCAGGTAGCCGACCAGCCGGTCGATGTGGGTCTCGCGGAAGATGAGCCAGCCGCCGCAGGTGAACAGGAACATCAGCGGCACCGAGACCAGGCTTGCGTTGGGGTGCTTGCGGATGTGTTGCGGGATGTGGCGGGTGACCGCGCGGTAGGCGGTGATGAGGGCGGCGTGGTAGGCGCCCCAGAGCACGAAGGTCCACGAGGCGCCGTGCCAGAGGCCGCTGAGCACCATCGCGCCGAAGGTGGCCCGGTGGGTGGTCCAGCGGCCGCCCCGGGAGCCCCCGAGCGGGATGTAGAGGTAGTCGCGGATCCACGAGGAGAAGCTGATGTGCCAGCGGCGCCAGAAGTCGCTGGGGTTCTTCGCCAGGTAGGGGTTCTTGAAGTTCAGCATCAGCTCGAAGCCGAGCATGCGGGCCGTGCCCCGGGCGATGTCGGTGTAGCCCGAGAAGTCGGCGAGGATCTGGATGGCGAAGCCGAGGGTGGCGGCGGCGACCATGCCGAAGCTGGGGCTCTGGTGGATGAAGACCGTGTCGACATAGGGGGCGATGGTGTCGGCCACGACCATCTTCTTGAAGCCGCCCCACATCGCCAGCCCGACCCCGCTGGCGAAGGTGCGGCCGTCGAAGCGGCGGTCGACCTCGACCTGGGGCAGCAGCCGGCTGGCCCGCTCGACCGGCCCGGCGACGAGCTGGGGGAAGAAGCTCACGAAGACGAGGTAGTCGAGCACGTTGGTGCGGGGCTTGAGCTCGTCGCGGTAGATGTCGATGGTGTAGGACATCGTCTGGAAGGTGTAGAACGAGATGCCCACCGGCAGGATGACCTGGAGGCTGGGCACGTTGGCCTGGAGCCCGATGGCCTCCGACAACGCGACGACGTTGTCGAGGAAGAAGTTGGCGTCCTTGAAGTAGCCGAGCATGCCCAGGTTGCCGGCCATGCTGAGCAGCAGCAGCCACCGGCGGCGCGACGAGCCGGGCGCGGTCTTGCCCATGGCGATGCCGACGTTGAAGTCGAGCACGGCGCTGAACAGCAGCAGCGCGCAGAACCAGGGGTGGACCCAGCCGTAGAAGACGAAGCTGACGACCACCAACAGCACATTCTGGAGCACGCGGCCCCGCTCGGGAATGCGCGAGAAGGCCCAGTACAGCGCCATGACAGCGGTGAACAGGTAGAGGAATTCGACCTGGATGAAGGTCACGGCGGCGCTCCGGCGGACGAGGTCGCCAGCCTATCCGACGCGGACCGGGCGAGGGGCGGCCGGTCGGGGCGGGGGGCGCTCAGCCGCCGTAGCGGGCCCGGAGGTCGGCCTCCATGCGGCTGACGGCGTCGCCCTGGGCCTGGAGCTGGGCGGCGTCGGACTGGAGCGACATGAGGGCGGCGAGGTCCTGGCCTTGGATGCCCGCCTTGAGGGTGCGCATGACGGCGAGGCCCTGCTGGGCGAGGGTGCGCAGGGCGGCGTGGTGGGCCTGGGCCGGGGGCGGTGGGCGGAGCTGGTCGATGGCGGCGCTGCGGCGCTCGTGCTCGGCGATGAGGCGGTCGAGGGCGCTGGTGTCGCCGCTGAGGGCCTGCTGGACGTAGACGTCGGGGGAGCTGGGCAGGGCGCTGCCGCCGCCGATGCCGTCGAGGGCAGCGAGGTAGCGGCGCACGGCGGGCTGGGCCGGATCGGGGGCGGAGGGCGGCGTGCCGGGATCGGCCCGGGGCGGGGCGGTGGCACGGGGAGCGGAGGCGGAGGCGGCCGGTGCTGGGGCGGGGGCCGGTGCTGGGGCGGGGGCCGGTGCTGGGGACGCCGCGGAGGGGGACCCGGCGCCGGGCGCGGTCGGGCGGCCCAGCAGGAAGGCGGTGGTGCTCGCGAGGCCCACGAGGGCCACCACCCCGAGCGCGAGCACGCTGCCCGG
>CAXQUZ010000725.1:0-18605 GCA_964226865.1 Myxococcota bacterium | reverse complement strand
GGCTCCTCGAGCACCTCGCCGAAGGAGGTGAGGCTCCAGAGGCCGAGGTTGTCTTCGTGGGGGGCCGAGACCTCGCCCGGGGTGAGCCGCAGCAGCACCGGGCCGAGGGCTCCGCGCAGCTCTTCGGCGCGCATGAGGCCGTAGTGGCCGCCCTTGTCGGCGTAGGGGCCCTGATCGAGCTCGCGGGCGACGTCTTCGAAGGGCGCCCCGCCGCGGATGCGGGCGACGGCGTCCTCGGCGACGGCGCGGGTGGCGGCCCGCTCTTCGTCGGGGGTGGCGGCGCCGCTCGCGAAGGGGATGAAGATCATGCCCAGGTCGTAGCGGCGGGGGCGGTCGTCGCTGGCGAAGGTGCGGCGCCAGGCGTCCTTGAGCTGGTCTTCGTCGACCTTGATGCGGGGCTGGATGACCGCCTGGGAGAAGCGCATCTGGCGCAGGCTCTCCTTGATCTCGTCGCGGTAGTCGGCCCAGCGCATGCCCGACTTGCCCACCTCGCGGCGCAGCGCCTCGGTGTCGAGGCCGTTGCGCATGGCGACGTCCTCGATGGCGCGGTCGACCTCGAGCTCGGTCACGTCGAGGTCGAGGCGCTCGATCTCCTGGGAGATGAGGCGCCGCATGATGATGGTGTCGAGCACCTCGAGCTCGAGCTCGCGCCGGGTGGTGGCGGGCTCGGGGGCCGTGGCGACGGCCTGCTCGATGTAGTCGCCGCCCAGCTCATAGAGCTCGGACAGGGCGATCACGTCGTCGTTGACCACCGCGGCCACCCGGTCCACGGCCGCCGCCGAGGCGAGGCCGGTGGACAGGGCGATGGCGAGGAGCCAGCTCACTCGTTGCCTTCGCCGTCATCGTCGGGGCCGGCGACCATGGTCTGGGGCGCACCGCCCGGACCGCTGAGCTTGGCGCCCTTGCCGCCGCCGGCGCGGTCGACCTTGAGGGCCTTGACCTTGGCGTCGTCGATGTCGACCTTGGCGCCGGTCTTGAGGCTGGCGACGTACTGCTCGTAGAGCTCCTTGAGGCGCTCGTTCTTGACCTTGCGCAGCACCGAGCCCTTCATCTGCTGGAAGGTGCGCTCGACGCGCTCGCGCTTGTTGGCGACGAGCACGATGTTGTAGCCGGACTCGGTCTTGAAGGGGGCCGACAGCTCGTCGACCTTCATCTCGAAGGCCTTGTCGACCACAGCCTGGTCGAAGCCGGGCTTGCCGGTCTTCGGCACGAAGCCCACGTCACCGCCGCGGCGGCGGTAGGGGTCCTCGGAGTTCTTGGCGGCCACGTCCTTGAACTTGCCGGGATCGGACTTGAGGATCTTGTGGATGCGCTCGGCCTCGGCCTTGGTCTCGGCGTCCGTGCGCTTGTCGACCTTGATGAGGATGCGCTTGATCTGCACCTTCTCGGGCACGACGAAGTCTTCCTGGTGGACCTCGTAGTACTTCTGGAGCTCCTCGTCGGAGATCTCCTGGGTGCGGATGTCGTTGTAGACCTCGTCGCGGAGGAGGGTGTTGACCATCACCTTCTGGACCTTGGGGTCCTTGTCGAGGCCCTTGGCCAGGGCGGCCTTGTAGAGGAGCTTCTCCTCGACGAGGCGGTCGATGACCTCCTGGCGCTCGGCGTCGGAGAGGGTGTCGCCCTCGGCCGGCTTCTTGCGGGCCGCGGCTTCCTTGTACTCGTCCGAGCCGATCGGCACACCGTTGACCGTGGCGATGACCTCGCCCTGGACGGGCATCTCGACGGTCTCGGCCTTCGGTGCCGCCGCACCGGCGTTGCTGCCCTGGCCACCGTTGCAAGCCAGGGAGAAGGTGGCGAGGGCGACTGCGATGAGGGGGGACATGGTCCGCATGGGCGATGGCTCCAAGGTCACTCGGGTACCGCGATGTCGTTCGGAAGCGCGATAGCGATGGGAAAATCGTTGCCGGGGATAGCTGGCCCCGGGGGCGGAGGCAACCGGTGGGCGGCCGCTTCAGTCGGGGCGGGCGTCGAGGTCGACCTTGCGCCCCGGGGGGAGCACGGCAAGGGCCGCGTCGACGGCGGCCTCGGGGCCCACCACCACCGTGCTCGCCTGGGCGGGGTGGACGTGGGCCTCGACGGCGGCCTGGACCCGCGCGGCCGACATGCCCAGCACCCGGGCGGGGTAGTCCGACCAGTCGGCGGGGGGGAAGCCCTGGCGCCAGGCCAGCGCGAGCAGCAGGGAGACGCCTCCGACCCCGCTGGCCTTCCCCGGAAAGCTGCCGGCGATCTGGCGGGCGGCCGAGGCGAGCTCATCGGCGGTGGGCGGGCTGTCGACGAGGGCCTGGAGCTCGCGCTGGAGGCCCCGGGTGGCGGCCTCGGCCCGGTCGGGGGCGGCCGAGAGCCCACAGCTCAGCTCGCCGCCCAGCACCCCGCAGTCGAGGTTCGACCAGGCGTCGTAGGTGAGGCCCTCCGCCTCGCGGAGCCGCAGGAAGAGCCGCGAGCCGGCGCCCGCGCCGAGCACCTGGTGGGCCATGCGGAGGGGGAGGTGGTCGGGGTGGCTGCGCGGGAAGAGGCGGAGCCCGGTCTGGATGCTGAGCTGTTCGCTGTCGGGGCGCACGACGCCGACGACCCGGGGGGCGGTCGGGCGCGGCGCGGGGGCGACGGGGGAGGGCACGGGCTGGTCGGCCCGGTCGCAGAGGGCGGCGAAGCGGTCGAGGGCCGCGGCGACGGCGGCCTCGGGGTCGACGTCGCCGACGATGAGCAGCTGGGTCTGGCGGCCGGGGAAGAGCGCCTGCCAGGCCGGGGGGATGTCGTCGGGGCGGATCCGGGCCAGCGCGGCCGCGGTGGGCATGGGCGAGGCGTAGGGGTGGCGCCCGTAGAGGGCGTGGCCGAGCCACATGGCCGCCTGGGCGTCCGGGTCGCCCTGGTGGTGGTGGAGCACCTGGAGGGCCTTCTGGCGCTCGATCTCGAAGGCGGCGGCGGGGGCGCGCACCTCGGTCACGGCGGTGGCCACCAGCGAGAGCAGGGCGGGCAGGGCGGTCGCGAAGCCGCTGGCGCTGGCCACGGCCTGGTCGAGGCCGACCGACAGGGAGAGCCGGGCCCCGAGGCGGTCGAGGTGGGCGGCGAGGGACGGGGCGTCGTGGTCGCCGATGCCGTGGCGGAGGGTCGGCGCGAGCAGGCGGCCCAGGGCGACGAGCCGGCCCACGTCGGTGGCGGCCCCGGGCAGGCAGGTGGTGCCCGTGGCGGCGGCGAAGCGCACGTGGACGACGGGGATGGTGCGCACGCGCGCGACGGCGATCTCGCCGCCCCAGGGGGCCGGGACCACGACGGGGGCGGGGAAGGCGAAGGGCCGGGGCGGCAGGGGGGCCGGCGGCTGGTCGGGGATGCCGCGGCTCATGGGCGGGCCTCCGGGCGGACGACGAGGGTGACCGGGGGCGCCGCCAGCACGGCCCGGGCGGCCTCCTGGATGGCGGCGGGGCCGACGTCGCGGACCCGGCCGAGGTAGCCGGTGCGCCAGTGGGGGTCGTCTTGCTGCACGAGGCCGTCGGCGAAGCCCAGGGCGCGGCTCAGGGGGCTCTCGAGGGCGAAGAGGTGGCCGGCGAGCAGGGGCTGGCGGCTGCGCAGCAGCTCGTCGTCGGTGAGGGGGGTCGCGGCGAGCCGCTCCAGCTCGGTGTCGAAGGCATCGAAGATGGCCTGTGGTTCACCATCTTGGGGGATTGCCGCGCCGATGCTGAACAGGCCCGGGGCCGTGCGCCCGTCGAAGCCCCCCGAGAGCTGGATGGCGTGGTGGGCGTCGATGACCAGGGCCTTCTGGAGCCGAGAGGCCGCGCCGCGGAACAGCACGGCCTCGAGCACCTCCATCGCCGGGGCGAGCGGGTCGGTGATGGCGGGCGCCCGGTGGTTGCGGAACACGGCGGGCAGCCGGGCCAGGGGATCGCGGGCCTCGAGGTGGACGGGGGCGGTGCGCGGCGGCTCGTCGAGGGCGGGCCGGTCGGGGGTGGGGCCCGACGCGATGCCGCCGAACCAGTCCTCGATGGTGGCCAGGGTCGGGCCCGGGGCGAAGTCGCCGACCACCACGAGGGCGGCGTTGTTGGGCCGGTACCAGTCGCTGTGGAAGCCGAGCACCCGGGCGAGGTCGGCGGCCACGAGGTCGTCCATGCTGCCGATGACCGGGTGGGCCTGGGCCCATCGGGAGAAGGAGACCGACTCGAGGCGCTCCATGGCCCGGCCGTAGGGCGCGTCGTCGACCCGCTGGCGCCGCTCTTCGATGACCGCGGCGAGCTGGGTGCGGAAGCTGGCCTCGGTGACGGCGAGGCGCTCCATGCGGTCGGCCTCGAGCCAGAGCCCGAGCTGGAGCTGGTGGGCCGGGAGGGTGGTGTGGTAGCGGGTCGCCGAGGACGAGGTCGAGGCGTTGGCGCTGCCGCCCACGTCGAGAACCTTCTGCATCAGCTCCGAGGGGCCGACCCGGGGGGTGCCCTGGAACATGAGGTGCTCGAAGAGGTGGGCCATGCCCGAGGCGCCCGGGCGCTCGTCCCGGCTGCCGACCCCGTACTGGAGGGCGACGGCGACCAGGGGCACCTGGGGATCCGGCTGAAGCCCGACCCGCAGACCGTTGGCGAGGGTGTGGAGCTGGAGCGGGGCGGCGGGGAGGGCAGGAGAGATCAAGGGGGCTCTGGGGCAGTGGCGGCCTGGGCCGGCTAACCGGGTGGGGCGGGACGGGATCGCCGCCGGTCGATGCCCGTGCCCTGTGAGGAGCCCCGATGCCGCTGGTCCCCGCCCTCCGCCGTGCGTCCGTCGTCCGTGTCCCTGCGCTGGCGCTCGGCCTGCTCGTCGGGGCCGCCCTCCCGGCCCGGGCCGGCACCGTGCGCATCGAGACCGAGGTGCCCATCGAGGTCACGATGAAGGGCATGCCCGTCGCCAAGAGCTACGCCGCCGGCACGGTCACCCTCGACGAGGTCGAGCCGGGCGAGCACGAGCTCCAGGTCTGGCGCGAGGGCAAGCCGGCGCCGGTGCTGGTGCCTGTGCCCGAAGAGGGCGTGGTGCGGTTGCTGGTGGGCGCCGACAGCCTCTCGGTGGCCGACGCGGCGGGGGCGGCCCTGGCCGATGCGCCGGCGCCGCGGCTGAGCATCCAGGCCCCCGAGGCCGGCCAGCGCTTCTTTCTTCTCATCGACGGCGCTCCCGCGGGGGCCGTGCTCGCGGGCAGCCCCCTCGAGCTGGCGACCCTCGGCCCGGGGCCCCACGCCGTCGAGGTGCGCTCGGAGGACCGGCTGACCGTGTGGGCCCGGGGGGTGGTCGAGCTCCAGCCAGGCGACGCCCTGGTCATGAAGCTCCACCACGGCCGCATGCCCGAGGTCTTCGGGCGGGCCGGGGCCTGGCGGGACGGGCGCTGAGCCGCGCGGCCGGCCCTCAGCGGTTGCGGTCCCGGTAGTCGTTCCAGTCGTCCTGCCGCTCGTCCATCCAGCGCTTGAGGCCGGGCAGGTGGCCCTCCTCGGCGAGGTAGGCGGCGCCGCCGGCGACCAGGCCCACGATCAAGAGCCACAGGGCGAGGGTGCCGGCGCAGCCGGGCGCCGGGGCGGGCGCGGGGGCCTCCCCGCGGCGGCTGCTGCGGCGCTCCAGCTCGGGGGCCCGGGTGGTGGGGCGGGTCGTCGGCCGGGGCGTCGGCGCCGGGGCGGGCGCTGGCCGGGGGGCGGGCGCCGGGGCGGGCCGGGGCGCCGGGGCAGGCCGGGGGGGCGGCGCGGGCGCGGGGGGCGCAGCGGGCGCCGGCGCGGGACGGCCCAGGGGGGCGAAGTCGATGGTCAGCCGCTGGTCGGCGGTCGGCGGGGCGGGCGGCGGGGGCGCCGTGCCGAGCTCGAGGGGCTCCTCGGCCAGCTCGCGGCCCTCCAGGGTGCCCGGGAGGCGCTGGAGCTCGGGCCAGTCCCGGGCCCGGGCCCACTGGCGCAGCGACGGACCGGGCAGGGCGGCTGCGATGTCTTCGAGGGCGACCTCGAGGGTGCGGGCGGTGGGGCGCTGGGACCGGTCGTAGGCCAGCATGCGCGGCAGCAGCGCGGCGAGCGGGGAGGCGGGCACCTGGGCCAGCCGGCCCTCGAGGAAGCGGTCGTGGAGCTCGTCGTCGATGCGGTAGCGCAGCGACTCGGAGCGGCTGACCCCTTGGTAGAGGGGCGTCCGGCACAGGGCGGCGTAGAGCACACAGCCGAGGGAGTAGATGTCGCTGGCCGGGCCGTGGTGCTCGTCGGAGACCCGCTCGGGCGCGAGGTAGCCGAAGGTGCCCACCACGAGGCCCGTGCCCGTGTGGCCCTCGCGGTTGATGCGGGGCGAGCGCGCGATGCCGAAGTCGAGCAGCTTGACCGTGCCGTCGCGGCTGATGTGGATGTTGGAGGGCTTGACGTCCCGGTGGACCAGCTCGAGGCGCTCGCTGGCCGTGGCCAGGGCGCCGGCGACCTCGCTCATCGCCTCGGCCAGGGGGCGCAGGGGCAGCGGGGTGGGGCCGGTCAGCAGGTTCTTGAGGTCTTCGCCCTGGAGCAGCTGGGTGACCAGGGCGACCCGGCCCTCGAGGCGCACGAGGTCGTGGATGGCGAGGATGGAGCGGTGGTCGAGGCGGGAGAGCAGCCGGGCCTCGTCTCGCAGGCGGCGGACGGCCTCGGCGTCGGGCGCCACGGCGGTCTTGAGGGTCTTGACGGCGACCTCGCGCTCGAGCCCGGCGGGGCTGCGCATGGTGGCCCGGTAGACCTCGCCGAAGCCCCCCTCGCCGATGCAGCTGCCGAAGCGGAATGTGCGCCCTCCGCCGGCCATGCGGGGCTCCTCGTCGTCGGCTGGACCACGGCGCCCCGGGATCGGGGGCCCGCCACCGCTCCGGTCCATTTAGGCCAGCGTGCGCAGCGCGGCCACCGCGCATCGGGGGGGAGCCGCCCGCTGCGAGAATGTCACGGGCTCCCGCCGCCACCGTCTGGCGGCATGGCAGGTGCGGGGCCCCCGCCGCGTGGGAGTCGGCAGCCGGTGGCCGCCGCGGAGGTGGCCGGTGCAGATCGGGGCGAATGAACCGGGGCCTCGGCCGTCGGCGGCGCCCGGACCACCCGGGACGCAGACAGGCTGCGGGCTGCGGGTGGGCGTGGATGCGTGCATCTTTCTGGACGGGCGGTGCTCGTCGCCCGCGCGTCTGACGCGATACGGTGTTCCCTGTCCAGGCCGCGCAGCATGTGGCCCGTCTGCGTCCCGCGACGCACTTGGAGGAAGCGATGTCTGGTTCCCCTCTCCGCTGGCTCGGCACGTCTGTCGCCGCCTGTGCCCTCTCGGCCGGCGCCACCACGATGGTGGGCTGCGATGCCGTCGGCAAGCTCGCCGGCATCCAGGCGCCCGAGGCCTCCCTCGCCGGCGTCGAGCTGGTCAAGAACCCGAACATCAACAAGGTCGCGCGCTGGGGCTGCTACGAGTGGTTCGGCTCGGCCACCTGCCAGGCCTTCGGCTGGGACAACAAGCCCAGCCGCGACGCCATGATCTTCTCCTTCGATCTGGGCTTCGACCTCTCCAACCCCAACGACAGCATCTCGATCCCGCTGGTCGAGATCCTCATGGGGCTGCTGGTCTACGATGACGACGACCTCGGCGCCGTCTGCATCAGCTTCTGCGACCCCGACGTCGAAGACTGCTCCCCCTCGACCAACGCCGAGGGCGCCTGTGACGTCGACTCGGCCAAGCAGGTCGACTCGGCCTCCGACCTCATCCCGACCCAGAAGCAGGCCCTCGACCTCGCCTCTGAGGTGGTCTCGCCCGACGGCTCGAACGACGCCGACGCCAACGACTCCTGGAAGGTCGTGCCCCCGAACGACGCCATCGAGGGCCACGTCCAGTTCGACATCGACGTCAACACGATCTTCAGCATCCTCGAGTCGCTGATCATCGACAAGATCGCGAGCGGCAACCTCAACCGGCTCGACGTGCCCTACGAGACCGAGGGCAACCTCTTCTTCAACGTGCCGAAGATGGGTCGCTACGCCTTCGGCTACGGCCCCTGGGCCGACGAGTGGACCGTGAACTGAGGCGGTCTGCCGGCGCCCTGCCGGCCGACGCTCGCTGCGGCCCCGCCCGGGTGGTGGGGCCGCCTGCGTTCTCGGGGCCGAGAAGACCGGGCGCCCTGGCGGGAGCGGCGCTAGGACGGGGGCATGGCCCGGTCCCCCGCCGAGGCCGGCCGCGCCCCTGGGCCCCGGTCGGCGCCGCGTACCCTGCGCAACCGCATCCTCGCGGCCTTCCTCCTGGCCATGCTCGCCACCTCGGCGGCCCTCGTCCACGGCCTCGTGCAGCTCCGCGACATCGGCCTCGCGCTCGCTGTTCTCGATGACGGCTACCTGCCGATGGCCGAGGTCACGGCGCGCCTCGAGGCCATCACCCGCCAGCTCGATCGGGAGCACGACCAGCTCGCCCTCGAGCCGGACGGGCCCCTGGGCGGCCACCGGGCCAGCGCCGCCCTCTACGGGGCCAGCCTGACCGACGCCTGCAGCGACGGCGATCGCATCCTCGACCGGCTGCGGCCCCGGGTGCGCGACGCCAACGAGGCCCGGGCCATCGAGCTGATGGTGCGCTCCCTCGACGAGATCCGGGGGGCCCAGACCGCCTACGCCTCGGCCTTTCGGGCCTGGGTGGACGCCGCCGAGACCCAGGGCGAGCGCCTCGCGGCCCGCACCGACGAGCTCGACCGGCGCCGCAGCGAGCTGGTGCTGCGGGTCGACGGCATCTCGCAGCTCGTCGAGGGCCGCATCGGCGCCGTGAGCAAGCGGGCGGCCCAGGCCCAGGAGCGGGCCCTCGCCGTGGGGGGCGCGCTGAGCCTGCTGGCGGTCGTGCTCTCGAGCCTCCTCGCGGGCGCCGCCCTGCTGACCCTGCGGCCCATCGGCGCCCTCACCGAGCAGGTCCAGCGGCTGGCCGCCGGCGAGCGGCCAGGACCCCTCGCGGTCTCGTCCAATGACGAGGTGGGGGTGCTCGCGCGGGAGTTCGAGACCATGGTGGGGGCCGTGGCCGAGCGCGACCGGCGCCTCAAGGAGCGGGCCTCTGACCTCGACCGGCTGCGGCTGCGGCTGCGGCGGGTGCTCGACACCATCCGGGCCGGCATCGTGGTCGCCGAGCACGGCCACGCCGCCGTCGCGAATCCCGCCGCCGAGCGCATGTGGGGGGTCGCGCCGGGCATGGCCCTGCCGGGCTGGCTCGTGGCCCTCGCCCCCGGACGCCACGAGGCCGTGGCCCACGGCGGCCACCAGTACGACCTCGACATCGTGCCCTTCGGGCTGCACGGCACCCTGGTGGTGGGAGAGGACGTGACCCGCCGCATCGCCGACCGGGAGCGGCTGGCCCGCAGCGAGCGGCTGGCCCTGGTCGGCCAGATGCTGGCCCAGATCACCCACGAGGTGCGCAACCCGCTCAATGCCATGAGCCTCAACGCAGAGCTGCTGGCCGACGAGCTCGAAGACGACGAGCACCGCGACATGCTCGCGACCATCAACCAGGAGATCCGCCGCCTCGAGACCTTGACCGGCCGCTACCTCGAGCTGGCCCGGGGGCGGCGGGCCGAGCTGGTGGCGACCGAGCCCCTGCCGCTGGTGCAGGGGGTGCTGCGGGTGGAGGAGGAGGCCCTGCGCCGGGCGGGGGTGGAGGTCGCCCTGGCCGGGGCCGCCGCGCCCTGTGAGCTCGACGCCGACACCCTGCGGCGGGCGCTGCGCAACCTGCTCCGGAACGCCGTCGAGGCGGGCGCCCGGCGGGTGGGGATCCAGATCGGCCAGGATCCGCCGGGCCGGCCGCCCGTGCTCTGGGTCGAGGTGGCGGACGACGGGCCGGGCATGGCCCCCGACGACGCCCGCCAGGCCTTCGACCCCTTCTACACGACCAAGGCCCAGGGCACGGGGCTCGGGCTGGCCATCAGCCGCCAGGAGCTCGAGGACGTGGGGGGCAGCCTCGCCTGTGTCGAGACCTCGGCCGCGGGCACCCGCTTTCGGCTGCGGCTGCCGATGGTGCGGCTCCCTGAGGGCGCGGTCGATGCGGCGGAGGGGCCGGGCCCCGGTGGCGCGGCCTGAGCGGTCGGGGAGCGCTCAGCCTGGGGGCAGCACGGCGACCAGCTCGGCGAGGTGGCGGCCGTCCGGGGCCCAGCCGAGGCGCCGGAGCTGGGGCTGGAGCCCGGCGGCAACGGCGTCCAGGCCGGCCTCGTCGACGAGGAAGCGGGCCGAGGGCCGGGGGTGGCGCTCGAGGTTGCGGCGGCTCGGCTGGACGAAGACCACGAGGCCGCCCTGGCCGCTGGCGGTGCGGACGAGGCCCGGGCGCAGGGCCGCGTGGAGCCCGGCGACGTGGAAGTTGGCGCTGACGATGGCATGCCAGGGGCCCCGGGCGAGGAGCTGCTGCACGGCGGTGGCGCCGGCGCCGGTCGGACCGAGCTCGGCCACGACGGTCTCGACCGCGAGGCCCCGGGCGGTGGCCTGGGCCGCGAGCTGGTCGAGGGCCACGGCGCTCGCGTCGACGGCCGTGACCGCGAGCCCCCGGGCGGCCCGGGGCCGGGCGTCGCGGCCGTGGCCCGCCCCGAGCTCCAGCACCCGCGCCCCGGGGGGCAGCGCGGCGCAGGCCTCCTGGATCAAGGGCGTGGGTGGCCCCGGGCGGGGGCCCCGGGCGGCCCAGCGGGGATCCCAGCGGGCGGCGGCGCCGGCAGGGGGGGCGGGGGCGGGTGCGGACATGGGGGCTCCTGGTGCTCCGGGGCTGCGGTGGTGATAGCGTGCGCGGCATGGTGGGACTCGGAGTCCTGGAGCTTGCCCTGGCCGTGCTGGGCGGGCTCGTCGCTGTCGGCCTCGTCGTGGCGCTCGGTGCCATGGCCCGGCGTCCCCGTGGCCAGGTCACCGTCGAGCTCGACGAGGTGGGCCGTCTCAAGGAGCGGGTCGACCAGCTCGACGAGCTCGAGCAAGAGCTGGTGGCCGCCGGCCAGTCCCTCGGGCGGGTGCGCCGCTACCTCGACGCCCAGGGTCCGGCCGACACGACCACCGCCGAGCTGAAGGAGGCCCTGGCCGGGGTCTGGCTGCGGCGCCACGACGTCCAGGGCCGGCTGCGCCTCGCGGCCCTGCGCCGCCGGGTGCCCGTGCCCCCCGAGGCCGCCCGGCTGCGCAACCCAACGGATCTCGAGGGGGCCGCCGACGTGGCCGCGACCCTCGCCGAGCTCGCGGCCAGCTACCGGCTGCTCGCGGCCCGCGCCGAAGACAGCGCCCGCATGCTCCGCCAGACGGCCCCGGCCGACGATCCCAACGCCCGCTGGGTGGGCGAGGCGGTCGAGGCCGCCGCCACCTGGCGCACGACCCAGGTCGAAGACATCCTGCGCTTCGCGGGCCGCATGGGGCTCCACGCCAGCCGCCTCGAAGAGGCCGGGGTGGCGGTCGAGTCGACCATCGCCGCGCTGGCCCGGCCCGAGGCGGCCCCCGTGCCGCCCCTCGACAGCGAGAAGGCCCACGGCCTCGCCCGCCTGGGCCTCGACGACAAGATGGAGCGCGAGCTCGGCGACGACGGCCGGCTCGACCAGGACCTCGACGCCGCCATCGCCCGGGGCCGCGCCGCGGTGGCGGCCGCCCGCGAGCTGGCCCGGTCGGCGGCCGTGTCGCGGGGCAGCGGCGGCTGAGCCCGGGGGCCGCCCCGGTCGCGACATGTTGTCACTCTCCTTGACAACATGTCTGGACGCGACATGTTGTCTGTGCCCCTCCGCCCCCGCCGCGGGCGGGCCGGAGCGTGCATGGAAGCCCAGGTGCTGGTCGTCGACGACGAGGCCGCGAACCGCAAGGTTCTCGAGCGCATCCTGACCCGGGAGGGCCTCGCCGTGATCCACGCCGCCGACGGCCGCGAGGCGGTGGGCCTCATCCGCAGCCACGGGCCGGATCTGCTGCTGACCGACCTCAAGATGCCGGGCATGAGCGGCCTCGAGCTGATGCGGGTGGGGCGCACCCTCGACCCGGATCTCGAGGTCGTCGTCATGACCGCGTTCGGCACGGTCGAGACGGCCGTCGAGGCCATGAAGGAGGGGGCCTGGGACTTCGTGACCAAGCCCCTGCGCCGCGCCGACATCGTCCGGGTCGTGCGCAAGGCCCTCGAGAAGCGCCACCTCGTGCGCGAGAACCGCCAGCTCCGCGACGAGCTGGCCCGGGCCCGTCCGGACGAGGTGGTGGGGCGCTCGGTGCCGATGCGGGCGCTGCTCGACGAGGCCCGCCAGGTGGCCGACTCCGAGGCCTCCGTGCTGGTCACGGGCGAGAGCGGCACGGGCAAGGGCCGGCTGGCCCGGTGGATCCACGCCTGCTCGCCCCGGCGCGACCAGCCCCTCGTCACGGTGAACTGCGGTGCCCTGCCCGAGAGCCTGCTCGAGAGCGAGCTCTTCGGCCACGAGGCCGGTGCCTTCACCGGCGCGACCGCCCGCAAGCAGGGGCGCTTCGACCTCGCCCGGGGCGGCACCCTGTTCCTCGACGAGGTCACCGAGATGGCCCCCCAGGTCCAGGTCAAGCTGCTGCGTGTGCTCCAGGACGGCGAGTACGAGCGGGTCGGCAGCACCCGCACCCTCCAGGCCGACGTGCGCATCATCGCGGCCAGCAACCGCGACCCCGAGCGCGCCATCCGCGAGGGCCAGCTGCGCGAAGACCTCTTCTACCGGCTCAATGTCATCCGCCTCGACGTGCCCCCCCTCCGGGAGCGCGCCGACGACATTCCGCTGCTGGCCCACCACTTCCTCGAGCACTACGCCCGGCGGAACCGCCGCGAGCTCACCGGCTTCACCGCCGAGGCCATGGCCGCGCTGGGCGCCTGGCGCTGGCCGGGCAACGTGCGCGAGCTCGAGAATGCCGTCGAGCGGGCCGTTGTGCTCAGCCGCGGCGAGCTGGTCGAGCTGGCCCAGCTGCCCCCCGCCCTGCGGGCCCACGAGCACCGCCCCGACACCCTCTCCTTCCCCGTCGGCACCCCCATCAAGACGATGGAGCGGGCCATGATCGAGGCCACGCTCCAGCAGTGCGACGGCGACAAGGCCCTGGCCGCCCAGCTCCTCGGCATCACCGCCCGCACCATCTACCGGCGCGAGGCCGAGTGGCGCGACGAGGACGGCTGAGCGCGGCCCGGGCGACGGGGCGGGTCAGCCCGGCCGCTGCTTCGCGATGGGCAGCCGCCGCACCCGGGTGCCCGTGAGCGCGGCCCAGCCGTTGGCGATGGCCGGGGCCACCGGCGGCACCCCGGGCTCGCCGATGCCGCCCGGCGCGAGGCCCTCGTCGATGATGTGGACGTGCACGGCCCGGGGGGCCTCGCCCATGCGCACGACCGGGTAGCTGTCGTAGTTGGACTGGTCGACAATGCCGTCGGTGTAGGTGATCTCGCCATGGACGGCGATGCTCTGGCCGAAGACCACGGCCCCCTCCATCTGGGCCTTGACCCGGTCGAGGTTGAGCACGCTGCCGGGGTGGGCGACGACCCAGGCCTCGTCCACCCGGGGCAGCCCCGCCGGGGTCCGGGCCACGGCGACGACCACGGCGACGGTGGTGTTGAAGCTCGCGTGGGCGGCGAAGCCGAAGGCCCGACCCTCGCCAGCATCGCCGCCGTAGCCCGAGCGGGCGACCACCTCGTCGATGCAGGCGTGCCAGCGGCCCACGTCGATGGGCAGCCGGTCGAGGCGCACCCCGTAGTTGGGCAGCTTGCCGCCGGCCTCCTTCTTGGTCAGCAGCCGCGGCGGGCCGATGAGCTCCTTGAGCTGGGCCGGGGTCGACACCCCGCGGGCCTGGGCCAGCTCGTCGACGAAGCACTGGATGGCGAAGGCGTGGTTGATGTTCGCCACCGAGCGCATCCAGCCGATGCGCAGGTGCTCGTCGACGGTGTGGCCCTCGATGGCCACGTGGGGCAGGTCGAGCGGCAGGTCGAGGGCGCCCATGCCCAGCTCCATCGCCGTGGGGCCGTGCACGGGGCCGAGGAACATCGAGATGATCGAGGTCTCGGCCGTGCGGTGGCGCCAGGCCACGACCCGTCCGCTCTCGTCGAGGCCCGCGTCGAGGCGCTGGACGGCGTTGGCGTGGTAGTAGCCGTGCTGGAGGTCGTCCTCGCGGGTCCACTGCACCCGCACGGGGGCCTGGATCTGCTGCGAGAGCCAGGCGGCCTCGCTGACGAAGTCAGGCTT
The DNA here is from genome assembly GCA_964226865.1 of Myxococcota bacterium. Taxonomy (GTDB): domain Bacteria; phylum Myxococcota_A; class UBA796; order UBA796; family UBA2385; genus CAXQUZ01. The sequence continues at coordinate 4,522 of CAXQUZ010000725.1, read as the reverse complement.
CGACTTCCGGCCGAAGCCGCCGCCGAGGAAGGTGACCTCGACGTGGACCTCGTGGGCCTTGCGGCCGATGGTGCGGGCCACCTCGGCAGCGGTGCGCTGGGGGGCCTGGACGGGGGCCCAGACCCGCACCCGCTCGGGCTCGACCGAGACCAGGGCCGCCGGGGGCTCCATGGTCGCGTGGGCGAGGTGGGGCACGGTGTAGACCGCGGTCACGGTCTTGGCGGCCTTGGCGAGGGCCTTGTCGGCCTTGCCCACCTTGCGGAAGGTCTTGCCCGAGGTGTCGACCTGGGCGCGCTGGCCGTCCCACTCGGCCGGGGAGCCGACGCCGCCGTGGGGCCCGGCGCTCCAGGTGGGGGCGAGGGCCTTGCGCCCCTGGATGGCGGCCCAGGTCGAGCGCGCGACCACGGCCACCCCGCCCAGGGGCATGAAGCGGCCCGGGGTCTTCCACGCGGGCAGCACGTGCACGCTCTCGACCCCGGGCACGGCCAGGGCCGCCGCGGCGTCGCGGCTCTCGAGGGCGGCCCCGAGCGCCGGCGGCCGGGCGATGACCGCGATCCGCATGTCGGGCAGGGTCGGATCGGCCCCGTAGGTGGCCGTGCCCGTGGCGAAGGCCCGGGCATCGGCGAAGGGCAGGCCGCCGCCGATGCCCCGCTCCCGCAGGGCCTCGCGGCTGCGCAGGGGGGCCTCGTCGGGCACCGGCAGGGCAGCGGCGGCGGCCACGAGGTCCCCGAAGGGCAGCGACCGGCCCGTCTCGGCATGGACGACGGCGTGGTCGACCGTGTCGAGGCTGGCTGCGGCCACCCCCCACTGGGCGGCGGCGGCGGCGATGAGCAGGGCCCGGGCCGTGGCGCCCATCTGGCGCAGCATGTCCTGGTGGAGCCGCACGCTGGTCGAGCCGTCGGTGTTCTGGTCGCCGTAGGCGGCGTCGCCGGGGGCCTGGACCACCGCGATGCGCGAGAGGTCGGCGCCCAGCTCGGCGGCGATGAGGGCGGGCAGGCTGGCCCGGACCCCCTGGCCCATCTCGGAGCGGTGGCAGGTGATGCGGGTGGTGCCGTCGCGCTCGATGGCCACGAAGAGGTTGGGCGCGAAGGGGGCGGGCAGCACCTCGTCCTGGGCCAGCTCGGGGCCGGCGGCGCGGGCCCGGGGGGCGGCGAGGCCGATGAGCAGCCCCCCGCTGGCGCTGAGGCTGGCGACGAGGAAGCCGCGGCGGCTGAAGTCGGGGCTCATCCCTCCACCTCCGGAGCGGGCGCATCGGTCTCGGTCTCGGTCTCGGTCTCGGTCGCCGGCGCGGGCGGCGGCGGCGGCGGGGGCAGCTTGGCGGCGGCGGCCTTGATGGCGGCCCGGATGCGCGGGTAGGTCCCGCAGCGGCAGATGTTGCCCGACATGGCGGCGTCGATGGCGGCGTCGTCCGGGCGCGGGTCGCGGGCGAGCAGGGCCGCGGCGCTCATGAGCTGGCCGGCCTGGCAGTAGCCGCACTGGGGCACCCCGTGGTCGATCCAGGCCTGCTGGAGGGGGTGGAGGGCGTCGGCACCGGAAGCGTCCGCGGCGGCGGGGCGGGTGGCGGCGAGGCCCTCGATGGTCGTGATGGGGCCCGTGGCCGCCACCGAGAGGGGCGTCACACAGGCCCGGATGGGGGCGCCGCCGAGGTGCACGGTGCACGCCCCGCAGAGCCCACGGCCACAGCCGAAGCGGGTGCCGGGCAGCTGCAGAATGTCGCGCAGCACCCACAGCAGCGGCGTGGCCGGATCGGCCTCGACCGTGTGGACGACATCGTTGACAGTGATCTGGGCCATGGTCGCTCCGGAAGCTCGGCGAGACCGTAGCGCAGGGGCGGCCGGCGCACAGGGCCGTGGCGCGCGACGCGAGCGATTGGCGCGCCGCGCGGGTCTACTCCTCGGTCGCGGCCGGGGCGCCTGGGCCGCCCCAGGTGGTCTTCACGACCCAGAGCCCGGCCCCGAAGAGCAGCAAGGCCCCCCACTGGGCCGGCGTCAGGCCCGCCCAGCGCACGTCGGCGCCGCTGAGGTCGGCGTTGCGGAGGAAGTCGAAGCCGAAGCGGGCCGGGAAGTACAGGGCGCACCAGACCCCGGTGAAGAAGCCGGGCTTCACGGGCTTCTTGCGCAGGGCGTAGAAGGTGGCGGCGATGACGGCCGTCCAGAGGGCCTCGTAGAGCCCGAGGTCGTGGCGGGGGCCGCCGTAGTACTGGACGGGAAAGTCGACGGCGAGGAAGAAGTCGGAGGCCCGGCCGACGTGGTCGTGGGCCGAGAAGCAGCCGAGGCGGCCGAAGGTCCAGGCGAAGGGAAAGCCGAACATCAGGGCGTCGGCGTGGGGCCAGAAGGCGCGCTTGCGGGCGAGCCAGGCGACCGCGCGGCGGTGGGGGCCGGTCGTGCCGGCGGCCTCCATGCGCGCGTCGAGGGGCCCGAACCACCGGGGGAAGGCGATGAACATGAGCACGCAGCCGAGCACGGCGCCGATGAAGCCGCCCGTGCTCGAGAAGCCCGCCCAGATGCGCAGCAGGGCCATGATGCCCTGCTCGTCGAGCTGGTGGGGGTTGTAGGCCAGCACGTGGACCAGGTGGCCCACCACGAAGCCCATGCCCACGACAAAGACGGCGCTGTCGACCACGTCGCGCACGGCGAGGCCCTGGCGCAGCCCCCGGGCCCGGGCCACCTCGAGGCCGACCACGAAGCCGATGCTCACGAGCAGGGCCCACGAGTCGAGCACCAGGGGGCCCATCTCCCAGACGAAGGGCGGAAAATAGGGGATCAGGGCCAAGGGGAGCAGGCCGGTCATCGGGTCTCCGGCTCCGGGGTGCCCGGGGGCTCTAATCGGCCGGTCGGCCCCCGGCGGGGGGTGTTAGCCGTGCAGCGCGGTCCCGGTGCGCTGGGCGCGGGCCGCCGCTGGAGGTTCCTGTGGCCGTCGTCACCGCAGACATCCTCGTCGAGGGCACCCGCCGCGACGAGGTCTTCGCCTGGCTCTCCGAGCCCGCCAACCACCGCGCCATCGTCGAGGGTGCCTTCGACGGCTTCACCGCCGCCGGCCCGGGCGACTACGAGCTCGCCGTCTCGACGCCCCCCCGCACCCGCAGCCTCGGCTACCGCTTCGACCGCACCGACGACAGCCACGGCGGCCGCCGGGTCTACGTCACCACCACGGGCAAGCGCTTCCGGGGCACACTCTCCTACTCGCTGCGCACGATGAAGCCCTCGACCAACACCCTGGTCACGATGCACATGGACTTCGACCCGGGCTCGGTGCTGGGCCAGCTGGTCGTCGGCATGGGCCTCGAGGCCCGGCTCCACGCGAGCTTCAAGAAGGCCCTCGACAACCTCTCCCGGGCCCTGCCCCGCTGAGGGCCGGCCGGCCGCTCAGGCGCCCTCGCCCAGCATCTCGGCGGCGAGGTGGGCCCCGTCGTCGACCTCTTCGAGCATCCACAGCAGGTAGCGCACGTCGACGTGGATCGAGCGGGTCAGGTCGGGGTTGAACATCCAGTCGGCGCTCATGCTCTCCCAGACGCCGTCGAAGATGAGCCCCACGAACTCGCCCTGGGCGTTGAGGGTGGCCGATCCCGAGTTGCCCCCGGTGGTGTCGAGGGTGGTCAGGAAGTCGACGGGCAGGTCTCCCCGCGCCGGGTCGGCCCAGCGGCTCTCGGGGGCCCCGGGCAGCGCCGCCACGAGGTCGGCCGGGGCGTCGAAGGGCGCGGGCCCCACCTTCGCTGCGACGCCGGCGCTGGTCGTGAAGGGCAGGTACTGCACGCCATCCTGGGGCTGGTAGCCCGCGATGTGGCCGGTGGTGACGCGCAGGGTGCGGTTGGCGTCGGCATAGGTCGGGCCCTCGAGGAAGGCGAGGCGGGCGGCCATGCGCTGGGGCTCGAGGCGGGCGATGGCCCCGCCCCGGTCCTTGTCGCGGGCCCGCAGGGGCGCCTTCCAGGCGTCGACGGCGACGGCGAGCTGGACCCAGGGGTCGTCGCTCTGGGCCAGTGCGGCGGCGTCCATGTCGAGCAGGGCCAGCCGCCCCTCGGCCGTGGCCAGGCCGCCCTCGGCGCCGGCGGCGGCGAAGAGGGCGTCGAGGGCTCCCTCGATCGAGCCGTGGCTGGCCACCCAGGCGTCCACGGGCCCGATGGCGGCCGCCCCCTCGAGGGCGAGCACCTTGCGCAGCATCAGCTCCAGCAGCGCCCGCTCGGCGGGCAGCCACAGTCCCCGTCCCACCCGCTCCATGTGGGCCCGGTGGCGGTCCAGATCGCGCTCGTGGTAGCCGCGGTCGCGCTGGGCATCGGGCTTCTGGGCCTCGGTGGCGATCCGCCAGGCCCGGTGGGCACAGCCGAGCAGGTCGCTGCTGGACACGAGCCAGTTCCCGAGCTGCTCGGTCTCGAAGGTGGCGGCGCGGGCGGCCGAGAGGGCGTCGAGCTCGGCCAGCACGGCCCCCAGCTCCTTGGCCCGCCGCCGGTCCTGGGCCACCCAGCCCAGAAAGGCCGCCTCCTCCTCGCGCTTGTGGGTGAGGATGTCGTTGCGGGCGAAGTTGTCGA
>CAXQUZ010000724.1:0-2315 GCA_964226865.1 Myxococcota bacterium | reverse complement strand
AGCCCCTCCTCTCCCCCGACGCCCCGGACGGGGGGCGGGGGGGATCACCCGCCCTGGAGCCAGGCCCGGCCCCGCAGGCGGGCCAGGGTGGCGAAGAAGAGCACGACGACCTCGGCGGTGAGCGCCCACCAGGCCCCGGCCGCCCCCCACCCGAGGTGGACGGTGAGCAGGTAGCCGAGGGGCAGCTTGATCACCCAGGAGCTGCCGACGGCGAGCACCATGGCGAAGCGGGTGTCGCCGGCGCCGTTCAGCGCCGAGAGACCCACCATGGCGCCCGCATCGAAGACCTGGATGATGGCGGCCACGAACATGAGCTCGAGGGCCACCCCCATCACCTCGGGGCTGAGCCCGAAGGGCAGCAGCGGCAGCCGGGGCAGGGCCAGGAAGGCGAGGGCGAAGGAGCCCATCACCACCAGCCCGAGGGCGTAGGCCGCCGTCCAGGCCGTGCGCGCGTGGCGCTCCTGTCCCGCACCGACCGCCTGGCCCACGAGCACCCCGGCGGCCTCCCCGATGGCATGGCCCGGCAGGAAGCTCACGCTCATGACCCGGATGACCACGAGGTGGGCCGCCATGGCCGCCTCGCCCACGCCCGCGAGCATGGCCGAGAAGGCCAGCCAGGCGCCGACCTCGAAGAGGGCCCGCACGCCGGAGGGGTTCCCCAGGTGGAGCACCCGCCGCAGCGCCGCCGGCTCGAGCCAGCGACCGCCGGCCAGACCGGCCCGCGCCCGGAGCGCCAGGTAGAGGAAGCCGGCCGCGAAGCCGATCACCGTGGCCAGGGCCGCCCCCCGGATCCCCAGCGCGGGCCAGGGGCCCCAGCCGAAGATGAAGAGCGGATCGAGCAGGATGTTCAGGCCGTTGGCCAGCAGGGTCGCGCGCATGGGGGTGGCCGTGTCGCCCCGGCCCTGGAACCACCCGCCGAGGGCGAGGGTGCCGAACCAGAAGGGCGCCGCGAGCAGCCGCAGGCCCAGCCAGCGACCGCCCAGGGAGAGCATCTCGCCGCTGGCCCCGAAGAGCGCGAGCAAGGGCTCGGCCGCGAGGGCCAGGGCCATGATGGGCAGGCCGATGGCCAGCGAGAGCAGGAGCCCCTGGCGCGCCGCCGCCTCCCCGGCCGCCGGCTGGCGTGCGCCCGTGGCCTGGGAGACCACGATGCGCACCCCGGCCAGCATGCCGCTGCCGTAGGCATGGAAGAAGTGGCTGGCCACGGCACTGAAGCCCACCGCCGCGAGGGCGCCGGTCCCGAGCCAGCCGACGTAGAGGGTGTCGACCAGCCCCATCGCCGTGAACGAGAGCATCTGGACCGTGATGGGACCGGCCAGACGGGCCACCTGGCGCAAGCGCGCCAGCCAGCGGAGCTGAGAGAGAGACAGCCTGAAGGCAGAGGGCCCGGTCGGCTGGGGGGGCGCCGACGCAGCGGCGCGGATGTCTTGGACATGCATGACAGACTCCGGCCCGGGCGGCCCCCACAACGGGGACAAGACCCGGGCAAAGTGGCGCAGCAGTGGCCGTTCTGGACTCTCCGAGCCCGCGGCACACAGCAGTGCTGCACCGAGCGCCCGCGGCAGTGCGCAGGCAGATCAACCCATGAGCCGTGTGGGAGGCCCACACAACAAGAGACACAACAACCCACGCGCGCACCCCACCACCCCCGCTGCCCGGAGCCCAGCGGGGCCCGGTCAGCAGGTCGCAGCGGTGGCCACCGGCGGGCCCGCGCCCGCCACGGGCGCCCGCCGCCCGCCGGCACCCGCAGGGGCACAGCAAGACAGCCGGCGAGACCGTGGCGGGCGCAGGGCCCGCCGGTCACCGAGAACGCAGCAAGGAGGGGCACCGCCGCCGGATCCCGACAAGAGGACCCGGCGGCGGCATGCGGCTAGTGGGCCGCCTCCGCCCGTTGCTGTGTGCCCGGCGGCGCCGAGGCCCCCCGGCACCGCACGGTGCCCGAGGCCTCCACAGGTCGTCGGATCTGGCCACCGGCGCCGTCGACGCGGGCGGGGGTGGACAGGACGCCGTTCTGGACAAAGGACTTCGACATGGTCACTCCGGGGGCCTCGGCGGCGAGGCGGCAGCGGGGGGCTGGCGGCAGGGCCAGCGGGAAGGGAGGGTGCCCGCACGCGGTATCGATGGCAATGGCCTGAATTTCGTCTATCGGGATATCCAGGACCAGGTCGTAGACGGGTTGCGCCCAGGGCCAGTCCGCTTTTACTTCCCGCTCAAAGCCGGCGTACGGATTCTCCTTTTCGGCCCGCATCATCCTCAGGGGCAGGTAATAGGTTTTCCGGGTCCCGTCATTCAGGGCTACCAGCAAGTCGATGGGCATC
>CAXQUZ010000723.1:0-21344 GCA_964226865.1 Myxococcota bacterium | reverse complement strand
GGGTGAGCTCGCGGATGATGTCCTCGGCCTGCTTGGCCTTGGTGCCGTCGGCGCTGGCGATCTCGACGCGGCCGCTGTCGTCCACCCGAACCCGGGTCTCGGTGCGGTCCTGGATCGAGCGGATCATCTTGCCACCGGGGCCGATGATGTCGCGGATCTTGTCGGGGTTGATGTTGATGACCGTGATCCGGGGGGCGTACTGCGACAGCTCCTCGCGGTGGGTCGGCATCGCCTTCGCCATCTCGTCGAGGATGTGGAGACGGCCCTCGCGCGCCTGGTTCATGGCGCGGAGCATGACCTCGCGGGGCACGCCCTTGATCTTGGTGTCCATCTGGAAGGCGGTGATGCCGTCCTTGGTGCCCGTGACCTTGAAGTCCATGTCGCCCAGGTGGTCCTCGTCGCCGAGGATGTCGCTGAGGACGGCGAACTGGTCACCCTCCTTGATGAGGCCCATGGCGATGCCGGCCACGGGGGCCTTGAGGGGCACGCCGGCGTCCATCAGCGAGAGGCTGGCGCCACAGACCGAGGCCATGGAGCTGGAGCCGTTCGACTCGAGGATGTCGGAGACGCAGCGGAGGACGTAGGGGAAGTCCTCCTGGCTCGGGATGACGGCCTGGAGGGCGCGGTGGGCGAGGGCGCCGTGGCCGACCTCGCGGCGCTTGGGGCCGCGCATCGGGCGGGCCTCGCCGGTGCAGAAGGGCGGGAAGCTGTACTGGAGCATCCAGCGCCGGAACTTCTCGGTGGCGCCGGCGAAGTCGATGCGCTGGGCGTCCTCCTCGATGCCGATGGTGGCCGAGACGTAGGCCTGGGTCTCACCGCGGGTGAAGAGGGCCGAGCCGTGCGAGCGCTCGCCGATGCCGACCTCGCAGAGGATGTCGCGGATCTCGTCGGTGGCGCGGCCGTCGAGGCGCACGCCCTGCTCGACGACGGTCGAGCGCATGTGGGCGCGGAGCAGCTTGTCCCAGCTCTGCTTGGCGTCGCTGACGAAGGCGGAGAGCTCGTCGCCCTCGAGGCCCTCGGAGAGACCGGCGATCACCTCGTCCCGGGCGGCCTTGAGGGCGGCCGAGCGGGCGTGCTTCTCGCGGACGGCGAGGGCGGGGATGAGCTTCTCGAGGCCGACAGCGGCGACCTTCTCGTAGACGGCGGTGTTGAAGTCGGGCGGAGCGGGCAGCTCGTCCTTCTCCACGCCGACGAGGTCGCGCAGCTGCTCGATGGCGACGATGATGGTCTTGATGGCGGCATGCGCGAGGTCCATGGCCTCGAGCATGTCGGCTTCCTTGGCCTCGAGGGCGCCGCCCTCGACCATGCAGATGGCCTCGTCGGTGCCGGCGACGACGAGCGCGATGTCGGCGGCGACGGTCTCTTCGACCGAGGGGTTGATCTTGAACTCACCGCCCACCCGGACCACGCGCACGCCGGCGATGGTCTTCTCGACGGGGGTGGAGCTCACGGCGATGGCCGCCGAGGCGCCGCAGAGGGCGAGCACGTCGGTGTCGCTGGCGGGGTCGAAGGACAGGCTCGTCGCGATGATCTGGAGCTCTTCGCGGAGGTGCTTCGGGAACTGGGGACGGATCGGCCGGTCGATGACGCGGCAGATGAGCGTCTCGCGCTCGCCGGGGCGGCCCTCGCGCTTGAGGAAGCCGCCGGGGATGCGGCCGTCAGCGGCGGTGCGGTCCTGGTAGTCGACCGTGAGGGGCAGGAAGTTGAAGGGGCGGTTGCCCGGGGCGCGGACGAAGGTGGTGAGGACGGCGCTGTCGTCCTGGCGCACCACAACGGCGCCGCTGGCCTGCTTGGCCATCCAGCCGGTCTCGATGGTGAGGGGGCGGCCGCCCACGTCGACGGTGACCTTCTTGATGTCGGGAGTCATGCATTCTCCGTGCCCGCTGCGGCGCCACGTCCATCGAGAGCGCTTGCGCAGGGGGTGTTCTGAACAGGTCCGTGCACGGCACTGTGCCGGCGCGGACGGGTGCTCTTCACGGCCCGGAGAGTGCAGGAATGGACCAGGGGTGCGACCGGCGCGGAGCCCAGGATCCGTAGACCTGCGGGGAGGGGCGGGGCCCCCGAGCCTGGGGGGCTGCGCCCGTCCGCGTAGACCTGCGGAACCGGCATCGCACCGACACACACGCTGCCTGCGGGGCGTGTCGAGCGGGGAAAGCGAGAAAGAAAAGGATCGGTGCCGGGGCGGGCCCGGCGTCGGGGGCTGGTCTGGGCCGACCCCCAACGAGACAGGGCGGCGGAAAGTCCGCCGCCCCGTGGTGCTCAGCGACGAAGGCCGAGGCTCTTGATCAGGGCCTTGTAGCGGCCCTCGTCCTTGTTGCGCAGGTACTTGAGGAGGCGCCGACGCTGGCCGACCATCTTGAGCAGACCACGACGGGAGTGGTGGTCCTTGTGGTGGGCGCGGAAGTGGTCGGTCAGGTAGTTGATGCGCTCGGTGAGCAGCGCCACCTGGACCTCGGGGGAGCCGGTGTCACCCTCGCCCTGGGCGTAGGTGCTGATCAGTTCGGCCTTGCGCTCTGCGGTCATCGCCATGGTGTCTTCTCCAGTTGGCACGAGCCCCGCAGCAAGGACCGAGAGGGGTGGCGCCCCGTTCTCGGGCCGCGTGGGCCGTCATGCGGCGCGCACGTCACCCGTAGGCGGCCCCATGTCAAGGGCAAGCGACGGCTGGTGACGCGACTGTTGCCGGGCGGGGCCCGCGGGCGCTGCGGGGCGGCGATCTCGATGGCCGCGGCCTTTCGGCGGGGCGCCGCCGGGCACGGGCGTCCGGGCGGGGCCAGGGCGACCGGGCTCAGTAGGGCAGCTCGCCCACCCAGTTGCCCGGGGGATCGTAGCGGCAGACCTGGACCACGCTGCCGTTGCTGCAGGCGGCCTTCGCGCAGCCGACCCGGGCCGTGTCGTCCCAGACGATCTGGGTGTAGTGGCCACACATCTTGCCCGGGTTGCAGGAGTTGGTGGCGTAGTCGTAGTCGACGACCTCCGAGGCCCAGGCCTCGGTGACCTCGGTGGGGGTGGCCTCCCACGAGGCCCAGTAGAGGTTCTCGCCTTCGCTGTTGTTGCCGGGATCGTGGTAGAAGGCGCAATTCTCGGCGGCCAGGGCATCGGCCCAGACCTGGGCGCTCTCGGCGAGGGCGGCCGACCAGCTGAGGGGCGCCGTGCCCACCGTGTCGCGCACCTGGTTGTGCACGGTGACGTACTCGTCGGCCCAGGCGTCGCCCGTGCCGCCGCTGCCGCCGTCGCTGCCGTCGCTGGCGTCCGTGGCGCCGGTGTCGGCGGCCGTGTCGTCGCTCTTGCCGGTGTCGAGGCAGCCGCCGAGGGCGGCCAGGGCCACGAGGCCGGCGAGGGGCAGGGGCGAGAGCAGGACGGGGCGGGGCATCGCGTCTCCTCGGGCCCGCGCGGGGGGCGGGCGGCTGCGCGGGGCGAGCTAACCCCCGGGCTGGCGGGCGCATTGCGGGGTGACCCAATGCTCACAGGCCAGCGCGCGCAATTCCGGGCGGGCGCCGGCCGCGTGATGGTGGGGGGGCCACCTCCCGGAGCTCCCATGCCGCCCGTCCATCCCGCCCTGTCGCCCCTCGGCATCGCCCTCGGCCCCACCCGTCCGGCGCCCGTGCGGCCCCGGCCCCGGGGGCGGGCCCTGGCCGTGCTGGTGGGGCTGGCCCTCGCGGGCTGTCGCACGGCCCCCAAGGACGACGGCGAGGCCAGCGCGGCCACCGCGGAGGGGCTCGGGGGCGACGCGGACGCCGGTGCCGAGGGCAGCGGGGGCGGAGCGGGCGGCGACGGCGGCACGGGCGACGGCGGCGGGGCGGGCACCGGCGGCGCGGGCGGGGAGGGCCCCGGCGACAGCGGCGGGGAGGGCACCGGCGACAGCGGGGGCGACGATGGCGGCGACGATCCCGCAGCGCCGGTGGTGGCCACGGCGGTGATCCACGGGGCGGCCGCCGACGACCTGCTGGGCTGGTCGGTGGACGCGGGCGATCTGGACGGGGACGGCGCCGAGGACCTCGTCTTCGGGGTGCGCGGTGCGGGCGCCACCGGCGACCCGGGGGCGGCCTGTGTGCTGCACGGGCCGGTGGATCCGGCGACGGTCTCGCTGGCCGACGCCGACTGCATCGCCGGCGAAGAGCAGGACGGGCGGCTGGGCCTCACGGTGCTGGCGGCGCCCGATCTCGACGGGGACGGGGCCGCCGAGCTGGTCGTGGGCGCCAACCAGGTCGACACGGATCGCTTCGTGAACGCCGGCGCCGTCTACCTCTTCTCGGGCGCCGCCCTCACCCACGGCGACACGGTGGCCGACGCCGCCCTCACCATCGAGGGCCCCAACAGCTACGGCTGGCTCGGGGCCGGGCTGGCCACGGTGGGCGACCTCGACGGCGACGGCCAGGCCGAGCTGCTCGTGGGCGCGACCGCCGACCGCACGGCGCATGTGCGCGGCGGCGGGGTCCACCTGCTCGGCGGGGCCGACCTGGCCCAGGCCCTGGCCGATCCGGGGGCGGTCGTGGGGGTCGGCACGCTGTCCCGCGCCCACCTCGTGGCCGAGGCCGAAGACGACTTCTTGGGCGCCGTGCTCGCCGGGCCGGGCGACCTGGACGGCGACGGGGTGGACGACCTGCTCATCGGCAACAACCACCACGACCCGGGCGCCTTCGACGCGGGCCGGGCCTACCTGCTCGCCGGCCCCGTCAGCGGCACGGTGTCGGTGGCCGACGCCACGGCCCGCATCGACGGCGCGGCGGGCGCGACCGACCCCGCCCTCGGCGGCGACGAGCTGGGCCGGGCCGTGGCGCCCGCGGGCGACATGGACGGCGACGGCCTCCAGGACGTCTGGATCGCCGCCCCGGGCACCCACAGCGCGGCGCTCTCCGGCGGCCGGGTCCACCTCGTCCTGGGCCAGGCGGCCCTCGGGGGGCTGGACGGGGGCATCGGCGCGGTGACGGCCCTGCGCATCGACGGCGACGCCGACGACATGGCGCTGGGCCGGGCCCTGCTCGGGGGATCGGACCTCGACGGGAACGGCGTCGAGGACGTCATCCTGAGCGGTGCCAACGACGCGGATCTGGGCGGGGTGGCCCTCGCCTTCCTGCTCGACGGCAGCGAGCTCGGCGGCACCCTGCTCGCCAGCGAGGCGGACTGGGCGACCACCCCCGGCGCCCCCGGTGCAGAGCTCGGCGGTGCCCTGGCCCTGGCCGACGGCATCCTGGGCAACGGGGTGCCCGTGCTGGCGGCGGGCGCGGCCCAGCAGGACGCGGCGGCGGGCGTCCTCCACCTCTTCGCCCTCGTGCCCTGAGCGCCCCCGGCGGGCGCTTCAGACGGGCGGAGGGGCCAGCTGGCCGAGGGTCTGGAGCAGGGCCGCCTGGTGGAAGGGCTTGCGCAGCACGGCGGTGAAGGCCCCGGCGGCGGCCGCGCGGTCGCTGCTGGCGCCGAAGTCGGCCGTGGCGGCGAGGATGGGCTGGTGGTGGCCGGCGGCCCGGATGGCGAGGGCGGCCTCGTCGCCGTCCAGCTCGGGCATGTTGAGGTCCATGATGATGACGTCGTAGCGGTCGCCGGCGCTGCGCATGGTCTCGACGGCCTGGCGTCCGGTGTCGACGACGTGCAGGGCGGCCACCAGGGGCTCGAGCATGCCCCGCATCACCACCTGGTTGACGGGGTTGTCTTCGGCCACGAGCACCCGCAGGTGGGAGAGGCGGTCGAGGGCGGGGGCCGCAGGCTGGGGCGCCGCGGGCGGGGCGGGGGTGGCCGCGAGGGGCAGCAGCAGGGTGAAGCAGCTGCCCACGCCGGGGCGGCTCTCGACCGAGATGTCACCGCCCATGGCCTGGGCGAGCTGGTGGACGATGGCCAGCCCGAGGCCCGTGCCCTCGCCGGGCAGGGTGGCGACCCCGCGGGCCTGGATGTAGGGCTCGAAGATGTCGCTGGGGTCGGCCATGCCGACGCCGGTGTCGGCCACCTCGAAGCAGAGGCCCCCGGGCGCCGGCCGGGCGCTGAGCCGGATGTGGCCGGCGGCGGTGAACTTCACGGCGTTGCTGAGCAGGTTGCTGAGCACCTGGCGCAGCCGGTGGTCGTCGGCCGAGACCCAGTCCGGCACGGCGGGATCGATCTCGAGTTGCATGGCGAGGTTCTTGGCGATCGCCCGGCCCCTGAAGAGCCCGAGCACCGAGACGAGCAGCCGGGGCAGGGCCACGGGGGCGGCCTCGATGCGGAGGGCGCCCTCGGCGGCCTTCGAGAAGTCGAGCACGTCGTCGATGAGCCGGCCGAGGGTCGCGCCAGACTCGGCGACCAGGGCCACGATGCGCTGCTGTTCGGCGCTGAGGCCGGTGCGGCCGAGCATCTCGACCAGCCCGAGGATGCCGTGGAGGGGGGTGCGGATCTCGTGGGACATGGTGGCGAGCAGCCGGGTGCGGCCCTGGGCGAGGGCCCGGGCGCTCTGCTCCGCCTCGCACTGGGCCGAGATGTCGGTGTGGGTGCCCGAGAAGCGCACGGGCCGGCCCCAGTCGTCGCGCTTGCTGATGCGGCCGCGGTCGAGAATGTAGACCCAGTGGCCGTTCTTGTGCCGCATGCGGTGGACATTCTCGTAGAAGTCCGTGTGGCCCTCGAGGTGGGCGCGGATGTCGGCCATGCAGGCGGGCAGGTCGTCGGGGTGGACCCGGGAGGACCACGAGTCGAGGGTGAAGGGGATCTCGTCGAGGTGGTGACCGAGCATCTCGGCCCAGCGCGCGTCGAAGACGACGGCGTCGGTCTGGGGGTTCCAGTCCCACATGCCGAGCCGGGTGCCCTCGAGAACGAGGGAGAGGCGCTCGGCGGCTTCGTGGTGCAGTGGCGTGTCCATGGTCATCCCGATGGCCCCATTGTGCCAGTCGGGGGGGCCGGTGTCGCGCGGATGTGTGTGGCGGGGGCCGCGGAGGGGCACCGGGGGGGACCGCAATGGGGAGGCGGGAGCCTCGGGACGGCGGAGCTGGGGCGGACGGAGATGATGATCCCCACAGCTGGCAGATCTCGGGGGGGACGGGCCCGGGCGGGGTGGCGCCCGGGCGGCCGGCGGCGCGGGGGCCGGGCTCGCCAGCAGGAGGACGCGACAGTAGGGACGGGACCATGAGCTCTCGCCGCCCGCCGTCCCGCCGCCGCGACCGCCCCACCGGGAGCGGGGCCGAGACCCGCGCGGCCATCCTGCGCGCCGCCGACGCCCTGCTCCGCGCCGAGGGGCCGGCCAAGGTGCGGCTGGACGCCGTGGCCCAGGCCGTGGGCATCAGCCGCCAGGCCGTGCTCCACCACTTCGGCTCCCGGGACGGCCTGATGCGCGCCACCGTGGGCCGGGCCTGGGCCGAGCTCTTCGCGGAGCTCCGGGGCCTGGGCGAGGGCGAGCGGCCCTCCCTGGCGGCGGCCCTCGAGCGGGTCGACGAGGTGGCACGGCGCCGGGGCAACGCCCGGGTGGGCGCCTGGCTGCTGCTGTCGGGGGCCCAGCTGCCCCCCGAGGCCATCGAGGGCCAACTCGCCGCCCTGCCGGGGCAGCTCGTCGAGGCGCGGGGCGCGGAGCCCGGTGCCCCCGGTGGGGTCGCCGATCCCCGGGATGCCCACTACACCACCCTGCTCGTCGCGGCGGCCCTCTTCGGCGACGCGATCTTCGGCGGCCGCTTCCGCGAGGTCTTCGGCATGGAAGACAGCGAGGCCGCCCGGGCCGACTTCCGCGCCTGGCTCGCCGCCCGGCTGGGCCCGTCCTGCCCCTGAGCCCCTGCCCTGGGTCTGCTGCATGTCTCCTGTTCGCCGCACCTCCCCTGCCCGCCGCGGGTCTTCCGTCCGCCCCGCTGCCGCCGGGCTCGGGGCCCTGGGGGCGCTGCTCCTCGCGGCCTGTGGGGGGGCCGAGGCCCCGCCGGCGGCCGCACCCGACCCGGAGCCCTCGCGGCCGAACATCGTGCTCATCAGCATGGACACCACCCGGGCCGACGCCCTGTCCTGCTACGCCGACGCCAACCACTGGGGCCTCGCGGTGCCCGCCGACGCCCGCCCGGCGCCGGCCACCCCCGTGCTCGACGCCCTCGCGGCCCGGGGGGTGCGCTTCCAGTGGGCCCTGTCCCATGCCCCCACCACTCTCTCGTCCCACACCTCGATGCTCTCGGGCCGGGATCCGCACCGCCACGCCGTCGTGCGCAACGGCTACCCCGTGCCCGCCGACGTGCCCCTCGTCACCGAGCGCCTCGCCACCGAGGGCGGCTACGACACCCTCGCCGTCATCGGCAGCAGCGCCCTCGAGCAGAAGATGCAGCTCGACCGGGGCTTCCGCCGCTACCTCGACCCGGGCCCCCAGCCCGCGGGCGGCATGCTGATGCTGCCGGCCGACGAGGTCACCCGCCGGGCGCTGGCCGCCGTGGACGCCCGCCAAGAGGCCGCCCCCGCCGGGTCACCGGAGGCCGCCGCGCCCGCTGCCGACGGTGCCGATCCCCTCTTTCTCTTCGTCCACTACTACGACCCCCACATGCCCTGGCGCTTCGCCCCGGACCGGGTGCGCCAGCGCTTCGTGCCCGCCGACTACAGCGGCCCCGTCGACGGCAGCATGCAGGGCGTGGGCTGGCTCACGGCGGCCCGGAAGGCCGGCAAGCTGCGCTATGGCGACGCCCGGGCGGCCCGGGGCCACTACCTGGCCGAGGTGGCCTGGGTCGACGAGCAGATCGGCGCGCTGCTCGCGGGCCTCGATGCGCGGGGGGTGCTCGACGATGCCCTGGTCATCGTGACCTCCGACCACGGCGAGGTGCTGGACGAGTCGGCCGTCCACCCCTACTCCCACGGCCCCGAGGCGAGCCTCGTCGCCCTCCACGTGCCGCTCATCATGGCGGGCATGGGGTCGCGCTTTGCGGCCCTGCCGACCGGGCGGGTGGTCGGGCGACCGGTGCGGCTGATGGACCTCGCCAGCACCATCCTCAGCGCCACGGGCCTGGGCGCGGTCTTCGGCGACGGCACGGCGCTCCAGCCCGTCTGGTCCGGCGCCGACACCCGTCCCCTCGACCACAGCTTCGCCGAGGCCACCAAGCCCATGAAGAGCGAGGCCACGACGGCCTGGAACAACCTGCCGATGGAGCGCAGCGTCGTGGTGACGGGCCCCAGCGGGCCGGCCATGCTCGTCGCCCGGCCCCTCCGCGGCGGCCAGACCTCGCTCCACCAGCTCGCCCCGGGCGCCCCGGCCTTCGCCGGACCGGCGGCCCAGGCCCAGCCCCTTGTTCAGCGCATGATCGGGCTGCTGCGCCAGTGGGACCAGAACGCGCCGGCCTTCCGCCCCGCCGAGTACGACGCCGAGACCGAGGCCGCCCTGCGCCAGCTCGGCTACCTCGACTGAAGCGCCCGGTCGCCCCGCCGGCCCGGTCGCTCAGCCCGCCCGGTCGCTGGCGATGGCCACGGCGGCCACGAAGGCGTCGGCCGGTTCCGCGGCGGCGAGGGCCCGGTCGATGCGCCCCCCCACCCGGTGCTGGTAGGCCAGCGCGATGCCCCGGGCCCCGGGAGGCGCCCGCCGCACCTTGGCCATCTTGCGCAGCCCCGGCGCCAGCTTGCGCTCGTCGAGGAAGGGCAGGTGGGGCCAGAACCAGAAGCCCCGGGCCCGGGCGTCGGCGGTGAGGGCGTCGGCGGCCCAGCTCGTGAGCTTGCGCATCCAGTCGACGTGCAGCGCGGTCATCACCCGGTCGGCGCTGGCCAGCAGCTCGATGCTCAGGGGGTGGAGCTCGCCGGGGAAGACATAGGGCAGCTCTTGCTCGCTCAGGGCCGCCCGGGCGCTGCGCTCGCGGGCCTCGTCGGTGCGCACCCAGAGGCGCAGGGCGGGCACGGCCAGGGCCGGGTCGTCGGCGAAGCGGGCGGCGAGCGCGGCGCCGAGGGCGGGGGCCAGCACGGTGCCGCTGTCGACGGCGGCAATGGCCTGCCACAGGCTGTTCTCGTCGAGGTCCGCGCCGGCGTCGGGGGGCGCGGCGGGGGCGAGGCCGGCGAGGGCCCGTGCGGCCGGTGCTGTGAGCACGGCGTCGAGGCCGGGCCGCAGCACGGCCACCTTGCGGGCGCGGCGCAGGATGCCGGGCGACAGCCAGGCGGCGGTGGGGCTGGCGACCCAGCGGGCGAGAAGCTGGTCGATGTGTGCGCCGTCCACGGGGCCTCCTCGGGGTGGGCCAGGGCGCCTGTATCCCGGGCGAGGCGCCGGCAGGGCACGGGGGGCCGTCGCTGCACCGGAGCGTTGCGCGGATGCCGACAAGGCCCCCCGCGGGCTGCGATAGGGCAATGGCTGAGTCCCCTGCCGGCCCCGGAGGCCCCGTGTCCCATCCCGACATCCTCGCCGTGCGGCGCCTCGGCGCGCCCCCCTGGCCCACCATCGACCCCTTCCTCTTCTGCGTCCACCACAAGGACGACTACCCGGAAGGCACGGCCCAGATGGGCCCGCCCCGCGAGGCCCTGGCCGGCCGCAACATGGGCAGCGACTTCTCGGGCAAGGACGGCTGGTCGATGTACCACGGCGACGTGGTGCCCGGCTTTCCGCGCCACCCCCACCGGGGCTTCGAGACCATCACCGTGCTGCGGCGCGGCTTCTGCGACCACTCCGACTCGCTCGGCGCCACGGCCCGCTTCGGCCCCGGCGACGCCCAGTGGATGACGGCCGGGGCGGGCATCGTCCACAGCGAGATGTTCCCGATGGTGCGCCAAGACGCGCCCAACCCCCTCGAGCTCTTCCAGCTCTGGATCAACCTGCCGGCCCGCTCGAAGATGGTGGCGCCTTACTTCACGATGTTCTGGGCCCACCAGGTGCCCGAGGTGGTCGAGACCGACGCCGAGGGCCGCACGACCACCGTGCTCGTCACGGCCGGTGCCTACAAGGGCCACAGCCCGCCGCCGCCGCCGCCCGACTCCTGGGCCGCCGACCCCGACAACCACGTCGCCGTCTGGACCCTCGAGCTCGCTCCCGGGGCCCGCTACACCCTGCCCCCGGCCGATGCCGCGGCCCAGCGGGTGCTCTACGTCTTCGAGGGCACCGAGCCCATGGTGGGCGGCCAGCACGTCGTCGCTCCCTCGGCCGTCCAGCTGCGTCCGGGGCGCGGCGTCGAGATGGTCGGCGGCACCACCCCGACCCGCGTGCTGCTGCTCCAGGGCCGCCCCATCGGCGAGCCCGTGGCCAAGCAGGGGCCCTTCGTGATGAACACCCGCGAAGAGCTGGCCCAGGCCTTCAGCGACTACCGCCGCACGGGCTTCGGGGGCTGGCCCTGGTCGCGGGCCGATCCCGCCCACCCCGCCGACGAGACCCGCTTCGCCGGGCCCCCGGGCGGCCGGCGCGAGTCTCCCTGAGCGCAGCGCCCGGCGCGCGGGCGGGGGCCGGTGCCGCTACCTTGGGGGCCCGCTCTCCCCCTGTCCCTGCGCACCATGGCCAGCCCTCGCACCCTGCGGCTCCCGCCCGGCGCCCCCCTCACGACCGAGGGGCTGGCCCGGCGGCTCCAGCGCCAGCTCGCCCGCCGCAGCGGCGGGGGCCTCGCGCCGCGCTTCGCCCTGTCCTCCCGCGAGCTGCGCTTCGTGCGGGCGCTCCATGCCCGCAAGGCGAACCTCTGGGTCTGGCGCTGTCGCCAGGATGCCTTCGCCGGCGACTTTGTCGTGGTCGACATGAGCGAGCCGGACCCGGCGCGCCGGCGCTGCTGGGTGCTCGAGCTGAAGATGGGCGCGCCGCTCAAGGCCGTGGGCGGCCACCAGATGGGCCGGGCCGACGACGCCCTGGCCGAGCTCGGGGCGGTGCTGGGCCCCGGGGGCGCCGGCCGGGCCACCCCCCTGACCGGAGACGGCGGCGCGATCCTGGGGGCGCTGACGGGGGGGGCCCAGGGCTCGATCTGAGCCCCCCGGGCGCGCGACCGGCCCCCCGCGGCGCTATCCTCCCGCCATGCCCGCGCCCGCCCTGCTGCTGCTCGCCCTCCCCCTGTCTGTCGCCCAGGCCGCCGTGACCATCACGGTGGATCCCGCGGCCACCGGCGCCGACCCCCGCGTGGTGCCCACCCTCGCCGCGGCCGATGCCCTGCTCGCCGACGGCGACACCCTCCACCTCGTCGCGGGCACCCACCGGGGCTGCCTGCGCCTCGAGGGCCGCAGCCTCACCATCACCGGGGCGGGCCCCGACGCCACCACCTGGCAGGGCGAGGGCTGCAGCGAGCAGCTCCGGGCCCGGGACGGCGAGACCCTCACCCTCTCCGACCTCGCCCTGACCAACCCCGGCAACCGGGTGGTGGCCGTGCTGGGGGGCGTGCTCACGGCCCGCGACCTGCGCATCTTCGGCTCGGGGGACGACGCGATCGACGGGGCGGGCATCTGGGCCCGGGCCAGCGACACGGTCATCGAGCGGGTCGTCTTCGCCGACAACCGGGCGCGCCTCGGGGCGGGCTTCTACCCCTGGGACGGGGGCACGGCCTGGGTCTCGGAGGCCACCTTCACGGGCAACCACGCCACCGAGCAGGGCGGCGCCCTCTACGCGAACGGCGGGGTGGACGGCACCATCGCCGGCTCGACCTTCTCCGACAACCGCAGCGACGCGGTCTCGGGGGCCATGGGCTGGCACCTCGGCCAGCTCGTGCTGACCGACACGGTCTTCTCGGCCAACGTGGCGGCCACCAACGGCGGCGCCCTCTACGCCCACCACTCGACGGCCCGGGTCGTCATCCAAGACGTCGTCTTCGCCGACAATGTCGCCACGGAGGGGCGCGGCGGCGCGCTCTACGGCGCCTACGGCACCGACTTCGCCATGTCGGGCATCGTGCTCCGGGGCAACGCGGCGGTCGAGGGGGCCGACTTCGCCCTCATCGACGGCCGCCTCACCCTCGTCGACGCGGTCTCGACCGGCGCCCGGGCCACTGCCGGCGCCCACCTCTGGCTCGGTCCGGGGGTGCCCGCGGCGCTGCGGCGGGTGGCGGTCTGCGATGCGGTGGCCCCGGGCGGTGGTGCCCTGGCCCACAGCGCCGGCGCCCTCGACGCCCGCAGCGTGCTCGGCCACGGCCTCTCGGGCACGGCCCTCCAGCTCACCGACGGCACGGCCGCGCTCGCCTTCCTCGGCCTCTCGGCCCTCGACGGCACGGCCCTCGACGCCCGCGCCCTGGAGGACGGGGCCGCCTCGCTCCAGAACAGCGTGTTGGTCGACGTTGCAGGCGAGGCCATCACCGGCGCCCCCTCCCTCGGCTGGAACGACCGCTGGGAGCTCGCGCGCCCCGGCGCCGCCCCGGCCGACACCTCTCTTGCGGTGGATCCCCGCTGGGCCGGCGGCGACTGCGGCCTCGGCTTCGCCCTGCCCGCGCCCGACAGCGCCCTCGTCGACACGGCCGATCCCGCCCTGGTGGATCCCGACGGCACCCGCGCCGACATCGGCCCCTGGGGCGGTCCCGACAGCCCGATGGCCGACCGGGACGGCGACGGGGCCTGGACGGTCCAGGACTGCGACGACGACGACCCCGCCCGGGCGCCCGGCCGCGAAGAGCTGCCCGACGACGGCATCGACCAGGACTGCGACGGCGAGGACGCCGCCGGCGACACCACCGCCGCCGACACGGCCGACCCCACCCCCACGCCGGCGCACGACTCGGGCAGCGCGGCCATCGACGCCGACGACGCCCCCGCTCCCGTGGCCGAGACCCAGGGCCGGGGCTGTGCCGTGGCCGGTCCCGCCCGGGGTGCGGGCGGCCTGGGCGCGCTGCTGCTGCTCTTGGTCGCCGTGCTGGCCCCGCGCTACGCTCGCAGCGGGCCGGGCGGGCCCCTCCGGTGAATGCCGGACCGGGGGCCGCCGTCGGGCGCCGGAAGCCGGGAGGACGGGCATGCGCAAGTCTCGAGAATGGTCGATGGGTCGGTGTTCTGGTGTGGTCACGCTCGGGGCCCTCGCCCTGTTCGCGCCCCGGGCCGAGGCCTTCTGCGGCGCCTACCTGGGCAGCGCCGACGCCCCCATCACCAACAAGACCAGCTCGGTGGTCTACGTGCGCCAGGGCAACCGCACGACCATCACCATGTCGAACGACCTGCGCGGCGCGGTCAGCAACTTCGCGATGCTCGTGCCCGCCCCCGGCACCCTCGCCGCCTCCGACGTGAAGGTGGTCGAGCCGGGTGTCGTGGCCCGCATCGACGACTACGCGGCGCCCCGGCTGGTCGAGTACACCTGTGCCGATCTCCACGGCACGGCCAAGGACCAGGCCTGCGGCTGTGCCACCGACGCGCTGCTCGGCCTCGCCGCCTCCCTGGCCAAGGACGCCCTGCCCGGGCTGCTCGACCAGCTCGACGTGGGCTTCGGCAGCTACGAGATCTCGACCCTCGCCGCCGAGACCCGCGAAGAGCTCGACGCCTGGGCCGCCGACAACGGCGTCTTCGTGCCCCCGGGCGCCGGCGATCTCTTCGAGGACTACATCGCCCAGGGCACCAACTTCATCTCGGTGAAGGTCGACCTCGACAGCGTCGCGAGCGGCGGGGTGCTGCTCAAGCCCATCCAGTTCAGCTACGAGTCCGACGCGATGTCGCTGCCCATCCGGCTGGGCACGGTCAACGGCGAGGGCGCCCAGGACGTCATCGTCCACGCCATCACCGACGGCGGCGGCGCCGTGGGCATCTCCAACGTCCCCGAGTTCACCCTCGAGGGCGACTGCATGTACGAAGAGTCGACCTTCGGCAACTTCTCGACCTTCTACGACGACCTCTACAGCGCCGGCTACAACGGGCGCGCGGGCTGGGTCCAGGAGTACGTCTGGGCGCCGATGGGCTGCGACCCCTGCACGGCCGGCGGCCCCCTCAGCGAGGAGGCCCTGCGCGACGTGGGCTTCACCGGCGACCCGGCCCAGGCCACCATCACCCGCCTCCACGTCCGCTACGATCCCTCCCAGGTCGACGAAGACCTGATGTTCTACACCCAGAACCGCGCCGGCCAGCACCAGCAGCGCTACATCCTCTACAAGTCCGTGCTCGAAGAGGACTTCCCCGTCTGTGACGAGGGCTGGGCGAACAACCCGGGCAACTGCGACGCCGACACCGGCGGCAGCGACCCCTCCCAGACCATCCGCGGCACCTTCCTGCTGCCGGCGGCCTGGCTGCTCGCCCTCGGCGGCGGTCTCTTCGCCCGGCGGCGGTCGCAGCGATAAGCGCGCCCCCACACGCGTGGCTGGAGGGCCGGATGGGCGCGAAGCGGATGGTGGGTCTCGTGGGGCTGGTGGCCCTGGTCGGGCTGGGCTGTGGCGAGAAGGAGCCCACCGAGGCCGAAGACACGGGCAGCGACGACCCCCTCGAGCAGCTCCCCGAGGGGCTCTGCGCCGAGTTCGTCAACGCCGTCTACGACTGCTACGACGTCGCCGGCCAGGACGTCGCCGAGCTGGGACTGACGGCCGACTACTGCGACCCCTACGACGAGTCCGACCCGAACGTCGCCGAGTGGTTCCAGTGCTACGTCGACGCCATGGCCGACATCGACTGCGCCGGCGACTGGGACGAGGCCCGCCACCAGATCGGCCTCGTGCCCAACGTCTGCGGCGCCGGGCGCTGAGCCCCGCTCAGGGCGAAACAGCAAAGACGGTCAGGTCGCCCTCGGTGTGGATGGGCGGCCCGAAGATGCCCGTGAGGGTGTCGGTGATCTTGTGGCGGCCCTGGTGCTTGAAGATGTCGCTGTGGGTGCGGGTCTGCTCGCTGACGATGATGCGGTCGACCCCCGTCTCCGAGAGCTGGCGCACGTCCTCGGCGGTGATCCGGGGGGGGCGGCCCTCGAGCTGCCAGGCGTAGAGCTTGTCGAGGGCGGGGGTCGCCGTGAGGAAGGCGTCGAGGCCGGGGCTCTTCTTGCGGAAGTCGCGCTCGGCCCCCCGCGAGTTCACCATGGGCTTCTGGTGCACGGTCTGGTGGACCTGGCGCCAGTCCATCGCGCCGAAGGGGTACTCGACGATGGCCCGCACGCTGTCGTCCTGGGCGAGCTGGCGGTAGTAGTCGGGGATCTGGAAGGGCGCCGCCGGGAAGCGGTAGCCCGCCCGCAGGCCCCCCTCGGCGAGCACGAGCAGGGCCACGGCCCAGGCCAGCCGGGGGTGGTGGCGCAGGCCCCAGCCCACCGAGATCATCAGCAGCGCGAGGAAGAAGGGAAACACCAGGTAGGGGTAGGTGAGCCGCGAGTAGAAGGGCACCCCCCAGGCCATCCACGCCCAGGGCAGGGCCACGAGGCGCCCGCCGACGAGGGCCGGCTCTTCGCCGAGGTGGAGGTAGGGCCCGAGGGTGAGCAGCTCGTAGACGACGGTGGCGCCCACCAGGGCGAGGGCCATGGCGCTGCGGCGGCGGTGGCGCAGGGCGAGGGCCAGCGCGGCGAGACCACCGGCGAGAACGCTGTAGGGCACGCTCATCCCGTAGCGGGGCTCCCAGAGCAGGGGCTCCCAGGGCCGGGCGCTGAACCACGAGTGCAGCGGCGCCCAGGGCATCGTGAAGAGGCGCACCCCCTCGATGCCCTGGTCGCTGGTGGCGTCGAAGAGCAGGGGCACGCCGAAGGGGAAGGCGCAGAGCACGGCGAGGCCCAGGGCCAGGCCCACCGCCCGCAGCAGCACGGGGCGGGTCGCCGGATCGGCCCGGCGCCAGGCGGCCGCGATGAGCAGCGGGAAGGTCAGGTAGAGGAAGTAGCCGTTGAACCAGAAGCAGACGAAGCTGCCGGTGAGCCCCAGCACCAGCGGCCAGCGCCGCGCCCGAGCGGGGTCGTCGAGCACCCCCTTGAGCGCGCCGATGGCGAGGTAGACCCAGCCGAAGAGCAGCTGGGTGGGGCGCCCCTCCTCGACGAAGAAGTGGAACAGCGGCTGGAAGGCGGTCGCCGCGGCGAAGGCGAAGGCCAGCCCGCCGTGGCCGAACCAGCGGCGGAACATCCACCAGGCGGCGACGGCGTTGAAGCCGACGAAGAAGGTGATGGCGAGGTTGTAGGAGGCCGGCGCCTCGAAGAGCCAGAAGAAGGGCGCGGCCGTGAGCGCGTCGCCGAAGCTGCCGATGAGGGCGAAGTGGTCGTAGCCGGCGGGCCAGGCGTGGAGGTCGTTGTGGAGGGGGTTCACGCCCCGCAGGGGGTTGGTGGCGATGTTCCAGTACCACCAGGTCACCCCCTCCTCCCAGTGGGTGTCGACCATGCCGAGGTAGCGGTGCCAGGGCGCCTCGAGCGCCGGGCTGCAGGCGAAGAGCACGAGCGCGCTGAGCAACAGCACGGGCAGCAGGGTGGGCAGGTGGCGGGTCATGGCAGCCCCGGGGCAGGCCGCCCACTGTAGTCCAGGGGCGGGGCGCGCTGGCTCAGGGCGGGGGCGCGAGCCGCCAGACCGCACCGGCGGGCCCGGCCCAGTCGGGGGTGCCCAGGGCGGCGTGGAGCGGGGTCTCGAGCTGGCGGGCCTGCTTGGGCGGCAGCAGCTGGGGCACGACGACGACGGCGCCCAGACCGGCGGCCCGGAGGGCGTGGCGCTCGTGGCCCTGTGGGCGCCGCTCGCCCCGGGCGACCGTGATGAGCTGGTGGATGGCGTCGGTGGGATCCGCCAGCATGGGATCGCGCTGGGCCTTGGCGGGGCCCGCCCGGAACCGGTGGGGGGTGGGGTGGCCGTGGTGGCTCTGGAGCAGAAAGGCCAGGTCGCGGCTGAGCGGGAGGGTGAGCACCCCCTCGTCGGCGGGCAGCCCGGCCAGGGGAGCGACCAGCGCGGGATCCAGGTCGACCCGGGTGGTGTCGAGGGGCAGGGGCACGGGGCCCCGCATGACCTCGACCGTCCACAGCCCGACGGCGGCGAGGCCCGCGACCCGCCCCCAGGCCAGCCCGCTGAACACCCGGGCGGCCACGACGGCGTGGGCCATGGCCGCAACGACGCTGAACAGCCCGTAGTTGTTGAAGCGGTCGAGGCCGGGGATGCCCTCGAGCAGCACGGCCGGCGCGACGTAGAGGGTGTGGCTGCCGAGCTTCAGGGGCAGCATGTGGGGGAAGCCATAGCCCATGCCCAGCACCTGGGCGGCCGCCGCGAGGGCCACGAGGGGGCCGAGGCCCCGGGGGTCACGCCACAGCCCGATCGCCGCCAGGGCCCAGGGCACGGCCGGGGTCCACCAGAAGCCGCCCGGCGCGAAGCTCTGCACGGTGAGGGTGTCGGCGGCGTGGTGGGTGTGGGCGATGCGCAGCACGGTCTCGGGCAGCCGCCACCAGTCGAAGGGCCCGGCCGCCCGGTGCAGCCGCTGGGCCCCCCACCAGAAGTCGGCCATGCGGCCCTCGTGGATCATCGCCGTGGTCACCGTGGTGATGAGCTGGCGTCCCTCCGGGTTGCTGAGCTGGGTGAGCCGGCCCGGATCGTGCCCCTCCACCTCCAGCAAGGTGCTGACGAGAACGCCGATGGCCACGCCACCTGCGAGGGCGCCCATGCCGTAGGGCAGGGCCCGGCGGCGGTCGCGCAGGAGGGCCACGAGGGTCGGCGGCGCCATGACCAGGGCCGTGACCACGGCGTGGTTGATCCCGGCCAGGGCGACCGCGACCGCCGCGAGCGCCAGCAGCGCCCCGCTCCGCCAGGACGGCGCCCGGGTCGCCCGCAGCCAGGCCAGGGCCAGCACCGGCAGCCACACGATGCCGAGGGAGTCGACCCGCCCGTCGGCCGCGAAGCCCAGCAGCGCCGGGCTCCAGAGAAAGAGCAGGCTGGCAAGGGCGGCCGGCAGCGGTCGGGCGCCGAGCGCTCCGGCGAGCCGGGCCACGGCACCGGTGCCCAGGGCGAGCAGCCCGAGCACGGTCAGATCGAAGGCCACGACCCGCCCGAAGAGCAGCCCCAGGGGCAGCCCCAGCAGCCGGCTGAGCCCGTCGGTCGGCAGCACCCAGAGCCGCTCGCCCATGACGACGCCCTCCGCACCGACGAAGCCCCCGCCGCCCGCGAGGCTCCGCTCGAGCAGCCACTGCAGCCAGAGGTGGCCCCCCGCCTCGCCCAGGGGGTGGGCGAGCAGGAGGCTGCCGGGCGCGCCCCGGGCCAGACCGAGCCCCACGGCCACGAGTCCGCCCACCATCACGGCGATCGCGGCCCGGTGATGCGGCGGGGTCTGCGGCGCCATGCGCGCCCTCTCTCTGGGGGAGCGCCCAGCTTAGCGCGGGCGGCCGGCCCATCCCCGCGTGAAGCCGGCGGCCCCACGCGCTATGGCCGCTGGCGTCATGACACGCCTCTCCGCCCGCACCCGCAGCCTCGTGGCCATGGTCCTCCTCTATGTGGGCCTGTCCACCATCCTGACGTCGCTCCACGGCTACAACGTGAACTACGGGCCGAAGGACCACAAGCGGACGGCCCGCCACGAGCGCATCATCGACATGCGGGGCGAGAGCCCCTGGGCCTACCGGCTGGCCGTGCCCTACGCCGCCGAGGGCATCAGCCGCGCCCTCGCCCCCCTGCCCATCAGCGAGCAAGATCGGCGCGAGGGCGGCTACCTGGCCATCCGCTGGGTCTCGATGCTCGTGACCTTCCTCGCCTTTCACGGCTTCCAGCGCTTCTTCCTGCCCCGGGCCTGGGCCCTGGCCGGAACCCTGCTGCTCGCGGCCCTCCACGGCCCGAGCTTCGAGCACTACTGGTTCCAGCCCGCCAGCGCGCCCGACCTCATGCTCTGGACCCTCGGCGCCTACCTGACGATGAAGCGCAAGGACGCCTGGCTGTTCCCCATGATCGTGCTGGGGGCCCTGAACCGTGAGACGGTGGTCTTCCTCGTCCCGATCCACATCGCGCTGCGCTGGGGCGAAGAGCCCCTCCAGAAGCTGGCCCTCCGCGCCGGCGCCCTGGGCCTGGCCTGGCTGGTGCCCTTCGTCGGGGTGCGCACGGTGGTCGAGGTCACGGGCTGGGCCAACGGCAAGTCCGCCGCCGACTTCCTCATGAGCAACCTGACCCGCACCGAGTGGATCGGCTACGCGCTCGCCTTCGCTGGCACCTGGACCCTGCTGCCCTTCCTCGGCTGGCGCAGCGTGCCCCCGCGGCTCCGGCGCCTCATCCTCGTGATGGGCCCCTACATCGGCCTCATCTTCGCCTTCGGCCGCATCCGCGAGGTGCGCTTGCTGCTGCCGATGGGCCTCGCCTTCATCCCCGCCATGATGCTCGTGCTCCAGGGCTGGGAGACCGACGCCGCCGACGAGGCGGACCCGGGCGCCGCCTGAGCCGCCCCCTGCCGGGCCCCGAACACGGGCGGCAGCGCTGGCGGGGCCTCGTCCTCGCCGCCTGCGCGCTGGGGGCCGGCTGCGCTCCCCTCCAGCCGATGCACATGGTGATGCTCCGCCCGAGCGAGGGCATCCTCGACGTGGCCGAGCTCCGCATGTGGACCTTCGAGCTCAGCGCCTGCGACGGCAGCGACACCCGCAGCATCCGCGCCCCCCTGCGCGGCGGCTGGCTCGACCTCCTCACCCCCGGGGCGCACTACCTCGATCCGGGCCTCAAGTGCCGCTTCGAGCTCACCCTCGACGCGTCCGACCCCCGCCCCTTTCGCATGGTGGGCACCACCGGCGACGGCCGCGGCTACGACTTCACGGCCCCGAGCCCGCGCCTCGTCTTCGAGGGCCCCGTCGCCTTCGACCAGTGCGAACAGGTCTTGCTCTTCGATCCCGACCCCATCCTCGAGAGCGCCTTCGGCCCCGACAACCCCACCGGCTCCATGGACGTCGCTGGCGGCCTGGCCGGCCTCGCCCTGCCCGACGCGCTCTGGCTGGGCAGCCGGGCCGAGGCCGAGGCGGTCTACGGAGCGCGCTGGGCCGCCCTCGCTCCCTCCGATCCGATCCAGGGCCCGGCCCGCTGCGCTGCGGCCCCCCCGGTCCCGGATCCCGGCCCCGCGGCCCAGGGCGGCGCCGGCTGTGCGAGTGCGGGCCCCGCTGGCCCGGGCCTGCTCCTCTCGCTCTGGGGCCTCCTCGTCGCCGCCCGGCGTCGCCGCCGGCAGGGGCCTCGCGCCGACGCGCCCTGAGCGACGATCTCGGACCCTCCCCGAGAAGCGGCGCAGCAACCCCGTTTCCGGGCCGGTCCTTCCAGAATCTCCCACTTTTCTTGAGAAAGCTCTTGGACAGACGGCAGCCAGAGCCGTATACTGGGTGGGTCGCGACGGGAACGCCCCGCCGCAACACGCCGACCCCCGGCCCCGCCCTCAGGGTGCTTCGCCGGCCGAAGCTCAGATGCTTCGCGTGGTCAGCGGGCAAGGTCCTGCCCTCGGGCAAAAAAGTCCTTGCCAACCACTTCGCTCCTCGATAAGAGGGCGGGGCCGCTCGGAAGGGCGGAAATCACGGGCTGCGCTCCTCCCTCCGCAAGGTTGGCGGTCGCAGCTCGGACCCACCGGCGACGGTCCGGTCTTTGAAAATCAGGCAGTAGTTCTCGTCAAGAACCAAATAGAGTTTTCGACGCGCTACACAACACGTTGGATTGCTTTCGGGCAAGTCA
>CAXQUZ010000722.1:0-2480 GCA_964226865.1 Myxococcota bacterium | reverse complement strand
GCCGCCCTTGTCCTTGGGCGTGCTCCAGCGCTTCAACATCTCGACGGTGTGGTAGCCGGGCTTGGGGTTCACCCGGCCCTTGTGCAGGTTCCAGTACTCCTCGGCCTGGGCGCGGTGGGCCTCCTTGGCGACCACACGTCCACCGGGCAGGGCGTGGGCGAGGGTGCCCACCTCGCGGGCGGTGCCGCAGGCAGAGGGCTGGCCCGTGAGGCTGGTCGGGGCGTCGCCGGGGGTGCCGAAGTGGCCCGAGAGCAGGTGGATGCCGTGGATCAGCGTGTTCATCGCCGTGCCGCGGGTGTGCTGGTTCACCCCCATGCACCACAGGCTCGTGATCTTGATGTCCTTGCGCCCGAAGAGCTTGCCCAGCATGCGGATCTTCTCGGCCGGCACCCCGGAGATGCGCTGCACGTGCTCCGGCGTGTACTCAGCGATGGCGGCCTTGTAGGCCTCGAAGTCCATGGCCTCGCCCTTGAGCGCGGCGGGCTCGGAGTCCTTGCGGAAGGCGCAGTGCTGCTCGACGAAGGCGCGGTCCCAGGTGCCGTTGGCGATGAGCTGCTGGGCGATGCCGTTGGCGATGGCGAGGTCGGTGTTGGGCTTGAACTCCAGGTACTCCTGGCAGTGGGCCGTGGTGCGGGTGCGCCGGGTGCCGATGTCGATGAGCATCACCTTCTCGCCGCGGCTGCGGCGGTCGATGATGCGGCTGAAGAGCACGGGGTGCATCTCGGCGGGGTTGTTGCCCCACATGATGACGACATCGGCGGCGTCGAGGTCGTCGTAGCAGCCGGCGGGCTCGTCCACGCCGTAGGCGGCGATGAAGCCGGTCACGGCACTGGCCATGCACAGGCGCGCGTTGGGGTCGATGTGGTTGTTCGACAGGCCGCCCTTGATGAACTTCTGGGCGGCGTAGCCCTCGGGAATGGTCCACTGACCGGAGCCGTAGATGGCGAAGCCCGCGGGGTCCTGCTCGATGCGGTCGGCGACGATGTCGAGGGCCTCGTCCCAGGAGATGGGCTGCAGGCGGCCGTTCTTGCGCAGCAGGGGCGTGGTCAGGCGGTCCTTGCCGTACAGCGCGAGGCCGACGTGGTAGCCCTTGACACAGAGCAGGCCCTTGTTGACCTCGGCGTTCTGGTCGCCGGCGATGGCCACGACCTTGCCGCTCTTGACGCCCACCTGCACGTGGCAGCCCGTGCCACAGAAGCGACAGGGGGCCTTGTCCCAGGTCACCCCGTCGGGGGTCTGGCGGGGCGCCGCGGCACTGGCGCCCGTGCGGGCAGCGGCGGCGGTCGCGGCCGCCATGGCGGAGAGCTTGAGGAAGGAGCGACGGTCCGTGCTCATGGCTGGTCCATTGCGGGAGAGGGAAGGGCTGGGGAGGGGCGAGCAGACGACCGGCGGCGCGAGGGCGGCCCACCGGTGTCGTCGAGATCGGAGAAGTCGGCGAAGACGAGCTCCACGTGGAGCAGCTCGGGCACGGCCGAGACGGCCTCCCACAGGGCCTTGTCCTCGGCCCGGGTGGCCGACTCGAGCACCACGGGGAGGCGGCCGCCGGCGTGCTCCACGCCGAGGGAGACGCCGGAGAGCGCCCGGAGGCGGTCGAGGGCCCGGTCGCGGGCCGCGGGCTCGTCTGGCAGCGTGAGCACGGCGCTGAGCACGGGCATCAGGCCTCCACCGCCGCAGGGGCGTCGGGGTGCATGCGGCCGGTGAAGACGGCGATGGCCAGCTTCACGCCGAGGGTGAAGATTATGAGGCCCAGTGCCCAGCCGCCGGCGACCACGCGCCACTCGAGCTCGTTGGGCACGTACTCGACCACCTCGTGCAGGGTGCTGGGCACGAAGCCCGGCACCACGAGACCCATGCCCTTCTCGATCCAGATCGCGATGAAGGTGAGCACGCAGGCGAGGTCGATGAGCCAGAGGCTGCGCTTGCCCGAGGCGAAGAGCAGCAGCCCGGCCGCGGCGATGTTGAAGACCACCGCGGTCCAGATCCACGGCACGAGCGCATCGTGGCCGTGCAGTCCGAGGAAGAGGTACTGGGCCGAGGCGGTGTGGCTGCCGCCGGTGTAGAACTCGGTGAAGACCTCGCTCATCACGAGGAAGAGGTTGATGAGCACGGTGACCCGGAGGATGCGCACGAGGGTCCAGACCGGCTTCATGCTGAACTTGAGGTCGCCCACCCGCCGGATGACCTGCAGCGCCAGGATGATGAAGGCGGGGCCCGAGACGAAGGCCGAGACGAGGAAGCGGGGGGCCAGCAGCGCCGTGTTCCAGAACGGGCGGCCGCCGAGTCCCGAGAAGAGGAAGGCCGTCACCGAGTGGATGCTCACGGCCCACACAATGCTCAGCAACACAAAGGGCATGTACCAGCGCTTGTCGGGCTTGCAGGTATTTCTGTAGCATGAGCGGCACCAATTAATTCTCTAAAATCAGCAATTAAAAACCTTCTATGATCGTCCCAGTCATACCTGTAGGCAAATAAGTCTTTAT
>CAXQUZ010000721.1:0-2318 GCA_964226865.1 Myxococcota bacterium | reverse complement strand
GACACTCGTTCCCTACACGACGCTCTTCCGATCTGGCCTCCGCTGGCGATAGGGGGTGCCTGCCCTCCCCTGCCCTGGAGCCCGCCCATGCCTGCCCCGGCCTCCCGCCCGCGTCCCGTCCCCACCGGCTTCTGGGCCCGCGTCGCCCGGGCCCTGCTCGCGATCGGCCTGGGCCTCGGGATCGGTGCCCGCCCTGCCGCTGCCGCCGAGGCCGCCTGGTACAGCCCCGATGCCGTCGCCGGGGCAAGCGCCACCTTCGGCCGCAGCGCCGAGGCGATGGGCCCCGCCTTCCAGGAGGCCGAGCGCCGCGCCCGCAGCCTCGGCACCGGCCTGGAGCGCCTCGACACCGGGGTGGCCCTGCTGGGGGACCGGGCGCCCGCCGGCATGGCCGACTGGGCCGCCGAGGTGCGCCGCACGGCCACCGGCCAGCACCTCGCCCTCCAGCGCCACCTGGAGCTGCTCCAGGACGACACGGCCGCCGAGTTCGGGGCCGCCCTTGCGCGGGCCCTGCCGGCGGCGAGCGCGGGGCGCACGGTCACGGAGTGCGCCCAGAGCAGCATGTCGTCCATGATGGGCAAGAAGGCCCTCTGCGAGGGGGCCGACATCAGCCCCGCCCTCGCCGAGGCCATGGATGCCGATCCGGCCCTGCGGGCGGCCGTCGACGAGATCCAGGCCATCCCCTGGCCCACGGTGGTGCCCCCCGACCGGGCCTGGGCCCCCGCCCCCGTCTCGGGCAGCGCCCGCTGGGTGTCGACCCACGCCCTCGAGCAGGCCCTGCTCCGGCCGCGCCTCGAGGCCCACCAAGACCGGCTCATGCGCGCGCTCGACGCACTGGAAGCGCGCATCGCCGCCGGGGATGCCGCCGCGCTGGCCGCCGCCCAGCAGCACCGGGCCGACTACGAGGCCGCACTGGCCGCCGACGGGGCCGCGCTCTTCGCCGCCCTCGCCGCCAGCCTGGAGCGGGGCGAGCGCAAGGGCGGCCCGAAGGCCACCGGCGTCTGTGCCAACCCCGCCCGCTTCGGCGGCTGCACCGGCAGCGACGCCACCAAGGCCGTCATGGGCTGGCTCGCCGCCGACAAGAAGTTCCGCAAGGAGCTCGACCGGGGGCTGCCCCCCCTGCCCTGAGCCCCGGCGCCCTCAGGCCGGGCCGTCCCCCATCCAGAGGTCGCGCACGGCCCCGGCCAGGAACACACTGCCCGCCACCACCGTGGGGCCCTTGGCCCGGGCCAGCTGCAGGGCCTGCTCGACCGGCCCGGCCGGCAGCACGGGCACGTCGATGCCCACGAGGCGCTCGGCCAGGTCGCCCGCCGAGATGGCCCGCGGGGGGCTGCAGTGGGTGGTCAGGATGCGGTCGAAGAAGGGGGCCAGCGGCGCGGTGACCGCCCGGGCATCCTTGTCTTCGGACATGCCCAGCAGCAGCACCCGGGGGCGTTGCTTGTCGGGCAGGCTGCGCAGGTAGACGGCGAGGCGCACGGCCCCGTCGCCGTTGTGGGCGCAGTCCAGCAGCAGATCCTCGTCCAGCCACTCCAGCCGGCCCGCGTGCTCGACCGTGCGCAGCCCCGCCGCGATCTGGGCCGGCGACGGCCGGAGGCTGGCGGGCAGCACGCTGACGAGGCCGAGGGCCACACCGGCGTTGGCGACCTGGTGCTCGCCGTTGAGCGAGAGCTCGAGGTTCGAGAGCTCGGCGGCCGGCCAGTCCTCGTCGCCCACCAGCGAGAACTGCAGCCCCCCGTCTCGGCCGACGTGCACGCTGTAGCCGGCGTCTGGGCCGACCAGGGGCGCGCCCTTGTCGTGGGCGATGGTGCGCACCACCCGCATGGCCGGCGGGGGCAGCGGGCCCACCACGACCGGGCAGCCGGGCTTGACGATGCCCGCCTTCTCGGCAGCGATCGAGCCGATGTCGTCGCCGAGCTGGGCCATGTGGTCCATGCCCACCGAGACGATGCCCGTGGCCACCGGTGCGACGACGTTGGTGGCGTCGAGGCGGCCGCCCAGGCCGACCTCGGCAACGATGACGTCGACGCCCTTCTCGGCAAAGTGCACGAAGCCCGCGATGGTCACCAGCTCGAAGTAGGTCAGCGCCTCGCCCGCCGGCAGCTCGTCGTCGAGCTCGGCCCGCACCCACCGGTCGCGGGCGTCGGCGACCCGCTCGAGCAGCGGACCGAGCTCGTCGTCGGGAATGGGGCGCCCGTCGACCACGATGCGCTCGTTGAGCTGCTGGAGGTGGGGCGAGGTCATCTCGCCCACAGACAGGCCCCGGGCCCGCAGCATCGCGCCGACCAGGCGCACCACGCTGAGATCGGACGAGCGTCGTGTAG
>CAXQUZ010000720.1:0-4290 GCA_964226865.1 Myxococcota bacterium | reverse complement strand
GCAGTCGGCGTCGAAGACCCGGGCGGCGCCGTTGCCCACGCTCACCACGTCGCCATCGCCGTCCATGTCGAGGTCGGCCACCGCGGGAAAGCCGTCCAGCTCGGCATCGGCGAAGTCACAGCGCACGTTGCCGTCGGCGTCGTAGATGGTGCTGCCGGTCACAACCTCCTGGCGACCGTCGCCGTCGAGGTCGGCGGGCACGGGCAGGTGGCCGATCTCGGGATGCCACTGGTAGGCGCCCACGCCCCCCGCGCCGCCGCCGGCCTGGACCTTCACCGAGCCGTCGGCGCCGTTGAGGTACCAGGTGCTGACGACCACCTCGGGGTTGCCGTCGGCGTCGAGGTCGGCGAGGGCCGGGGCGTGGCCGCCACAGGGCAGCTCGGCGTCGAGCGCGATCCAGTCGAGGTCGAGGGACGGGCTGAAGGCCGCGACGTAGCACTTGTCGGCGCCGCCCACGTCGCCCGTGCCGCCGTCGTCCAGCACGATGGGCACCTCTTCGCCGTCCCCCCCGGGATCGCCGCCGGGGTCGCCGCCTTCGTCGCCGCCGTCGTCCCCGCCGTCCTCGCCCGGGAGGCCCGTGTCTTCGCCGCCGCCCTCGTCGCCCGCCTCGTCGCCGCCCCCGTCGCCGCCCCCCGGGCCCACGATGGCCTGGACGATGGCCACGATCTCGGGCACGCCGTCGTTGTCGACATCGCCCAGCGCCGCATTGCCGTAGCGGTAGGGGTAGACCTGGATGAGCTGGCCGTCCTGCTCGAGGTCGACCCGCTGCAGGGCCCGGCCGCCGGTGATGCCGTCGCCGGGAGTGACGCGCAGCACGCCCTTCTTGTGGGTGTTGAGACCCTCGTCGTCGGTGATCACCACGATGTCGGGCACGTCGGTGCGGTCGACGATGCCGTCGCCGTTGTCGTCGTCGAGCTGGCCGACCAGCGGGGCCATCACGACCTGGGAGTACTCGCCATAGTTCGACCAGG
Organism: Myxococcota bacterium; assembly: GCA_964226865.1. Lineage (GTDB taxonomy): Bacteria > Myxococcota_A > UBA796 > UBA796 > UBA2385 > CAXQUZ01. Next base: position 3,319 of record CAXQUZ010000720.1, on the reverse strand, counting down.
AGCTCAGCTCCCACTCGATGACGCCCTCGATGCTGCCCGTGACGATGTCGTTCGCGCAGCTCTCGTCGAGGTCGACCGAGGTGGGGAGGCTGTCGTCCGGCGGACACCACGCGGGCGCCACCACCGACTCGTCGAGGCCACGGACCGGTGCGGTGCCCGTGTCGTCGGCGTTCTCGACCTCGGGGATGTCCTTGACCGAGTAGTCCTGGGTGCAGGCGGAGCCCAGCAGGATCAGCAGCGGGAGATGGGGGCGTCGGGCGGCGGGCATCGCTCCTCCGGTCGGGCAGTCTACCGCGCGGGGGGCGGGGATCTGCAGAATCGGCAGCCCACAGCCGATCTGATGCCGGACGCCCCCGGGGCGCCCCGCGGGGGGGCTGGACGGGCGCGCCGCCGTGCATAGAGACACGCCCGCCGGCGACGAGGAGTGCGCGCGATGGGCGGAATGGGCGGAATGACCGAGGCGGTGGGCCAGCTGCTGGCGGCGGCGGGCATCACCCTGCCCCCGTGGGCGGTGCCGGCCTTTGCCCTGGCGCTGATGGTGCTGCTGCTGCCGCGCCTGCTCCGGAACATGCGCACGGGCCAGGCCCGCAAGCTGCTCGGCCGCTCCCGGGTCGCCGAGGGCGCCGAGCGGGAGGCCATCGAGGCCCAGGCCCTCGCCCTCGTGGCGGGCCACGGGCCCGGGCTGCTCGGGGTCGCCGAAGAGGCGCTGCGCATCAACCGCAAGCCCCTGGCGCGCGCGGCCATCGCCCAGCTCGCCCAGCTCCCCGACCTGGGCCCGGGCCTCAAGCGCGAGCTCCGCCGGCTGCATGCCGCCCTCCAGGACGACCCCCTGGCCAAGGCCCCGACCCCCGAGGCCGTGGTCATCCTCGTCGAGCAGCTCGTCGAGAACGGCATGGTGGCCGAAGCGGAGCGCAAGCTGGCCCACGCCCGCAAGCGCTGGCCGGCGGCGATCCAGCTCGACGAGGCGGCGGCGACCATCGATCGGGCCGCCAGCGCCTGAGCCCCGGGGCCCTCAGTGGGCCGGCGCCTCTCCCGGCACGGCGGGGGGCAGCCGCTGGACGGCCTTGCGGGCGAGCACGACCCCGAAGGCGAGCAGCAGGCCGCTGGCCCAGAAGGGCGCCGCCGGCAGCAGGTTGCTGTAGAGCAGCCCGCCGAGGGTCGGGCCGACCACCCGGGCGAGGGCGCTGAGCGACTGGTTCGTGCCGAGGACGAAGCCCTGCTCGTCGGCGCTGGCGCCCTTCGAGACGAGGCTCTGGAGGCTCGGGCTCGAGATGCCCTGGCCGACGGCGATGAACACGAAGACCGCGAGCATCGGCACCGTGGGCGGGAAGTGGGGGAGGGCCGCGATGCCCACGGCGAGCATGGCCACGCCCACCGGCACGAGGCGGGCCTCGCCGAAGCGGGCCACGAGGGGCCGGATCATGCCGCCCTGGACGAAGATCATCACGAGCCCGGCGACGCCGAACATGCGCCCGACGTGGGGGGCGTCGAGGTCGCGCACGTGCTCGGCGAAGAGCGTGAAGGTGCTCTCCATGAGCCCGAAGGCGACCGTGCTGAGGAAGGTGAGGGCGACGCAGAGGCCGACCACCGGGTGGCGCAGCACCCGCAGGAAGGCGGCGGGGTGGATGGGCCGGGGCCGGGTGGTGCTGTCGGGCCGCCGGGTCTCGGGAAGCAGGACCAGCGCCACCACGAAGTTCAGCGCGCTGAGGGCCGCCGCAAACCAGATGGGGGTGCTGTGGCCCCAGGCCGAGAGCTCGCCGCCGATGAAGGGGCCGACCGTGAAGCCCACGCCGAAGGCCGCGCCGATGAGGCCCATGCCCATCGCCCGCTTCTCGGGGGGCGTGGCGTCGGCGATGGCCGCCTGGGCCGTCGAGATGTTGGCCGTCGCCGCGCCGTGGAGGGTGCGGAACAGGAACAGCATCCACAGCTCCTGGGCGGCGGCGAAGCCGGCGAGGCCCAGGCAGGTGGCTGCGATGCTGAACAGCATAATGGGACGCCGCCCGTGCCGATCCGACAGCGCGCCCCAGAGCGGTGCGAAGAGGAACTGGGCGGCCGAGTAGCAGGCCATCAGCAGGGTGACCTGGAGCGCCGAGGCACCGTGGTCTTCGGCGTAGAAGGTCAGCAAGGGGATGACGATGCCGAAGCCCACGAGGTCGAGGAAGACCGTGAGCAGCACCGGGGCGAGCACGCGAAACACTGGATGGTCCCGGGAGGCGGGGGCGGGGCCCCATAGCAGGCCGCACCGGTGGCGCCAGCCGCAGGCCGCCGCGACTCAGTCGGAGCGGTTGAGCAGGATCAGGTCGAGCTGGCCGTCGCCGGTGAGCTCGGCCACCTGGAGGGCCTGGCCCGTGCGCAGGAACTGGCGCTCCTCCTCCCAGATGAGGTCGACCTCGTCGGCGGTCATGGAGGGGCGCCAGCCGAGGTAGTCCGGGGCGCCCCGCAGCATGTAGAGGGCGCCGGACTCGAAGGTGTCGGCCCGGTCGGGGTCGGGGGTGCGGCGGGGGGCGCCCATGAAGAGGTCGTCGTCGCCGTCGCCGTCGATGTCGGCCAGGAGCACGGTGCGCCCGAGGCCGTCGCCGTCGCTGATCCCGAGGATGCGGAACCGGGGCAGGGGGTCGGCCTCGGCCTGGAGGTCGGCCCCGTCCCAGACGAGCACGGCCCCGGCCCCGCGGCGGGCGGTGGTCGAGGGCGAGTTGCGCAGGAAGCCGGGCGCCCCGGCCACCACCTCGGCCAGGCCGTCGCCGTTGAGGTCGCCCGTGGCCACGGACTGGCCCAGCCATGCGTTGGTCAGGGGCCCCCGCAGCACCCGGGCGGCCACCAGATCCAGGTCGCCGGCAGGGGGCGCCCCGGCGCCGTCGATGATGTAGACCGCGCCCTCGGCCTCGTGGTCGCCGTCGGCGAAGGGGGCCCCGACCACGAGCTCTGCGACCCCGTCCCCCAGCAGGTCGTGCTGGCAGCTGAGCGCCGTGCCCGCCGCCTCGCCCACGGCCAGCCCCATCCACCGGTGGTCGAGGGTGTCGCTGCGCACCTCGGTGCCCCGGTCGAGCCGGCCCCCGGTCAGCAGGAAGACCTGGCCCGCGAGCCGGGCGCCGCGGTTGCTCAGGGGGGCGCCGACCAGCAGCTCGCCGCGGCCGTCGCCGTCCACGTCCGGGCAGGCCGCCAGCGTCGTGCCGAGGCGGGCGCCGTCCTCCTTGCCCGACAGCACCCAGTCCGCCTGGCGACCGCCGTCGCCTTGGCCTGCGATGCCCTGAGACAGGCCATTGTAGAGAAACATTGCTTTCCATACGTTAACTGCTTCTTGATTCTTACATTCTACACT
>CAXQUZ010000719.1:0-3115 GCA_964226865.1 Myxococcota bacterium | reverse complement strand
GCCGGGGCCGTCCTCGGTCTCGTCGGCCGACTTGTCGTCGACGCCGGCGCTGCAGGCCGAGCGGGCCAGGGCGAGGCCGAGGAGGCGGGGGGCGGGGGAGGGGGCGCGTCGCATGGGCGTCTCCGGGGGCGCGGACCGGCCGCGTGGGGGGGAGCGGGCTGGGGCCGGGGCGGGCCTCAGAACCACTTGCACTGGTGCTGGGTGCGGTAGTTGAGGGCACCGTCGGTGTGGTAGCCCTCGGCCATCAGCCGGCCGCTCTTCGCGTAGTAGACGAAGCTCGTGCCGTCGGCCTGGAGCTTGACATCGTAGCGGAGCTCCTGGGGCTTCGCCTCGCGCTTGGTGAGCTCCTCCGGGCAGTCGCTGCCGGAGAGCTCGGGCGCGGCCGTGAGGCGCAGGCCGAAGTCGCAGTCGCCGCAGTTGGTCACGGGCACCTTGGCGCCGGTCGCCTTCCAGCGGATGGTGCAGTCCTTGCCGCCCTTGTCCTTCCAGGCGGCGTTGGCGTGGAGCTGCCACGACTCGCTGCCCGTGACGCTCTCGCCCGACCACTGGAGCTCGCCGAAGAAGTGGCTGTCGGCGCCGGGGATGCGGCTGCCCTTGATCTCTTCGCAGAGGCCGGTCTGGAGACCCTTGTGGAGGTCGGGCAGGCCGCTGCTGGTCTGGCCGCCCACCGCGGTGGCGTCGGTGCTGCAGCTGCAGCCGACGGCGACGCCGCAGAGGATCGCGAGCACCGGGCCGGGGGCCAGGCGGAGGCGCCGGGGGAGCGGACGGGACGGGGAGGGGGCCATGGGCGCTCCGGGGGTGCGGGAGGTCGGGCCGGCGGCGGGCCGCCAGGGCCAGAACGGCGCGCGGGGCGGGGAACCGTGCGGGCGCAGTATGGCCTATAGTCGGGGGCCCCGGTCCCGCGTCTGTCTACTTTTGGAGCCCGCATGCTGCCCTCCCTCCTCCTGGCACTCGGCCTCATCGTGAGCTTCGACGCCCACGCCATCGACGTCGACATGGGCATCCAGGCCCCCGACGGCGCCGCGCCCCCGGCGCTCGTGATCGCGCCGAAGCGTCCCGTCGCCGAGCTTCACGCCGAGATCACAGCGGGCGGCAAGACCTACACCTTCGACCACAGCAACGTGGCGGCGGGCAAGCAGCTCGTGCTGGCCTGGGACCGCAACACGGCGGTCACCGAGGCCCAGGCCGCCCTGCGCATCGTCTACCAGGACGGCTACGTCGACGAGCTGACCGTGCCCATCGAGTATGCCTACGCCGGCGAGCTGGCCGTCGACCTCTCCCGGGCCTCGGCCGACCTCGAGGCCCACACGGTCCAGGTGGCCGTCTCCGAGCGCGTGGAGCGGGCCGAGATCACGGTCTACGGCGCCCGCAAGGCCGTGCTCAACCAGTCTGAGGTCGCCCTGGACGCCGGCCCGGGCACCATCACCGTGCCCTGGGAGGGCGACCCGGCCGAGGTCGTGCTGCTCGACATCACCCTCCACGGTGCGGCCGCCTGGACGGGCTTCACCTACTCGCCCTGGTTCCTCGACATTCCCCACGACGACGTGCTCTTCGACAGCAACAGCGACGCCATCGCCGCCTCCGAGGAACACAAGCTCCAGTCGACCCTGCGCCAGCTCAACGAGGTCATCGAGAAGTACGGCGAGGTGGTGCCCGTCAAGCTCTACATCGCCGGCTGCACCGACACCGTGGGCGACGCCAGCCACAACCGCGAGCTGTCGCGGCGCCGGGCCAAGGCCATCGCCCGCTGGCTGCGCGACCACGGCTACGACCGGCCGATCTACTACCACGGCTTCGGCGAGGGCCTGCTCAAGGTCGCGACGGGCGACGGGGTCGACGAGGTCCGCAACCGGCGGGCCCTCTACATGGTCGGCGCGAACCCGCCGCCGGCGGGCTCTGGGGTGCCCCGGGTGAACTGGACGGCCCTCTGAAGGCGGGCCGGGCGGCTCAGCGGAGCGTGTAGACCAGGCCCAGGCTGACGCCGTGGATCTGGTCGCCGACCGCCACCTCGCTGTCGTCGACGGCGAAGCGCATGCTGCGCCAGGTGCTGTCGAGCCCGCCCCGCACCGCCAGCTGGGGCAGCACGGCCACCTCGAGGTCGAGGTCGAGGGCCGTCGCGACGGGCCAGGGCGCGAGCAGCTCGGCGAGGCCCGCGTCGAGGAAGAGGCGCTTGCGCTCGTAGCTGAGGCCGGCGCCGAGGCGGGCGCCCCAGAGGGCCACCTCGGTCATGGCGGGCGCCCGGTCCTGCCAGGTGAAGAGCAGGGCCTCCTCGTGGGCGAGGCCGAGGGCGCCCCAGCCGTGGAGCCCCTCGACGCTGGCCAGCGGCATGCGGTAGCGGGCGCCGATCCGCCAGAATGCCGTGGTCCAGGTCTCTTCCTCGTCGTCATAGAGGTCGTCGGGGGCGGCGAAGTCGGTGCCCTCGGGGGCCTCCCAGGAGGGGAAGCTGTGGTCGGCGCCGACCGGGGTGGCGAAGCGGCGCAGATCGGCGTCGAGCTGCCAGGGGCTGTCGCCGAGGGTGACCAGGGCGCCGAGGCCGAAGCCCGTGCCGCCGAAGGGGTCGCCCTTGTAGAGCGCGCCGGAGAACCAGGCCGACTCTTCGGGGCCCGCGGCGCTGCCGTCCTGCTTGCTCGCGTAGTCCATGGTGATGGGGTGCCAGCGGGCGCTCAGGCGCACCCAGGCGGGGGCCCAGGTGGTGCCGGCGCCGGAGGGCTTGAGGCCCCCGCTGCTGCGCGCCGCCGGGGCGGTGGCAGCGGGCCCCGCAGCCGCGCCAGCGCCCGAGGAGGGCGAAGCGGGGGCGGCGGCTGGTGCGGCGCCCGGGGCCACCACCGCCGCGACGATCGGGACCTCCTGGCCCACCCACAGGGCGGGCGCGGCGGCCTGCCATCGGGCGAGCAGGGCGCGCTGGCGGGGGCTGCCGCTGGCGGGCAGGGCGAGCTGGCCGGGCATGACCGAGACCGTGCGCGAGACGCCCGCCGCCGAGAGGGCGACCGTGACCGGGGCGGCGCTCGCCGGGTGGAGCGGGGTCCACGACATGCCGTTGTCCCAGGTGGGCTTCACCTCGCCCAGCTCAGATCGGACGAGCACACGTCTGACCTCCAGTCCCCGCATGCTCTCG